>NZ_CP011402.1:0-305781 GCF_001643775.1 Denitrobacterium detoxificans | reverse complement strand
CGGGAATGGAGCTAAAAGCCGTGGTGGTAAGCTCGGCGGCCGCGGTGATATCGCCCGCCAGGATGCCCGCCTCGATGCTGGGGTTGGCCAGCATGGTGGAAACGAGCATGATGCCCGTAATGGCACAGATGATTACCGTATCCCAGAACGTGCCGCTCATGGAAACGAGCGCCTGACGTGCGGGATTCTTCGTGGTCGCATTTGCGGCAACCAACGGAGCAGAGCCCAAGCCAGACTCGTTGCTGAACAGGCCGCGCTTGAAGCCATACTGCAAGGCCAGTGCAATACCGCTGCCCACGGCACCGCCAAACGCCGCCTGGCCCGTGAATGCGCACGTGAGGATCAGGCTCACGGCCTCAACTACGTACTGGCCGTTCATGCAGATGATGACGAGACATCCCGCAGCATACAGCACAGCCATAAGAGGAACCAGGCGCTCGGTGACGCGCGTCACGCTCTTGATGCCGCCCAGGATGACCACACCCACCAGAATGACCAGAAAGACGCCAATCATGGCATTAGCGCCCGTGGCCTGGGCACCCGATTGCAAGTCGGGAATGTAGGCGGTCACTACGCCGGCCAGGGCGTTCGACTGCACCGATGCGCCGATGCCAAAGCTGGCGACAAATGCGAACACGGCGAACAGCACGGCCAGCACGCGGCCGAGCTTCTTGTGCTTCAGGCCACGCTCGAGCGCGTACATGGCACCGCCAAGCATTTCGCCATTTGCATCGCGCACGCGATACTTCACGGAAATGTACGTTTCGGCATACTTCGTGGCAATTCCGAACACGCCGGTAATCCACATCCAGAAGATGGCACCCGGACCACCTGCGAGCAGGCCCGTTGCCACGCCCACGATATTGCCCGTGCCAATGGTGGCCGCAAGGGCCGCCGTAAGGGCGCCAAACTGGCTTACGTCACCTTCCGCATCGGCATCGTCGCTGGAAAACGAAAGCTTGATGGCCGTTCCGATCTTACGCTGGATGAACTTGGTTCGCACCGTGCTGTAGATGTGCGTGCCCAGGAGCAAGGCGATCATCGCCCAGCCCCACACGAACGAGTCGATTTCGCTGACGATGTCGCTAAATGCCGTAATGAAATCCATGGAAGCCCCTAGCTGTTCCGGGAAAAATTTCGCCTATTGTAGCGAGCAAATAGCTTTCCGCAGGTTTCCGGGGTGTTAAAATTCTGCCAGAGGCGTCCTTTACGCGGCGATGTACCACAGTAAAGTGCGATAGTGCTCCGCTAGCTTCGCTCGGCCAGATCGATGAGCTCCTGATGCGAATGCACGCCCAGCTTGCTGTAGACATGCTTGATGTGGCTCTTCGCGGTGTTACGCGAAATGGTGAAGTGATCCATGATGAAGCGTCCATTGCGTCCGCGCGCCATCATGATGAAGATCTCGGTCTCGCGAGGAGTAAGCCCCGCCTTGCGAGCGATCGTTTCGCAGCGCTCTTGCCATGGGTCGACGCCCTCCCCGGCCCCCTCCCCATCGCTCAAAGGCGCCTCGGGATGCACGGACACGGCTTTGCGCGGCAGCTCCATCACGCCATTGATGGTGTCGGTAAAACTGAACGAGCGAAATGCAACCCATAGGAACGCGAAGAACAAAAAGGCCACGACCAGCGCAAACGTCGCCGCCGTAAACGGATCGCCCGGCAGAAACCCATTGGACGTATGACCGAGCACGGCACCGACATCGGTGCCGACGCTACTCGCCATGCGGGCGATGCACACAACGGGCAGAAAGCTGAAGAAGCTTCGCCTGCCAATGCCCCAAAACACCATCCACAACAACACGGAGAACGTCTCGTAGCCAAGATGAATAAGCGTATTCGGGGCCGTAGAGCCGGCATGGAACCCAAACACAAGGGGCGCCACCATCAACCCAGCCATGATAAGCAGGGCCGAAAACGAAAACAGCATGTCTTCCTGCCGCTTGTCGCGAACGAGCAGCAAATAGAGCACAACGAGCACGACTACGAAGCCCTCCATGCCCGCAAGCTGCGGGGCATTGTCAATCTCGTTGAGCGTGAGAGCATAGCCATTGCCCAAGCCGAACAGAAAGACGCAGAAGAATAGGGCATGACTGGGGGCAATGAACGAAGAGGGATCCGCCAAGGCCAAGTCGAGGGCGGACTCGCCCCTACGTATGCGTTCGCACGAACCCCGGCCGAACCGATAGCTCAAGCCAAGGCCCACCAAGCCACACCCCGCGATGGCAAGCGGCCCCGTAGAGGGATTCAAGAGCCCAACGACAAACGGACTCGCAGCATAATCGACCAGCTGGGCAAACGCCACCACGGCTGCGACCTGCCTCACATCCTCCAATTCCAGGAGAGAAAGCGCGGCAAACAAGGCGAGTGTGTCAGATGCAATAGGACGCAGGTACATGCCGAGCGTGATGGTTGCCCCATTGCTCCAAGTCGCACCGCATGACATGAGAGCACCCGAAACGACGAACGAAACAATGCCTACGACAAACAGCACCCGTGCGTTGAGGAAGTGAGGGCGATAGAGCGCGCATAGGGCAATAAGCAGAAACGCAAGGCCGCCAAGGAACGTGGACAGCTCGCGGGCCGCCCCGAACGTAGGGGCGATAAACGAATAGACGTGGGCATTCACGATGGTGCCCGAAAGGGACATGCATGCGAACACGCCGATAAGTGCGAACACCCGCGGATTGAAAACGCCTATGGCATCTGCGACTTGTTTTCTCCCTATCATGATTCCTCCCCGGGCCATTGTATGTGCGATTCCCTCACGCGGGCAATGCTCAATGCGCAACCACCCTACCACCACCTGGGATTATGCGAAAGGTTCACCCCAGTGGGGTGTGAAAGCTCGATTCACATTTCGCCCACAAAATGCCCCCAATGGGGCGGTGACCACCCCACGCAAGGCGCCGTATGGTGGGGCCACGGACCGCGGGCAACCGTCCGCGGCATGGGAGGAATCAAAATCGAGGAGTTGAACATGAGTAAAGCAACGACCCATGGCATCAGTCGTCGCGGCTTCCTTACCGGGGCCGCAGGAGCAAGCGCATTGGCTGCACTCGGCCTTGCGGGCTGCAGCACGCCGAAGGGAGCGAGCCAGAAGGAAGCGGACAAGGCTGCCGCAGGCGCCACCGAGACGACCGATTGGCTGGGCGAAGCACCCGAAATCGCCGCAAGCGACATCAAGGAAACCAAGGACGTTGACATTCTGGTCGTGGGCGCAGGCATGAGCGGCATCGTCGCCGGCGCAACGCTTGCTGACCTGGGTGCGAACTTCGCCATCATCGACAAGGGCGGCGAGCCCGCAGCCAGCCACTTCGACATCGGCGCCATCCATTCGCGCTGGCAGAAGGAACAGGGCATCGACTTTTCCGAGGGCCGCTGGATCAACGAGTGGGCACGCTATGCCTCGTTCAAGAACGACCAGTCCGTTGCCCGCACCTGGATCGAGAATTCGGGCGCAACGGTCGAATGGCTCGTCGACACGTACACCGAGTTCCTGGGCGAACCCGCAACCGCCATCGTTGACGTGGAAAACGGCAGCGACGGTCGCGCAGGCGGCACGAACTACTTCATTCCGCCCGAGTGCCATCACGTGGTAAAGGCCAACTACGACCCCAACAGCAAGGATGCGCGCATCGATCACGTGGAAGAGCTCACGAAGTTCATCCAGTCCAAGGGCGCGGAGGTTACGTACAGCACCGAACTCGTGAAGCTCATTCGCGAGGAGAACGGCCCCGTTACGGGTGCCATCTGCAAAAACAGCAACGGTTACGTGCAGTACAACACCACCAAGGGCGTCATCCTGGCGTGCGGCGGCTACCCCGCCAACCCCGAGATGCTGAAGGCACGCTCTCCCGAGACGGTGAAGTGCGTTACCAGCCTGAACTACAACCAGAACAACACTGGCCAGGGCATCAAGGCCGCTGCCTGGGTAGGCGCGGAACTCGACCCCGTGGGCGCCACGATGGTGTTCGACCGCGGCATCGTAGAGCCGGGCGTAGATGCTGGCTACGTAGACGAAAAGGCCGGCACCTGGGCCACGAATGGTCAGTTCAATTTGGGCAGCCAGCCCTTCCTGACCGTCGACCGCCACGGCATGCGCCTCTGCAACGAGAGCGGCAACTACGATAGCCGCCCCTTCGCCGCAGCAAGCCATCCCGGCGGCGTATGGTGCCAGGTCTTCGACGTGAACGCACCCGAAGACGTGCAGCGCTTCCAGACGCAGGGCTGCTCGGCCATGACCTGGAAGAGCGCCCTGAATGGCCACACCGTCGACGAGGCCTACGACGAGAAGTACATCAGCAAGGGCCTGCTCATGAAGGCCGACACGCTCGATGAACTCGCCGACAAGCTGGGCTTCGAAGGCGAAGACAAGACCAACTTCCTGAAGACCATCGAAGAGTACAACGCCATGTACGATGCGGGCGAAGACACGCAATTTGGCAAGGAAGCCTATCGCCTCTCCGCCATCCGCCAGGCTCCGTTCTACGGCGCTTGGTACGGCGGCAGCCTGCTGACCACCATCGACGGCGTGCGCATCAACAAGGATACGCAGGTCATCGACTCCGACGGCAACGCCATCGAGGGCCTGCATGCCGTGGGCACCTGCTCGGGCAGCTACTATGCGGGCAACTACCCCGTGTACCTGGTTGGCAACTGCCTGGGCCGTCAGGTGACGTTCGGCCGTTACGCCGCCCGCTTCCTGGCTGGCGACATCCACTAAGCCATCTCACCATATCCCATCCCTCCCAGACGGGGCCGCAGTCATCTCGGCCGCGGCCCCGTCGCTTATGCGGGAAAAGGAACGCAGGCGCGCAAGACGACGCGGAAAGCCAGCCCGCGCACGGGCGGCACGCCGCAACGCACAGCTAGGGCATAAGCCCAGCTTATCGCTCGATATGCCCCTCTAAGAATGCGAGCATGGCAGGCAGCTCGCGATGCGCCTGCTCCCAACCCATGTCGTAGCTAGCCTGAAGCGCAGCTTTATCAGTCGTGCCGCTTTCCACGCTCATGCCCTCGGCGTAGAACACGTACGCCCGCCCCTCGGCCTGCAGACGCTCGATTTCATCGCATTGGGCGTTATACGCATCGGCCCTGTGCGCAAGCGCTTCTCGCAAACGGGGCCTGCGCCAAAGCATGGCGTTTGTGAGCTTCGCCATAAACCCGTGCGGATTCTGCTTGCGATACGCCTTCGGACGCGTGCGCACGATGAAGAAGCGCGTAAAACCATCCGCTTTCGCCTTGGGCAGCATGAACCCTGCGCCTTCGCCCAGGCCACCATCGTAGTAGCGCTTGCCATCCACCAGTGGCGGCGGCATGAGCAGCGGAAGCGTGGAAGACGCACGCACGCGAACCATCACCTCGTCAAGCGTGGATAGCTCGCGCTTCGTCCAGTACACGGTGCGGCCCGTATCGCGCTCGAACGACGAGATGGTGCACTTCGCAGGATTGGCGGCAAACGTCTGGAAATCGTACGGCAAAAACCCGCCCGGCTTGCATGCCTCCTGGTAGATCTTGCGCGCGTTGAACATGCCCTTATGCAGCAGAAGGCTTCCCATGCCGCCGAAATCTTCCATGTCCACCAGGTCGACGAACGAGCGCTTCACGCGATCGCTATCCCGGGAAAGGTAATTGACCGTATTGCTGGCGCCAGCCGACAAACCGTATACATTGTCGAAGTAAAGGCCCTGCTCAAGAAGGGTGTTCACCACGGCAGCCGTATAGCTTACACGCATACCGCCACCCTCGAAGATGAGCGCCGTATCGAAGATATTGCTCGTGAGCTCGCCGCCATGAAGGCCGCGCCCGGTCGTTTCGCTTTCGTGCTGCGTCATATGCCCATCGCCCGTTCATCGCGTATTCGGTATTCGATGAACCATCATACCCGAGCCATGGCGCCGAAAAGCCCGAAATTGGCCAGATTAGACGCCCAGGCCAACCGTAAGATGAAGCAAATAGAACGCAAAGCGCATAGCAAAGAGGGCAAGCAGCATGAGCATCGACGCAGTAAGGCGAAGGGCAAACGGATGACCCACGTTGCTTCTGAACGAGAGAACATGCACCACCGAAGCCGCAACGGCCAGAACGGCATACGCTACCAGAAGCCAACCGTACTCGGGCGCAATGTCGCGAACGCTATACAGGTAATTGCTCACCTGCGACAACGCCCCCATCTGCAGCGTGTATACGGCAAACAGGGCCACCGCAGCGGTAACGGACACCACAATCAGCGCCCACCCAATGCGAGAAGACTTCGCATCACACCCAGCGACATGCATGCCCAGCGAGGCAATGACAGGGCCCAGGGCAAACGCACCCAGGGCAATGGAAGCGGGAACAAAGGGCGTGGCCCACGTAATGATGGTGGATACGTTGTAGGCAAACGAGACGAATCCAATGAACACGAGTGCAGCGGGAATGACCAAGATCATGAGCACGCGCTGCAGCGTGCGATGCCGCCCTTCGGCAAACCCGATGAGCCAGATGAGCGCGGCGCACGCCAGAAACGCAACCGCCGCGGAAACCTCGTTCGAAAGGGGCGAACGCCCGATGCCCATAATGACGTACAGCGCATTCGCAGGATTGCCCAAGTGCGTAGCGCTAGCGATAAGGCCAACCATGCACAAGACGAGGGGCAGGCTGAGCGCCTTGTTGAGCGAAGCGCGAGAATCCTCGGGGAGACTGCGGCTGAACAGGGGAAGCTCCATGAGAACGTACGCTATGGCAGAAGCCGGGGCCAAGCTGGTAAACAACGCTAGGGTAATCTCGCCCAGCGCATTCGCCAGCGCGATTTCCATTCCGCTACCCATGTTCACCTCCTGCATTACGAGCATGGACAGTATATCAGGGAAGGCCGACGGCTCGAAACCGGCGACCTTCCACGTCAAGATGATGTCGGCCGTCTAGGGGATGACGGCCGACCTAGGAAACGGAGCCCCGATAGGAGTCGGGGCTCCCGGGCATTACATAATGGACAGGCCCACGGAAAGCTACATCGCATAGAACGCCAGGCGAAGAGCCAGCGCGCCGATTACGACGAGCACGATTGCCACGGCACCCACGGAAGCGCCACGCTTCCAGGCAGCGCCAGCGGCTACGGCAGCAGCAATCACGCACACGCAGCCGATGACCAGGGCGGGCATAGCAGCAGCGACCAGGTTGGAACCCGCGTACAGTGCGGTGCCCTCGCCCGACACCATGGCGGCCATGCATGCGCCACCAGCAATGGCGGCGATGGCGCCCACGTAACCCATGGCGGTAAGCGCGCCGCTGGCCTTGGATGCACCCTCGGCAGAAGCCAGGACGAACGAGCCCATGGCAGCGCCGCCTACGAGCGTGAGGCCCACCATTTCGGCAATGGTTGCCCAGCTATTCCACGACTGGACGGTACCAATCATGTAGGCAAGGCCCATGAACAGGCCGAACACCAGGCCAAGTACGCCAGTTACGCCCAGCAGGCCCTTGCGGGCACCCGCGGAGAGCTTGCCCGCGTTCGCCAGCGCCACGTAGATGATGGCCACGATGGTAAACAGGCTACCCGCGCAAATCTCGTTCGTCAGCGGGCTGCGACCCAGGCCAGCCACCACGTTCACGGCATTGAGCGCATTGGACAGGTGGAAGAAGGCGCAGATGAAGCCAATGATCACAAACGCCAGGGGAATCCAGCTCGCACGGTCGACGCGAGCCTGCTGGCCCTCGTCGAGCTGCACGGAGAAACCGGCCAGCGCCAGGGCGCAGAACGCGCCAGCGCCAATTGACGCAAATACCGTGAACAGCGCCAAAGGCAGTTCGGACATAGCGGCCTCCATGCTAGATCACCTCCAGGGGATTCATAACCATGCCTTCGCCGCTTTCGGCAGGACGGGCATCGTCGGTGGGCTTGATGTACAGGTTGGGGTTGGTGTAGCTGGAAGCGGGCAGCGGCGCAATGTTGCCACGTTCGCCCAGCTTGGCCATTTCCTCGACCGTGCCAAACTCCAAGGCGCGCAGGGGGCAGGCATCCACGCAGATGGGGTTCTTGCCCTCGGCCACGCGATCCTTGCAGCCGTCGCACTTTACGCTATGGCCAACGGAACGATCCACCTTGGGAGCGTTGTAGGGGCAGGCCATATGGCAGTAGCCGCAGCCGATGCACTTGGTCTCATCCACGGAGACAAGACCCGTTTCGGGATCCTTGTGCATAGCGCCCGTGGGGCACACCTGCGTGCAAGCAGGGTTGTCGCAGTGGTTGCAGCTCATGGAGATGTGGTACATGAACGCGGTGGTGGTGTAGGTGCCATCGCCAGCGTCTTCCCAGTTACCACCCTCGTAGTCGTACACCTTACGATAGGCGACTTCGCTGGACAGGTCGCGGTAATCCTTGCACGCCATTTCGCAGGTCTTGCAACCAGTGCAGCGCGTCGTGTCCAGATAGAACGCGTATTGAGTCATCTTGTCCTCCTCCCTTAGGCCTTGGCCACTTGGGCGATGATGGAATGAGCGGGACCGTTGCCCTTGGCAAGCGGCGTGGGACGGTAGGTGGTCAGCGTGTTCACGCAGCCGCCCTTGTCGATCTTGTCGCCGTCCATGTCGGCGTCATGCCAGGCGCCCTGCGGGATGCCGATGGTGCCAGGGATGATGCGCTCGGTAACCTTCGCCTCGATCTGCATCTTGCCAGCGGGGCTGCTCACCAGGCACATATCGCCATTGGCAATGCCACGGGATTCCGCATCGATGGGGTTGATCCACATCTGCTGACGGCAAGCCTGCTTCAGCTCTTCGATGAAGCCAAAGCTGGAATGCGTGCGGGACTTGTAGTGGAAGCCCGAGCAATACAGCGGGTACTCGCTCGTCACGCTGCCGTAGCCTTCGGGGCCCGCCCAGAACATCGGGATGGCATGAATCTCTTCATCCTCTTCCAGCTCCCAGGTCTCGGCGATCGTAGCCAGCGTCTCGGAGTAAATCTCGATCTTTCCGGAAGGAGTGCCCAGCGGGTTGGCAACGGGGTCGTTGCGGAAGTCTTCCAGGCCAATGGCCGGTTCGCATTCCATCTTGAACACGCCGTCCTTGCGGATCTGATCCCAGGTGGGCATGTTGATGCCATAGCCCTCGACGGGATCGGCAGCAGCGTCGCGGCCCTTGTTGTACAGGTACTCGACCCATTCCTCGTAGCTGCGGCCCTCGGTGTACTCGTCGCGGAAGCCAAGCTTCTCGGCGATATCGGCACACACGTCGTAGCTGTTGCGGCACTCGCCCGGAGCTTCCTGAGCAGGACCGCCCACGGTAACGCCCGTGTAGTACTCGGAATAACCCTGCGTCTGCATGTTCAGCACTTCGGAGCGCATCATGTCGGGCAGCAGGATGTCAGCATACTTGGCGGAGTCGGTCATAACCGTATCCCACACCAGAATGAACTCGCACTTGCTCTCGTCAGCAAGGATTTCGTGCGTCTTGTTCACGTCACCATGCTGGTTGGTCAGGCAGTTGCCGGCGAAGTTCCACAGGAACTTGAGGTCGGTGCCCAGTTCGTCGGCACCCAGGATACCGGAGTTCAGCGCAGTCATCTTCTTGCCGTGGTCGACCGCGTTCAGGTACTGGTACACGGGAAGCTGCGTCTTGTTGGGGTTCTTGAAGGGAATGTTGCCCACCAGATATACGGGAGGCTCGGCTTCGCGCTGACCCGTGTTGGTGCCGGGCAGGCCAATCTGGCCAAGAACCACGGGAACCATGGAAATCATGCGCGACGTATCCTCGCCGTTGCTATGACGCTGCGGACCCCAGCCCTGGCACACGAAGGGAGCCTTGGCGCTTTCCAGGTCCTTGGCGAGCTCGCGGATGCGGCTAGCGGGAATCTGGGTGATGGGAGCAGCCCACTCGGGGGTCTTCTCGACCATGTCGTAGCCCTCGCCCATGATGTAGGCGTAGAACGACTTGTTCTTGCCCTTGGCGCTTTCGGGCATGGTCTCCTCATCGAAGCCCACGCAGTAGGTATGCAGGAAGTTCAGGTCGGCCTTGCCGTCCTTGATGAACTCGTGAATGAGGGCAGCGCACAGGGCGGCGTCGGTGCCGGTGCGGATGGGCAGCCATTCGTCGGCATGGCCCGAAGCGCTCTCGTTCATGCGGTAGTCGATGTTCACGACCTTGCCGCCGCGGCTCTTCACGCCTTCGCGAGCGCGAGCGAAATCCCACGTTGCGTTAGCGCCACCCATGCGGGTGTCGGCGGGGCTGTTGCCGAACATCACGATCAGGTCGGAATGCTGCTCGGCCTCCGTGAAGGAGCTGGCATTCACGTTGTCGTAGGGGCTGAATACGCTACCCAGTTCTTCGTCGAAGCCAAACATATAGGGCATCGCCGCGGAAAGCTGATGGGTAGAGTAGTCGTACAGCTTGCTCACGTAGCCACCAGCAAGAGAAAGCAGGCGATGGCCAACCTTCGACATGCTGAAGTACGTGCCCGTACCATTCATAATGTAAATGGAATTGGGGCCATACGTCTTGTAGGTGTACTCAAGCTGATCGGCAATGGTCTGAATGGCCTCGTCCCAGCTAATGCGCTCGAACTTGCCCTCGCCACGCTTGCCCACGCGCTTCATGGGGTACATCAGGCGGTCGGCGTTGTTCAGCCAACGACGCATGGAACGGCCACGCAGGCAGGCGCGTGCCTGGAAGTCGGCGTCGCCCGTGTTGTCCGTCTCCATGTAAGCGACCTTGCCATCGCGCACGTGCCACTGGAAAATGCAGTTGCCACCGCAGTTCACGTTGCACTGGCTCCAGGCAATGGTGTCAGCATCGGCCGCATGTGCTTCGCCGGCGCTGAAAAGCTCCTGCGAGGCAACGGCGGTTCCGCCTGCTGCAGCCAGGCCCGCGAGAGCGCCCGACGTCTTCACGAACGAGCGCCTGGACATGGATTGCTCCGTCATGCTTCTCCTCCTCTTTCGTCTTGTCTGCTGCGTCGCGTCAGATACCCTTCCCACACGCGACGGTGAATCCACCCTACGCCGTTCGCCGGAACGCCGTGTCACATGAAAGGTGGTAATTTCCCGTTTGCCCAGGTAGATTGCGTCACCCATGTACCCATAGCCCAAGCGGTCGCGCTATACTGCGTGCGCAACACACCATCGGTTACAATATCTACGGGGGAAAGGAGGGGTATGCGAAAAAGCATCGAACAGGCTCTGCGGCCATCGGTTGCCATCCTCGGCTTCGCGCTCTTCCTAGCCATCAATGCGGCAAGCGTATGGGGCGGCGTGTTCCCGTTCCTGCCCCTGGAAAACCAAACGCATGAATTGCTCTTCTGGTTCTACTTTGCGCAATCCGTTTCGTTCTTCGTGATGTTCCTCATCTGTGCGCGCCTGGTATACGTTTCGCACGTGCAACGCATCTTCATGCTTACCACGTCGGGGGCCTCCACGTCGTACGGCCTCGGGTGGATCTGCCTCATCGCATCCATCTACGCATACGACTTCGCCCTGCCGCTGCTTATTGCCGCAGGCGTGCTGCTGGGCGGTGGCGCAGCGGAATTCTACTTGCTCTGGCAGCGCTACTTCGCCAGCACCGAACCCGACCAGGGCACGCGCGCGATGATTGCCGGCGCCGTATACGCTGCCATTATCTACGCAGCCCTCTACCTCATTCCGCGCGCCGTTACCGCATTCCTCATCCCCGTAGTGTTCCTTCCGCTATTCGGCCTAGCCCTCACGCTCAAGAACAGGGAAATTGACTTCGCGCAGCCTATGTTCATGGACAGCCCGCGCGAAAACAGGCGCGTGTACGCTCGCCTCATCCGCGGCACCATGCGCGCCACGCTGGCCATTGGCGCCCTGGCATTTTGCGCGGGCATCATGCGCGCGCTTGCCATCGACAACCCCAGCATCGGCTCGCTCGTGAACATCCTATCCATGTTGGGCATGCTGGCCGCAGCGTCCGTCTTGCTGTATTTCTGGCGTGCGCGTGGCCTGAACCTCAGCATCACGCGTCTTTATCGCGTGGTGTTCCCCCTGGTCATCACTGCACTCGTTATCGTGCCGCTCTGCCCCGAGGGCTACATGCGATGGTTGGCGGCCGGCCCGTACGCGCTCTACGCCATCGCCACCCTACTCGTTATGCTGCAAACGGCTCAGTTTGCACGCGACCAGGGCATTCACCCCGTATACGCCTTCGGGTCCATTGGAGGCATCGTGTACGCCATGCACGATATGGGCTTCCTCATCGGCAGCGCGGGCGACCAGATGGCCCTTTCCGGAACGGACCCCATCATCTTCACCACCGTGGTCACCATCTACCTGCTGGCGCTCATGTTCTTCGTGAGCACCATCGACTTCAAGAAGGAACAGGCCGATATGTTCAGCGACGACCATATCGAGCTCATCACGCCACGCGCACCCCGCCTGTCAGCACCGCAGACCGCCAACCAGGATGCCGCGCAGGAAATAGAGGCCACCCCTCCCATGGAGCAGGCGAAAGTGGAGCCCGCGGGCGACCTTTCCGATTTCTCGCAGCCGAGCACCACGAGCAACGGCTGGCGCGACCGAATCGACAAGCAGGCCAAACTGCTGCAACGCGATTTCGGCCTGTCGAATCGCGAGGCCGAGGTGGTCAAGCTCGTATGCCAAGGCAACACGGTGCCCAGCATCTCCGAGCAGCTCTACATTTCGGAAAACACCGTGCGTACGCACATGAAGCGCCTGTACACGAAGCTGGGCATCCATAAGAAGCAGGAGCTCATCGACCTGGCGCATTCGTACAAGACCAGGTAAGTTCCCAGAAAAGCAACGAGGCGGCCCGCATGAGCCGCCTCGTATCGTTTACTTGAGCCCCGCGGGCATCCGTACGCCCTAGCGCGCACTCACCACGGGGATTTCCGGCTCTTCGGTGGTTTCTGTGGGAGAGATTCCGGCATAGGCCCAGCTCAGCGGGCGAAAACAACGATCTGGAACTGAAACGGCCCCGGGAGGGGCCGTTTCCGCGTCATCCGCCTATGATTGCTAAGCCAAATTCAGACAACCGAAGAGGTGTGACGCATGAAGAGTCTACTACTTCTCGCCCTCGGTCTGGCCCGCACGGTCGTCCTGGGCGCGCGCATCGAGGCCGAGCGCATCGTCGTGAGCGTCCGGCCCTACAAGCGCGAGCAGCGCCGCTGCCCCGTATGCGGCAGGGCCTGCGACTTCTACGACATGGCGAACCGCGGGGCCCCCAGGCTGTGGAGGGCGATGGACCTGGCGCGCTCGGCCTGCTACCTGGAGTACGCGCCCTGCAGGGTGCGCTGCCCGGAGCACGGCGTGCGCACCGAGGCCGTCCCCTGGGCGCGGCACGGGGCGCGCTTCACGCGTGACTTCGAGGACTGGGTGGCGTGGCTGGCGGTCCGCTGCACCGCCTCGGCGGTCTCCGAGCTCGCCCGCGTCGAGTGGCACAGCGTGGGCGGCGTGTGCAGGCGCGTCTACGCCGAGCTGGAGGCCGCGCGCGGCGCCTCGAGGTTCGACGGCGTGCGCCGCATCGGCATCGACGAGACGTCGTACAAGAAGGGCCACAAGTACGTCACGGTGGTCGTCGACCACGACCGCGGCTGCCTCATCTGGGCGCACGAGGGCACCGGCAAGGACGTGCTCAACCTGTTCCTCGACGAGCTCACGCGCGAGCAGAGGCGCGCCATAGAGGTGGTGACCGCCGACGGCGCGAGGTGGATAAGGCAGCTGGTCAAGCGCCGCTGCCCCAACGCGAGGTGGGTCATGGACCCCTTCCACGTGGTCCAGTGGATGAACGACGCGCTCGACGCCGTGCGCTGCGAGGAGTGGAACGCCGCCAGGGCCGCCGCCAGGGCCGCCAGGCCCAGGCCCGAGGGCAAGCGCGGCAGGCCTGCCAAAGGCGAGCTGCCGCCCGAGGAGGTCAGGGCGCTCGAGGAGGAGGCGGCCTCCATCAAGGGCAGCCGCTACGCGCTCGTGAAGAACCCCGAGGACCTCACCGACGGCCAGAGGGCGAGGCTCGAGGCGCTCAAGAAGAGGGCCGGCTCGCGGCTGGTCAGGGCCTGGGAGCTCAAGGAGGACCTGCGGGCCGTCTTCCGGGCAGCCGACGGCTCCGAGGCCGCCGAGCTGCTCGACGACTGGATGCACAGGGCCGCCTACTGCAAGATCGCCAAGGTCGTCGCCGTGGAGAAGAAGGTGCGCCGCCGGCGCGACGACATCATCGCCGCAGTCGAGCTCGGCATCAGCAACGGGCGCGTAGAGGCCATCAACAACAAGATCAAGGTGACGGTGAGGATGGGCTACGGCTTCCGCAACACCGACAACCTCGTGGCCCTGCTCATGCTCAGGTGCGGCGACTGCCAGCCCCAGCTCCCGGGTCGCCCGGTGAAGGCGAGGAAGAAGGGCGTGAAGGGAGCGAAGAGCGTTGCTGCCTAGGCTAGCCCCTTGTCACACAAACTACCGAAGCCTCGGATTTCCACGTCTTCGGCCTCGTCGAGGTGGCCGTCGTAGACATAATGCTTCGTATCACGTGCGATGACGCCCGACAGGGCCAGCACGATGATGATGTTGGGAATGACCATGAGCGCGTTGCCGATGTCGCTGATCGTCCAAACCACATCGCCCACGCCCAGGGCGCCAGCAATGCCAACCAATACGTAGATAACCTGGTAGGGACGCGTGCCCTTCTGGCCAAACAGGTACACCACGCAGCGATTGCCGTAGTAGCTCCAACCCAAGATGGTGGAATACGCAAAGCTCACCATGCCCAGCACCAGAATGGGCGTTCCCACGTACGGAATGCTGCTGAACGCGGCACTTGCCAGGGCCGCACCTTCCGTAATGGTGCCGCCATCGATGATTCCAGGGTTCGCGAGCAGCGTGGACGTAAGCACGATGCCCGTGATAGCGCAGATGACAACCGTAGACCAAAACGCGCCCGTCATGGCAACCAGAGCCTGGCGCGCGGGATTGCGCGTAGCGGCAGCAGCCGCCACGATGGGAGCGGTGCCCAGGCCGGCCTCGTTGCTGAACAGGCCGCGCGCGCAGCCATACTGCAGAGCCACCATGATGCCGCTACCCACGGCACCACCAAAGGCAGCCTTGGGCGTAAACGCGCATTCGAAGATGGTGGAAATGGCAGGACCGACATACGGAGCATTCAGGATCATGATGATGGCGCAGCCCAGCACGTACACCACCGCCATGATGGGAACGAGCTTTTCGCACACGCGCGCGATGGACTTCACGCCACCGAAGATGACGAGTGCCACGCACAGCGCGATGATGATGGCGATTGCCGCTGCGGGCACGCCAGGGAAGCTCGACTCGATGATGCCCGTCATAGCCGCAGACTGCACGGCACTACCCGTGCCCAGCGTAGCGACAATGGCGAACAGGCAGAACAAAACGGCGCCCGCATGCGCCCAGCGAGGCGTGGTGCCGTCGGGGCGCTTGAACGCGCGCTCCCAGGCATACATGGCACCGCCAAGCATTTCCCCACGGGAATCCTTCACGCGGTACTTCACGGCCGCGTAGACTTCCGTGTACTTGGTTGCCATGCCGAAGACGCCCGTGATCCACATCCAGAACACGGCACCCGGGCCGCCCGCCAGAATGGCCGTGGCAACGCCCACGATGGAACCCGTGCCCACCGTTGCGGCAAGTGCCGTGGCAAGAGCGCCGAACTGGCTCACGTCGCCTTCAGCGTCTTCATCTTGGGCAACCGAAAGCCTAATGGCCGTGGGAAGCTTGCGCTGAATGAACCCCGTACGGAACGACAGGAAAAGATGCGACCCGAGGAGCAGGCAGATCATGACCGGCCCCCATACGAATGCATCAATTTGGTTGAGTATCGCGATAATATCCATAACAGGTCAAAAGTATACGTGTTTACGGCCATTCGCGCACCCCATCATGATAAAGCGCACATTCCGTGTCGTATGCGGAGGCAGGCGCTCCCTATCCAATGCCTGCATATGGCTACGCTATAATGAGCGCTTGCGAATCATAAGCATTCACAGGGAAAGAAGACCGCATGCCTACGATGCAGAACACCAACCGCTGGGAGACGAAGGAACTCGTAATCATGGCCCTCATGTGCGCCATCAGCGTGATCCTGAGCTTCATCGAATTCCCTATCATCCCCGGCATCACCTGGCTGAAATTCGACGCCTCCGCCATGCCCGCCATGGTGAGCGGCTTCGCATACGGCCCCGTAGCCGGTATCGTCGTGGGCATCGTAAGCGCGCTTATCCACGCCATGATCATGGGCGACTGGGTAGGCGGCCTCATGAACGTCATCGTCATCATCGCCATGGTTGGCCCCAGCGCCGCCATCTACGCCCGCAAGCATACGTTTGCCGGCGCCGTTATCGGCCTGCTCGTGGGCATCGTCTGCATGACTGCTGCCGCCATCGTGTCGAACCTGATCATCGATCCGTTCTACCTGGGCATGCCCCTGGAAGCGGTTGCCGGCCTGATCCTGCCCGCGCTCCTGCCGTTCAACATTGCGAAGAGCGTTATCAACTCGGTGCTCACCTTGGTGGTCTACAAGTCCATCAGCAACCTCATCACGCCTAAGAAGAGCCAGGTGAAAGGCCGATAGCTATGGCCACTAGCCAGTCCTGCCCCATAGTCGACTTTCAGGAGGCCACGTTCACGTACGACGGCGAACGCCTGGTCCTAAATGGCATCGACCTCGCAATCCAAGAGGGTGAGTTCATTGCCATCCTGGGTGGCAATGGCAGCGGCAAGAGCACGCTCGCCAAGCACGTCAACGCCCTGCTCGCACCCGATTCGGGCTCGGTGCACGTCCTGGGTCGCGCCACGTCCGACGCCCAGGAAACGTACTTCATCCGCAGCAAGGCGGGCATGGTATTCCAGAATCCCGACGATCAGTTGGTAGCCAGCCTCATCGAGGACGACGTTGCCTTTGGCCCGGAAAATCTGGGCATTCCCAATCCCGAACTACGTGAACGCGTAACCCAAGCGCTTGAACGCGTGGGCCTGCAGGGCTTCGAGCTCCGCGAGACCACGGCCCTTTCGGGCGGGCAGAAACAACGCGTGGCCATTGCCGGCGTGCTCGCCATGCAACCACGCATCCTCATCCTCGACGAAGCAAGCGCCATGCTCGACCCGCGCGGTCGTGCGGGCCTGCTGCGCGTGGCGCACGAGCTGAACGACGAGGGCATGACGGTCATCATGATCACCCACTTCATGGAAGAAGCCGCGCAAGCCGATCGCGTATTCGTGATGGAGGCAGGCACCGTTGCTCTTTCCGGCACGCCAAGCCAAGTGTTTTCCCAGATAGACAAGCTAGCGCATCTGCATCTGGACACGCCCTTCGCAGCGCATATGAGCCTTCTGCTCCAGAAACGCGGCGTACCCGTACCCGTGTGCATGTCCGAAGAAGAGCTCGCACGCGAGGTACGCGCGCTGCTCGCGGGGGAAGGCGGCCAGGCATGATCGAATTCCAGAACGTCAGCTATACGTACCGTACCGCCGAAGGGAAACGCGCGCGCAAGAAGCGCAACGAGCCCGCCGAGGTACCCGCCGACTGGGGCAATGCGCCCTCGGCCTATTGGGCGCTTCACAACGTGAGCTTCACCCTGAACGACGGCGAGTTCTTCGGCATCGCCGGGCACACTGGCAGCGGCAAGAGCACGCTCATTCAGCATATGAACGGGCTGCTGCAGCCCTCGCGTGGCTACGTGCTGGTCGATGGCGTGGACATTTCGGAAAAGAACGCCGCCACAAAAGCGCGCTCGCACGTAGGCGTGGTCTTCCAGTATCCCGAGCATCAGCTGTTCGCCGCAACGGTATTCGAGGACGTAGCCTTCGGTCCGCGTAACATGGGCCTTTCCGGCGAGGAAGTCGAACGTCGCTACGCCGAGGCCATGAAACTCGTCGAACTCGACCCCGAGCAACTACGCGACATAAGTCCCTTCGAGCTTTCGGGAGGTCAGCAGCGTCGCGTTGCCTTTGCGGGCGTACTTGCCATGCAACCGAAGACGCTCATCCTAGACGAGCCCGTAGCGGGCCTGGACCCTCACGCACGCGAGGAATTCCTTGCATTCATCCAGCGCCTGCACCACAACGAGGGCCTTACCGTGGTCATGGTGTCGCACGACATGGACGACCTGGCCCGTTTCTGCGACCGCATCCTCATTCTAAATCGCGGCGAAGAATTCGCGCTCGGCACGCCCGATGAGGTATTCGCTGATGCGGAAGCCTGCAAGGGAATCGGCCTGGGAGTGCCCGCAGCGCAGCACTTGGCAAACACCCTAGCCAGCGAAGGCGTGGCATTGCCCGCACATAATGGGCTCTACACGGCCGCCGAGCTTGCAGACGCCATCGCATCGCTCTACGAGGCAGCCCATGAATAGGGCGCTGTTCGGCAAATACTGGTCGGGCGAAAGCCCCCTGCATCGCATGGATTCGCGCGCCAAGCTTACGTTCGTGGTGCTCGTGATGGTGGCCATCTTCTGCGCCAGCTCATACGCCGCATTGGGCCTTTGCGCGGCATTTCTGCTTGCATGCATCCTTATCGCGCGCATTCCCCTGCCCCAGGCCGTGCGCTCCATCGGGCCGCTGTTCTTCATCGTGATCATCACGGCCCTGCTCAACGTCTTCTTCGTGCAAGGCGGCACGGTCTACGTTACCGCAGGCCCACTGCAGATCAGCCAAGCAGGCATACACAACGCCGTATTCCTGGGCATTCGCCTTACGCTGCTGCTCATTGACGCCAGCCTGCTCACGCTTACCACCACCACACTCGACCTTACCGACGGCATCGAAGCGGTTCTGGCGCCGCTGCGCCGCATAGGCTTCCCCGCCCATGAGTTCAGCATGATCATGGGCATTGCATTGCGCTTCGTGCCGCAGTTCGTTACCGAGCTACACACCATTCGCGCCGCCCAGCTCTCGCGCGGAGCGAAGCTTGCCACCAGCCCACTGAGGGGTGGCATCTCGAGCCTGACAAGCCTCATGATCCCGCTGTTTACCAGCGCGTTTCGTCATGCTGAAACGCTTTCCGCGGCCATGGACGCGCGCTGCTACCACGGCGCAGAAGGCCGCACGAAGCTGAAGCCACTCGCATTCACGAGCGTCGACGCGCGCGGGGCAATCGCCGTAGCGTGCCTCGTCGTTGCAGTTATCGCGATGCGCGTGGCAGGGCTATAGCCCCACAACCCAATGAAATAGAAAAGGCCTGGATGACCCCAAACTGGCACATGCCAGGCGGGGCCCATCCAGGCCTTCCAACTTCATGCCCTATTCGAAGTCGTACAGGTCCTTCGCGGCAATCTTGAACTCGTTATAGGCGGCGATGGCCGTATCCTCCTCGGTGACGAGCTCGAATGCCAGGGGCTGGCCCTCTTCGTCAAGTTCGGTGACTTCCATAACCAGAATCTCGCCCGAAGACAATGCGGGCTCGTCTTCCGTAACGGGGAAGAAGAAGCCATAACGAGCCTCGTTCATGAGAATGAGGCCCAGGAACTCCAGGTTAACCTGCTCGCCCTTCTCGTCCTCGAACGTAAAGACCGTACCCTCCTGCTCGGGCGGGGCAAAATTCGGTGCGCTTCCAGTCCTCATAACCCTATCCTTTCACGCGCCATAGCGCGGTCGTATTCGTAATTGCAACTACCATAGTAGCGCCTTGCCAGCCCCTACGGCTCGCGCACGCGGCGGCACCACAGCAAAGGAAGAATTCCGTTGCGGCCTCGTAATGCGGGCACGAAAAAACCGGGCCAGGTACACCCCAGCCCGGTTCAAGAGACCCACGTAAAGAGCGACTACTCTTCAGCGCCCTCCGACGTATGCTTCGCAGCCTCCTCGGACGCCTCTTCGAATTTCTCGCGATCGACGATGCGAATCTCAGGCTGAGCAGCCTCATGCGTCTTCTTTTTCTTCGCCTGTTTACGCGCAGCCGCACGCTTTTCCTTGGCAATCTGCGCTGCGGATTTCTGCTCGGCCTGCTCCTGCTGCTTCGGCTGAGCGGAAGCTTCCTTTTCGGCTACGGCCACAGCGGGCTTCGCCGCTTCCGCTTCCTTTTCGGGAGCAGCATAGGTAAGCGAGCCACGCGACGTGGCAAAGCGACCGACCTCGTTGCCGTACTTCTTCGTGAGGTTCACGTTCTTTTCCTCGCGAGACTTCCAAATGGCGAACAGCGGGCAGGCGATGGCGATGGACGAATACGCACCGGCGAGCAGGCCGATTACCATGGCGAACGCGAAGTCCTGCAGCGTTTCGCTACCGAACAGCAGCATGGCGAATACCGGGATGATCGACGTGAGCGTGGTGTTGATGGAGCGGATGAACACCTGGTTCATAGAGTGATTTGCCATGGTCATGAACGTGCAAGGCACTTCAGAATGCTCCATGTTGTCGCTAATGCGGTGGAACACGACCACCGTGTCGTAGAGCGAGTAACCCAGAATGGTAAGCAGTGCAGCAACCACGTTGGGGTTAATCTCGCGTCCAACCAGGGCGTAGATGCCCACAACAAGCAAGATGTCGTGCACCAGGGCCACAATGGCGGTAACGCCCATCTTGTACTGGCGGAAGCGCAGCGCAATGTAGACGATGATCAGGATGAACGACACGATGAGGGCAATGAACATGGCCTGGATGACGCTCGTGCCCCAGTCGGGACCGATAGTGCTCACCTGGAAGTTATTGGAAGAAAGACCCAGGCTGTTGGCAACCGTCATGGCCTCGCCAGCCGACTCCGCAGCATCGGCATTCGTGGTGCGCACGATGAAGCCAGCCTCGCCATTGTTCGCGGTGGTCTGGATGACGGCATCGGGTTCGCCCGCTTCGGCAAACGCACTGCGCATCTGGTCGGTGGTCACGCTGCCCGTATCGGTAAACGTGATGCTGGTACCGCCAATGAACTCAATGCCCAGGTTCAGGCCGCGTACGCCAATGATCACGGCGCTGAGCACCATGACGACGGCGGCAACGGTGAGGAACACCTTGCGGTAGCCCAGGAAGTTGATGTCGTGCTTGATGAAGCGACCCTTCACCTTGGAAGCGGCCTGCGCAGCAGCCGTGCCGCGCTCGCCGCCCTTGCGGGTCGCGTAGGTCTCGTTGTCGGCAGAGTTGATGGCCTCGAGGGAAACGGCAGTCTCAACCGTTTCGCCTTCGGCTTCCGAAAGCTCCTTGTACACGCCAGCGGCAGCCTGGCAATCGCTCACGCCCCAGAAGCCCGGATGCTTCGCGATGGCACGCGGGGCAAGCAGGCGGATGAGCGGAGCCTTGAAGACGAGCATCATCACGATGTCGCACATAATGCCCAGCGCCAGCGTGAGGCCGAAGCCCTTGACGCCACTGGAAGCCAGGAAGAACAGCGACAGAGCCGTAACCAAAGACACCAAGTCGGCGTCGATGGAGGTCAGGATGCCGTGACGAACGCCCGTGATGGATGCCGCGCGTACGCTGCGACCGAAGCGAATCTCTTCCCTGAAGCGCTCCAAGGTAAGAATGGACGAGTCGGCCGCCATACCAATGGTAAGAACGATGCCGGCAACGCCGGAAAGGGACAGGCTAAACAGGCCGAAATGAGAAAGCGTGGCGAGCAAGCCCAGATACAGCACCGAGAACACCGCGATAGCGGCGGCGGTGATCATGCCCAGGCCACGATAGAAGAACAGCAGGTAGAGCATAACCAGCAGGATGCCAGCCAGAGCCACGAGCACGCCAGATGCCAGGGCGTCCTGACCGAGCGTGGGGCCTACCGTCTGGCTCTGCGCGTAGGTGAAGCTCACGGGCAGCGAACCGCTTTCGAGCACCGTCTTCAGCGCCTTGGCCTCGTCTTGCGAGTAGTTGCCGGTGATGGACACCTGGCCCGTGGTGATTTCGGACTGCACGGCGGGAGCGGAGTTCACCACGCCGTCGAGGATAATGACGATCTTGCCGTGGTCATCGACCAGGTCGGCACTGGCCTCGGCAAATGCCTGTGTGCCTTCGGCGTCGAGCGAAATGTTGACCGCGTAGTACGGGCTACCCTCGCTCTGCTTGTCGATGGTGACGCTCTGGATGTTTGCGCCCGTTACGATGGGCGTGTACGTGCCCTCTTCAACGGTAAGCTGGGAGCCGCCTTCCGAGGGAAGCGTATTGCCGTAGTCGTCGGTAACGGTGGTTGACGTGGTCAGATTGCCAGAATCAATCTTCTGCTGCACGTCTGCATCGGTGAACGAGTCGAGGCGCGCAAATTCCAGGTTACCGGTACGCCCGATGGTATCGAGCGCTTCCTGGGTGTCGGAGATGCCAGGAATCTGAACCAGAATCTGGTTATTGCCCTGAATCTGAACGGTGGCTTCCGAAGCACCCAAGGCGTTAACGCGCGACTCGATGATGTCGCGACTGATTTCCATGTCTTCCTGGCTCACGCTGTCGCCATCGGTGCTGTTTGCGGTAAGCACCACGGAAAGACCGCCCTGGATATCCAGGCCCTGGTTGATCTTTTCCTGCGGCGGCATGAACATGAACACCGAGCCCACCACGAGGAGGGTGAGCAAGATGAGCAGCCAGACGTTGCGGCGGTTGTTGCCGCTTACATGCTTGCGCTTCTTGGTATTAGATTCTGCCATTAGATTCCCTTTGTTTCCCGTATTCGGGGCCCCTTGCCCCGTTTAACCGCATACAAAACCGCGGTTAACATTGCATTATGTCACAACAAGGAGAACGCTCCAACCGCATAACGCGCGATGGGCCCCATTGGAGCCCATCGAAGTAGCAATTACGTTGGCCCACGCGGTGCGGAGCGATCCTAGTAGTCGTTCGCGCCCGCGCTGGCCATCCACGCCTCGTAGAATTCCTCGTACGCATCGGCCAGAACGGCTTCGCGCGCCTTTTCCATAAGGTGGATGAGGAAGTATAGGTTGTGCTCGGAAAGCAGCATGCCGCCCAGCATCTCGTTCTGCTTCACCAGGTGACGCAGGTACGCGCGACTGTAGTTGCGGCACACAGGGCAATCGCACTCGTGATCGAGCGCCGTGAAGTCGTGCGCGTACTTTGCGTTGCGCAGGTTCATGCGACCCTGGCTGGAAAACGCCGTGCCCATGCGGCCCGTACGCGTGGGAAGCACGCAGTCGAACATGTCCACACCCTCGCGCACGGCGCGCACGAGCGTGGTGGGATTGCCCACGCCCATGAGGTAGCGGGGACGATCTTCCGGAAGCGCACGCGTGGCCTCGCCCAGCGTTTCGAACATGACCTCGTGGTCTTCGCCCACGGAATAGCCGCCAATGCCGAAGCCGGCAAACCCGCGCATGCCCGCCGCCTTGGCGCGCTCTTCCGCTTCCATCAGGCGCTTCGCGCTCTCCAGACGCAGATCCATATGCATGCCACCCTGCTCGATGCCGAACAGGCCCTGATCGGGACGTGTATGCGCCATCAGGCAACGCTCGGCCCATTCCCAGGAAAGCTTCGTGGACGCGGCGACGTCGTGCTTTTCGGCCGGATAGCCAATGCACTGGTCGAGCTGCATGGCGATGTCGGCGCCAATGCGCTGCTGGATGTCCATGTTGATATCGGGCGTCCAACGATGCTTGCTGCCGTCGTAATCGAGCGCCTTGAAGTTCACGCCGTCGTTGTCGGTCTTCATCATGTGATTCAGGCTAAACAGCTGGAATCCGCCCGAGTCGGTGAGCATGGGGCCGTCGTAGTTCATGAACTTCTGCACGCCACCGGCCTCTTCGATGATCTCGACGCCGGGACGCATGTACAGATGATAGGTATTCGCAAGCACGACCTGGCTTTTCAGCTCGTGCAGCACGTCGACGGTAATGCCCTTCACCGTGGCATGCGTGCCAACGGGCATGAACATGGGCGTGCGCACCGTTCCGTGCGCCGTTTCGAACGTGAGCGCGCGGGCGTTGCCACTGCGCGCCTCAATGGTTACGTCAAATAGGGCCATAGTCTTCTTTCTATCTTCCGTTAGTTGCAACGGCTAGGAAGCCGTGGTTGTTATCCTCATGCGTTCATTCTCATCCCACAGGGGCTGAGGCATGGCGTCGCGGCCATGCGCGATGCTGATGCCGCCGTCGAGCGGAGAGCGATCGGGATAGCCCTCCAAAGCGCGCTTACTCTCGCAAACGGGCAGGTCACGCACCCAAGCAGCGAACTCTTCCATGGTTCCATGCTTCACCGTGGCAATATCGAAGCCGTTATCGTTGATGAGGTCGTCGGTGACCAGGTAGGCATCCATGCCCGTTTCCAGGCACGCCAGGTCGTCGATGGTGTTGTTCCCCACCATAAGCACGCGGCCAGGTTCGGCACCCGCGATGGCCAGGTTCTCGTAGTAGTAGGCCGTCTGGGGCTTTACCGCCGTGCTGTTGTCGAAGCGCGTGATGCGCGCGAAATAGGACGGATCGACGTTTGCCCAGCGCAGACGCGCAAGCACGCCCTCCAAGGGGAACAGCGGCATGGTGGTCAGGTACAGCGGGTATCCCTTTTCCGCAAGGATGCGCACCGCTTCGGCCGCATGCGGATTTGGGACGATGCCGCGCCCGCATTCGTCGAAATCGTTCTGGTAGAAATCGAAGAAGAAGTCACGCGCTTCCGCCAGCTCGCGGGCGTTCAGCGGGCATTCCTCGTCTTCGTGCGCCTGCGCGAACATGCGCCAGAACGCATCGGCGTTCGTTTCCTCGGGGGAATGGCTGCTCATGGCATGCATACCGCGATCGAGGCAGTGGATGTAGAGCTTGGCATCCTTACCAGCGTTACGCAGCTTGCGCTCTAAGATTTCGTAATAGCGATCGAGAAACTGACGCACGGGCATGGGCAGCAACGTGCCGTCCATGTCAAAGAATATCGCGTCATATGGCGCCGATGCAGTCATGCGCACACCCCTTTCCTGTTTCTCGTATTCGATACTCGCACACGTACGGCCACGAACAAAGCGACCACGCGAAAACTGCGGAAACGGGTAGGCACCCCATAGTGCAGTGCCTTTTTCAGAAAAGGCAAGCCCGGCAACATGCGGAGGTATCGTTTCCCCAGGTTGGAGATCTAAAGGCTGGAAATCAAGCCGCATTTCAGCCGAAAACCCTTCCTTTTCTGAAAAAGGAAGCCAAGACAGGGACGCGGACGCAACGCACCTTACGCGAGCACGCTGCAGAATGCTCATACTGTGGCAGGACGGGTTCGCGCAAAGGGCGCGTGCTAGTATGGCGAACGGAAAGAACGCGCGCGACACACGGGAAGGGGCTCGCATGAAACTACTGCTACACGCTTGCTGCGGACCATGTTCGCTCGAACCCGTGCGCCTGCTCCTGGAAGAGGGGCACGACATCACCATCGCGTTCGCGAACTCGAACATACAGCCGAGCGAGGAATACGACCATCGCCTGCAGACGCTGCTCACCTGGGCTAACGAAGAGGGTATTCCCGTCGTGGACTTCCCCTACGACCCTGCGGCATGGCACGAATTCGCCGGCGTCATCCAGCTTACGGGCGGCCCCCGCACAGAACGCTGCCGCCGTTGCTATCACATGCGCCTGGAAGAGGCCGCAGCCTACGCGGCGACGCATGGCTTCGAAGCTCTGTCCACCACCCTGGCGGTAAGCCCCTACCAGCTGTTCGACATCTGCCACGAAGAACTCGTGGACGTCTGCGACCGCTGGAACCTTACCCCCATCTGGCAAGACTTCCGCCCATACTACCCCGAGGCAACTCGTCGCAGCCGCGAGGCGGGCATGTACCGCCAGAACTACTGCGGTTGCGCCTATTCCAAGGCAGAGGCCGATGCCGAACGCGCGGCCCGCAAGGCCCAACGAGCGCGCCAGAACGCAGAGCGCGAGGCAGCCGAAGCCCACGAGCGCGCCGAGCGCAACGCCAAACGCGCGGCATACGATGCGAAGCAGCGCGCAAAGAAGGCGGCCCGCAATGCCGCCCGCGCAGCTGCCAAGGCCGAAGCCGCAGCTCAAGCACAACCCGAGCATGCAACCATGCAACACATACCATCCGAAGAAAGCGAAGAGGCATAGTGAAAACCAGCGATTTCGATTACGAACTTCCCGAAGAGTGCATCGCGCAGGCGCCCTGGCCCGTACGCGACGAATGCCGCATGCTGGTCATGGACCGCAAAACGGGAGAGCTGCAGGACCGCATCTTCCGCGATATTTACGAATACGCCCAGCCAGGAGACGTGTTCGTGGCCAACGAAACGCGCGTGATGCCCGCTCGCCTGCTGGGCGCCAAGCGAGGCACCGGCGGCGCGGCCGAGGTCTTCCTGCTGCGTCCGCATGCAGGCAAGATCGCCACCAACGTATCGTCTGCCTGGGAAGCGCTCGTGCGTCCGGGCAAGCGCCTGAAGCCTGGCGCAATCGTTGACTTCACCGATGCCGAAGGCAAGGTCATCCTGTCCGCTGAGGTCATCGACTTCAAGGAAGACGGCAAGGGCGAGCGTATCGTGAACCTGACCACCGAGGCCTTCCCCACGCTTGACGAGGCGGTACACGCCGTAGGTCACACGCCGCTTCCGCCCTACATCAAGGGCTACGAAGGCGACGAGGAAATGTACCAGACCGTTTATTCTCGCCGCGAATCTTCGGCTGCCGCACCCACTGCAGGCCTGCACTTCACGCCCGAGCTCATCGAGCGCCTGAAGCAGAAGGGCGTGCGCTGGGAAACCGTGGAACTGCAGGTGGGCATTGACACCTTCCGCATCGTGGAAGAGGAAGACCCCACCACGCATGCCATGCACACCGAAACCTATACGGTGCCGCAGCATGTCGTGGACGCGTGCAACGAAGCCCATGCAAACGGGCACCGCGTCATCGCCGTAGGCACCACGAGCGTGCGCAGCCTGGAAAGCGCCTGGGATGCCGAGGCAGGCGAGCTGAAGGCGCGCGACGCCGCCCACACGAGCCTGTTCCTGCTGCCGGGAAGCACGTTCCACGTAGTCGACGCCATGGTCACGAACTTCCATGTGCCGCGCAGCACTCTCATGATGCTCGTAAGCGCATTCAGCAGCCGCGACTACATCATGAACGCGTACAAGCACGCCATCGATAGCGAATACCGCATGCTCAGCTTCGGCGACGCGATGTTCATTCAGTAGCGCACGCTACGCCCCCATATGCAACGAGCCCCGAGCGCATGCGCCCGGGGCTCGATTCGTTTTGCGAGCTAACTGCGGCTTGCGCTATTCGGCAGCCGGTTCCGCAGTAACGGTGCGGCCAATCGTACGTTTCAGCACGAGCAGCATGACGATAACAAGCACCACGCCAATGGCCAAGCAGATTGCCCAGTTGCGCACGAAGCCTGCAAGCAGGAAGCAGACGAACGAAACGCCCGCCACCGAAAGCGCGTACGGCAGCTGCGTGGACACATGCTGAATGTGATTCACGTTCGCGCCCGCGCTCGCCATAACCGTAGTATCGGAAATGGGCGAGCAATGGTCGCCGCACACCGCGCCAGCCAGGCACGCGGAGATGCCAATGGTAAGCAGATCGGGGGCAGTGGCGAAGATGGGCAGCACGATGGGAATGAGGATGCCGAACGTGCCCCAGCTAGTACCCGTGGCAAATGCCAGACCCAGGCCAACCAGGAAGATGATGGCAGGCAGCAGGGCGTACAGGCCCTCGGCCGCACCTTCCATAAGGCCGGCGACGTAGGCGTCGGCACCCAGGGCCGAAGTGGCGAGCTTCAGGGTAAGGGCGAACGTGAGCACCATAAGTGCGGGCACCATGGCGCGGAAACCCGAGATGAAGCAATCGGTTGCGCCCTTGAAGTCGATAACGCGACGGCACAACAGGTAAACGAAGCTCAGAATGAGTGCGATGAGCGAACCCCAAGGCAAGCCCACCGAAGCGTCGGTGCCGCCAAATGCCGCAGACAGATCCATGTACGCTTCCGATTCGGCATCCCAGAAACCACCCACGTAGAGCATGCCAATTACGCAGAATACGATGAGCAGCAGCACGGGAATGAGCATGTCGAGCAACGAAGCGCGCTCGTTCTCCTGGCGCTCTTCCTTGGTAAGCGCACCCAGCTGACCGCTGCGATACGCCTCGAATTCGGCCTTTGCCATGGGGCCGTAGTCGAAGCCCATGATGCAGATGGCCACCACGAACACAATCGTGAGCAGCGAGTAGAAGTTATAGGGGATGGCCTGCACGAACAGCTGAATGCCCGTAACGCCGGTATCCAGGTCGGCCGCCGTGGCGGAAACCGCTGCCGCCCACGAGGAAATGGGCGCGATCATGCAGATGGGCGCCGCCGTGGAATCGATGATGTAGGCCAGCTTCGCACGCGAAATCTTCTGCTCGTCGGTAACGGGGCGCATGACGGCGCCCACCGTAAGGCAATTGAAGTAGTCGTCAATGAAGATAAGCACGCCCAGCAGGAACGTGGCGAGCATAGCGCCCACGCGCGTCTTGATGTGGCGAGCAGCCCACGAGCCGAATGCAGACGAACCGCCTGCGGTATTCACCAGGGCAACCATGATGCCCAGCATGACCAGGAACACGAAGATGCCCGCGTTCCAGGAATCGCTGATGGCGTTCAGGAAGCCGACGCTCATGGCGCTATCGCCTTCGCCTACGGTTCCCGCGATGACGTAGTTGACCGTGTTGATGGGGTCGAACGATGCCAGCAGCATGGCGCCAACCAGGATGCCCACGAACAGCGAGCTAAACGTTTCCTTGGTAATGAGCGCCAGGACGATGGCAACGATCGGCGGTACGAGCGACCAAAACGTTCCGACAAATTCCATTGAGTACTCCTCTAAACAAAAAACGGTAGGGGCATTATATACCCCCACCGTTTCACATGCGTTAACGTGAGCGCATTTGGCTTCATTGCGCTCGGCGCCGGCATTTACAGCTTGCAGACGTTAACGGCCTGCATCTTGCCGTTCTGGCCGGGCTCCACGTCGAAGCTTACACGCTGTCCCTCTTCCAGCGTCTTGAAGCCAGGCTTGTCCTTTTCGATTTCCTTGTAGTAGACGAACAGGTCATCGCCACCATCCTGCGTGATGAACCCGTATCCGCGAGTCTTCCCCTCGGGAGTCTTGCCGCCAAACCACTTCACGGTACCTTCGGCCATGTTTCCTCTTTTCATCCATCCCCTTGTGGAGATTTACTTCCCACAGCGCGCTGGCCTGCGCGTTGAGCGTAGCAGTCGCTACAAATGCAAACTGTACACTAAAGAAACAATATTGGGACGAATATTTGCCGCTGGCGGCAAATATTTTTCCGAATACGGAGCTGCAGCCCGTCCGTATGGGCTATTCCGCCTGTTCCTGCTGCAAAAACTGACGCATAGAGCCTTCGCCGCCCAGACTTTCCGAAAGTTCGAAGCCATATGCGTCGGCAAGGGCACGGGCCTGATCCAAGCGAAGCTGGGCATCTTCCGCGCGACCAGCGCGTGCAAGGTAATCGGATTCCAGGAACATAGTGCGGCCAATATACTCCGCAACCCCCGGGTCGGTGCCCGAAACTTGCAGGACGCTCGCAATGGAATCGGGCGAAAGGGACAAAAGCACGCCCCCGTCGATTTCCGTAGCTACGCCGATGGTGGCTTCCAACAAATCGGCGGCGGATTCAGGGTCGCCTTCGTCGTTTTCACTGCTCGCGCGTTCCATGCTGCGCTGAATGCCCTGAATAAACTGCATGATCAACTTCATGAGATAGTCTTGCTGAAACACTGCAACCCCTTCGCCGTGTGCGTATGGCGCCTATTCTAGCGCGCCTACTGCCCCGCTGGAGGCAAGATGCCCAAATGATCGTATGCGCGCTGCGTGGCCTGGCGCCCCTTTGGCGTGCGTACGAGCAGCCCCTGCTGCATGAGATAAGGCTCGTAGACGTCTTCCAAGGAATCGGGGTCTTCCGAAAGCGCCGAAGCGAGCGTGGAAAGGCCCACGGGACGGCCGCCGAATTGCTGGCACAGCAATTCGAGTATGCGATTGTCGACCGAGTCGAGACCCAAGGAGTCGACCTCGAAGAATTCGAGCGCCTGAGCTGCGGTATCCTCGTCGATGACGCCGCTGCCCTTCACCTGCGCCCAGTCGCGCACGCGCTTGAGCAAACGATTCGCCAAACGCGGCGTGCCACGGCTACGGCGTGCGATTTCGAGCGCGCCTTCACGTTCGGCTTCCACGTCGAGAATGGCGGCGGAGCGAATAACGATATCGGCCAGCTCTTCGGGCGTGTAGTAGTTCAAGCGAAACGCCATGCCAAAGCGATCGCGCAGGGGGCCGGTAAGCAAGCCCGTGCGCGTGGTGGCGCCAATGAGCGTGAAGCGAGGCAGATCGAGCCTGATGGAACGGGCCGCAGGCCCCTTCCCCACTACGATATCGAGCGCATAGTCTTCCAACGCAGGGTAGAGCACCTCTTCAACCATGCGGTTCATGCGATGAATTTCGTCGATAAACAGCACGTCGCCGTCTTCCAAGTTCGTGAGGATGGCCGCCAGATCGCCCGTACGCTCGATGGCGGGGCCGCTCGTCGTTTTGATGTTAGCGCCCATTTCGTTGGCCACCACCGTGGCCAGGGTGGTCTTACCCAGACCCGGAGGACCCGAGAACAAGATATGGTCGACAACATCGCCACGCTGCTGAGCAGCCTGAATGAGAATTTCCAGGCTTTCCTTGATCTTGGTTTGCCCCAGGTAGTCGGCTAGCTTTTGGGGACGCAGGCTGCGATCGAGGGACAGGTCGTCTTCCTGAAGCTCTGCCGAAGCCATGCGGTTTCGCGGGCTTTCCCCGCCCATGGCAGCCGATGGCGCGAAGGCGGAACTTGCGTCGTATACCATGCCCTCGATGCGAACTCCGTCGTTCATTTACGCCCCCAAACGCTTCAACGCGTACTGAAGCAGCTTCGTCTCGGACAAATCTTGCGGAGCGCCCTTGAGGGCGAGCTCCGATTCTGCGGACGTGAAGCCCATGGCCAGCAGGTCTTCCACCGCCGACTGGTAAGCACCGCTTGCCGCGGCAGCCTTGGGCGCTTCGGCGGGCTGAGCCAGCACGCCCTGCAATTCCAGAATGATACGCTGGGCCGTCTTCTTGCCCACGCCGGGGATGCGCGAAACAGCCGTTACGTCACCCGCAACGATGGCATTCGAAAGCTGTTCGGGCGAAAACGAAGACAATGCCGCAAGAGCCACCTTCGGCCCAACCCCCGACACGCCAAGCAAGCGTTCGAACAGTTCCTTTTCCTCTATGGAAACGAAGCCAAAGAGGGTAAGGGCATCTTCGCGCACCTGTAGATGCGTATGCACTTGCACGGGCTGACCCACTTCGGGCAACGCGGCAACCGAATTCGCGCTCATGCCCACGTGATAGCCCAGTCCACCCACCTCGATGATGGCGGCGTCGGATAGCTTCGCGGCGAGAACGCCCTTCGCGAAGGAAATCATACGGGAAGCCCCTTTCCGGAAAGCGCATTTTCATGCGTGGTATAGCAGATGGCGGCAGCAAGGGCATCGGCCGCATGATCGGGGTGCGGATCTTCAGCCAATGCCAGAATTTGCCCGACCATGTACTGGACCTGGCGCTTGTCGGCCGAGCCAGTTCCGGCAACCGCAAGCTTGATCTGGCGAGGCGTGTATTCCCCCACGTGCAGGCCATGTTCCGCGCAGGCAACCAGCGCAGCCCCGCGCGCCTGCCCCGTGGCAAAGGCGGCGGTGACGTTTTCGCCGAACCAGACCGTCTCGATACCCACGCAGGTGGGTGCGAAACGTTCGGCCACTGCGCCTATCTGCTGGTATATCTTGAGCAAACGTTCGGAAAGCGCCTGCGACGAGGGCGTGGCAACGCAGCCATACGAGAGGCATTCAAGCTTGCCGCCACGCTGGGCGATGACGCCCCAGCCCGTGTGAGCAAGACCAGGATCGATTCCGAGAATGACGCGCCGCTCCACCAAGCCTCCTTCGTGTCGTAGATACCAAACGTTTGTTCGCATTCTACCACACGGAAGACCGCATGAATGGCAAAAGAAGCGAATGCCCCATGCATTCGCACGCTGGCGCACCTTACTTTGCGCGCTTCGCGTTCCTCATATAGGCGATCCAGGCCTCGGCGGTGCTATCGCTAATGTCATGCTCGATGAGGCAGGCTTCGTCATCGGCTCGTTCGGCCGGAACGCCCAGCACGTCGTGGAGGAACTCATAGAGCATGGTATGGCGTTCCAGAACCTTGCTACCATATTCGTATCCATCGCTCGTAAGCGTAATGTCGCCGTAATAGGGCTGGTCGAGCATGCCCGCTTCCTTCAGGCTGGCTACTGCCTTGGTTACAGAAGCCTTGGAAACGCCCAGCTTGGACGCCACGTCCACGGGACGAATGGGCCGCTTTGGCGTTCCGCCCAGTTCAACGATGGCCTCTAGATAATCTTCGCGCGATGCGGAAACGCGCTTCGAACCGCTCTCTGTAGCCACGCCCCGCCCTCCTTCGCTTCCTCGCGGCATCTTGCACGTACGCTACCTTACAACAAACGTGGGACCCGACCAACTGGCAGTTCGTAACCGTAATATCGGCCACGGCCATAGATTCCAGGAACTTGCCACCCTTCACCACGCAGCCCCGACTAGAAGCCTCGCGCACGCCCCACACCGTTTCCGCCCTGGTGAGCAGGCTCTCCTGCAAGGCAATACGCGTGCGGGCATTCACATGTTCTTCCATGACATCGGAAATGCGCAGCAGGAACATGATGTTCGCCGCGGAATTGAACTGGCGCTGCACCCCAAAGCATGCGGCGCAATGATTGTTTGCAACCCGCAATCATCCAAGAGGTAGCCCCTACGAAAAACGTGGTAAGCTACTCTAAAATCATGCGCACGGGCATAGGGGCCCAGCCCCAAGGCCGTGCTTCTCTATTCACTGGAAAGAGGTAACCATGCCCCTGGTTCTGCACGAATCCGCCGAGATGTACCTTGAAACCATCCTGAACCTGGAAGAAGAGCTCGACCGCGTACGCGCCGTCGACATCGCCCAGCGCATGGGCTATTCGAAGCCCACCATCAGCGAATGGATGGGCAAGCTGCGCGACGCCGGATACGTAACGCTGAACGAAGCAGGCGGCATCACGCTTACCGATGCTGGCCGCGAAGTGGCCGTGAAGATCTACGAGCGCCACGTTGTGCTCTCGGGCTTCTTCCGCGCCATCGGCGTCAGCGAGGAAACCGCCGTCGACGATGCCTGCCGCGTCGAGCACTACATCAGCGACGAAACGTTCAATTGCCTGAAGAGTTACATGGACAAGAATCATCCGCAGGCATAAAGGCTGCGACGCACCTACAAGAAGGGCCAGGAGGCATACGCCTTCTGGCCCTTTTCGTTCCTATACGGCAACGCAGTTACTTTTCGTTCGTGCGATTCAAATTCTCGCGCCAAATGTAGGGCGTCGTGCCCATGCAGTCAGAAAAGGCCTTGGCGAACTTCGAGGGGTTTGCATAGCCCACCTCGGCGGCGATGGCGGCAATGGAATCGTCGCGGCGATCCTTCAGCAGCTCGCATGCGCGATGAATGCGGAACGTGCGGTACCACGTGTACACGGGCACGCCAAATACCTGCTTGAACGATTCCTTCAACACGGTGGGCGACGTGTGACATTCGCGCGCAAGCTCGGTGATGGTGGCCTGGCGCGTGATGTCGCGCATCATGATTTCCTGCGCCTGATACGCCACGGACGCGCGACGATTGGTGGACTCTTCCCCACTCAGGCGCACGCGGCGATCGCCCTGCAGGATGCGTACCACCAGCAGGGCCAGCTCGATGGTCTTCAAGCGCATATGGCCCATGTCCTTCGGCGGAAGCATTTCGTAGAGCTCCGCGAAGATGTGGGAAAGCGCGGGATCGCACGGCACGCCGAAGAAATCGCCCATGCCCGAAAGCATTTCGAAGAACAATTCGAGGTCGAGCTCGAATGACAGATCGGCGATCTTGCGAGCGGGCGAGCTAAGAAGCGCCGGCGAAACGAGCACGCCGATGCCATGGAACGTGCCGTGGGGCACACGGCAATGTGCCTGACCGATGGCGCCGATGCGAATGATGAACGTTTCGCCCGAGGCGATATTGCGCGTAAGTCCATCGTCGCATTTGTATTCCAGCGAACCACGCTGGCAGTAGCAGATGATGAACTCGCCTTCATCGTGATTGCGCGAGGAGCGAAAATCGCAGGCAGAGGAGTGGACATCGACCGTGGCAACCTGCACGCCCGAAAAGAGCTCGTATCCGCGCAATGCGCCAATGCCCGAGCCACCTGGGCCTATAACCGAATGCCGTATTTCCGGCGTTGCCGGCTTCTTCGCAATCGAAGTTACCCGTGAAACCACTGGATATCCACCCCTAGAAAAACCCTTTACACGCTAATGGCAGCAAGAGTGCCTTTCGGCCTTCTCGACATCTTCGAGCATGCGCTCGGCAGTGTCGCATGACGGGCAACTTCCGCTCGAGCATCCCTTGCAATCACTGCAGGCGCTGCCCTTGCCGCTAAACATCTTCACGATGGCGCGAATGCCGGGAATGGCAATGAGGGCCACAATGACCAGGGTGATGATGGTTCCCACGCTCATCGAACGCACCTCCTTTCGCAATGGGGAGCGCGCTCGTTCGAATGCGCTCCCCCAAACACGCCCCGCCGCCACGACAGCGACGGGGCCAACAAACCTATTAAGCAGCCCGCTCGTTTACCGACAGGCGAATCGTGTCGTTCACGTTCTTGTTCGGGCGAACCAGCAGATAGACACCCGCAGCAACCAACGCAATGGCGATGACGGTGCCCACGCCGAACGTAGCCTCACCCGTTGCCAGCCCAGCCAGCTGGAAGATGACGAGCGCAACGACATACGCCAGGCCGCACTCATAGCCAATGGCAGCCCAGAACCACTTGGCGCTGTTCATTTCCTTGCGGATAGCACCCATGGCAGCGAAGCAGGGAGCGCACAGCAGGTTGAACGCCAGGAAGCTGTAACCCGCGGCAGGCAGCCATGCGGCCTGGAAGTTCGCGTACCAGCCGCCGTCGCCCGCATAGAGCACGCCCATGGTGCCAACGACGTTCTCCTTGGCGATGAGGCCCGTGACCGCTGCGGCGGCAGCCTGCCAATCGCCCCAACCCAGGGGAATGAAGATCCAGGCGATGGCGTTGCCCAGAGCAGCCAGGAGGCTATCGGCCTGGTCCTCGACGAGACCAAAGGAGCCGTCGACCACACCGTAGTTGGAAAGGAACCAAACCAGGATGGTGGCCAGCAGGATGATGGTGAAGGCCTTCTTGATGAACGACCAGGCGCGTTCCCACATGCTACGCAGGATAGAACCAACGGTGGGCAGGTGGTAGGCCGGCAGCTCCATGACGAACGGAGCAGCCTTGCCAGAAAACGCCTTGGTCTTCTTCAGGATGATGCCCGAGATGAGGATGGCGGCAATGCCCAGGAAATAGGCGCTTGCGGCAACCCACCAGGCGCCACCGAACACGGCACCAGCAAGCAGCGCGATGATCGGGAGCTTGGCCGAGCAGGGCATGAACGTGGTGGTCATAACCGTCATGCGACGATCGTTCTCGTTTTCAATGGTACGAGAGGCCATGACACCCGGAACGCCGCAGCCCGTGCCAATGAGCATGGGGATGAAGCTCTTGCCCGACAGGCCGAAGCGACGGAACACGCGGTCAAGGATGAACGCGATACGGCTCATGTAGCCGCAGCCCTCCAGGAAGGCCAGGCAGAGGAAGAGAACGAGCAGCTGGGGAACGAAGCCCAGAACAGCGCCAACGCCGGCAACGATGCCATCGAGCACCAGGCTCTTAACCTGCGGGTCGACATTGCCCGCATCGAGAGCGTCGCTCACGAGCGTGGGAATGCCGGGAACCCAGATGCCATACTGCGTGGGGTCGGGTTCTTCGACGGTAAGCGCCTCTTCGAAGGCGGCAGCGTCAACTTCGACAACCTCGTTCTCGCCGGTCTCGTCGTCGTATGCATCGTACGTAGCGACAACGCCAGCCTCGTCGGCCGCGCTCACGAACATCTTCATGTCGGAATCGTACGCAGCAAGCTCTTCTTCGGTTGCGTCGTCTGCGGGAGCCTCGGGAGCTTCGATGCCCGCCTCGGCGGCGGCAGCGGTGTACGCCTCGATGGAGCTCTGAGCCGACTCGTACTCGTCGGCAACTTCGCTGTATTCTTCCTGGCCAGCGCCGATGAACCAGCCGTCGCCGAACAGGCCATCGTTAGCCCAGTCGGTAGCGGGGCCACCCACGGCGGTGATGGAGATGAAGTAGACCAGGAACATGATGACCACGAAGATCGGCAATGCCAGCCAACGGTTGGTGACCACGCGGTCGATGCGGTCGGAGATGGGCTCCTTCTTGTTCTGAGCATGCTTCACGCAGCCATCGATGATGCTCGTGATATAGGAGTAGCGCTCGTTGACGATAATACTTTCGGAATCGTCGTCGTGAGCTTCCTCGGAAGCCTTGATGATGGCTTCAACGTTGGGCGTAGCACCCATATGCGAAGCAATCTTCGAGTCGCGCTCGAACAGCTTCACCGCGAAGAAGCGCTTCGCGTGAGCAGGCACGTCTGCGGGAAGGGCAGCTTCGATTTGCTCCAGGGATTCTTCCACATCGGCAGCGAAGCGATGCATGCGCTGGGGCTCGGCAGAGCTCTGCGCCACTTCCATGAGCTTGGCAACGACGTCGTCGATGCCCGTGTTCTTCAGGGCGGAAATGGCCACCACGGGGCAGCCCATGCTCTTGGAAAGGGCATCCAGATCGATCTGGTCGCCGCTCTTTTCCACGACGTCCATCATGTTCACGGCCATAACCGTGGGAATGCCCAGTTCAAGGGCCTGCGTGGTGAGATACAGGTTACGTTCCAGGTTCGATCCGTCCACGATGTTCAGCACGGCCTGGGGATGCTCGTTGATCAGGTAGTCACGAGCCACGACCTCTTCCAGCGTGTAGGGGGAGAGCGAGTAAATGCCCGGAAGGTCGACGACCGTTACGCCGTCGTGACCCTTCAGCTTGCCCGTCTTCTTCTCCACCGTAACGCCGGGCCAGTTGCCTACATACTGGTTGGCACCGGTGAGGGCGTTGAACAAGGTGGTCTTGCCGCAGTTGGGGTTACCCACCAACGCCACATTGAATTCCATTGATACCTCCGTGTTACTTGTTAACTAGGGTTAACTCGACTTCGTGAAAAAAGCGCCTTAGGCGATTTCCACATGGCTGGCTTCTTCCTTGCGCAGGGAGAGCTCGTAGCCGCGAACGGTTACTTCGACAGGATCGCCCAGAGGAGCGACCTTACGCACGAAAACCGAGGTGCCCTTGGTGAGGCCCATGTCCATGATGCGACGCTTCGTGGCGCCCTGGCCAAGGAGCTTCGCCACGGTAACGGTATCGCCGGGCTTAGCAGAATCGAGGGTTGCCATATACCTTCCTTCCAAAAAGACAACAATGCATTACCCCTGACATACGCCCCCGTCGGGGCCCATGTTAGGAGCAGTGCGCCAATAGAATTGGTAGCGTTAGACCATAACGCACTTGGCGAGCTTTTCGTCGAGGGCTACGCGCGATCCCTTGACGCTCACAATGAGATTGCCGCCCAGGCGGGAAACGACCGACAGCTTCGTACCGGGGACAAAGCCCATGCTGCCCAGATGAAGACGCGTGTCGCCTTCGCCCGTAACGGCGTGAATGATGTAATCCTTGCCCGATTGAACTGTGGTGAGGACCATGCTGAGCTTCCTTTCCGGCACGTACTGGCTGGGTGGCATTCCGAGGCCACACAGTAAGGCACTGCTAACAAAATTCACTATTGCGGAACCAGAAAAGTAAGTCAACCCTTACGGATTATTTTTATAGTAGATTCACCTAACTTTTTCGTCCAAACGGGTTTTAGGCATGGCTTACCACGGCCAGACGGAGCGAAAAAATGCGTCCTCTTCCCCGCTGGCTGTCCGTTCGGGCTTGCCGGCTAACTATGCGGAAGCCACCTGTGAGCCCGCGCACGAAAAAAAGGGGCCGCACGACGCGGCCCCTAACTAGCAAAGAGGGCGAATCCGGGAGAAGCGGTCGAATTCGCCCTGACCCTCATGCGTTTTAAGCAGACGAGAAGGAGGTGGTGCATGGGGCCTTTCGGTTAAACATTGTCAAACGGTTTGCGTTAGGTTCGTCTAACTGCGTTCCGTGAGTCATATATTAGGCGAACCTAACTAATAGTCAACCCCTTTTTGAAAAATAATTTGAACTTTTTACTAGGATTATTTCTCTTGCGTTATTTCGTGAAGGACCCGGCAATGCGCAGAGCACTTTAGCGTGGGATAGTATACTTGCGCAAAAGAGCCAAACATCGAGTGGAGGCTACGATGGCTAACCTTTATATAGATACGCGCGGGCGCGCGGAAGAACCCATTCCGTTTACCCAGGCCGTAGTGCAGGGCCTGGCCGACGGCGGCGGACTCTACGTTCCCCAGAGCATCCCCCAGTTCTCGCTGGATGAGATCCTGAATCTCTCCACTATGCCCTACGCGCAACGCGCGGCGCACATCTACAAGGCCTTCGGCATCGACCTGCCCGAAAGCCAGGTAGACGAGCTTATGGATGCCGCGTATGGCAGCAACTTCGATTCTGCCGACATCTGCCCCATCACCTCGCTCGACGAGAATACCCACATCCTGGAACTGTGGCATGGTCCCACCAGCGCATTCAAAGATATGGCTCTGCAGTGCCTGCCGCTGTTCTTCAGCGCCAGCGCTCAGAAGCTCCGCGACGAAGGCGTTATCGACCACACCTTCCTGATCTTGGTTGCCACCTCGGGCGATACGGGCAAGGCCGCCCTCGAGGGCTTCAAGGACAAAGACGGCGTGAAGATCGGCGTGCTGTACCCGCACGGCGGCGTCAGCGACATTCAGCATAAGCAGATGGCCACGCAGGCAGGCGAAAACGTGAAGGTCTGGGCGGTACGCGGCAACTTCGATGACTGCCAGACGGGCGTGAAGCTCACGTTTGCCGATAGCGAGTTCGCGCAGGAGCTCATGAGCGAACACAAGGTAGCCCTCTCCAGCGCCAACTCCATCAACTGGGGACGCTTGCTGCCCCAGGTGGTCTACTACGTTTCCAGCTATGCACAGCTGGTAGCCCAGGGCAAGGTGGAAGCGGGCGCGCCCATCGACGTGTGCGTTCCCACCGGCAATTTCGGCAACATCCTGGCCGCATGGTATGCCAAGCAGATGGGCGCCCCCATCGAGCGCCTGCTGTGCGCCAGCAACGAGAACCGCGTGCTCACCGACTTCATCAACACGGGCACGTACGACATCTCCGACCGCGAGTTCGTGCTCACGCCCAGCCCCTCCATGGACATCCTGGTCTCTTCGAACCTGGAACGCCAGCTGTTCGAGCTTACGGGCCGCAACGCAGAGGCCATTGCAGGCTGGATGAACGACCTGAACACCCAGAAGAAGTTCCGCGTCGACCCCGAAACCTTCGCCGCGCTGCGCAGAGATTTCGCCAGCGATTCGGTAAGCAGCGATGACTGCCTGAAGACCATCAAGGAAGTGCTCGACGAGCACGATTATCTGCTCGACCCGCATACGGCCGTTGCCTACAAGGTTGCCGAGCGCCTGCGCGGCGAAAACCCCGTACTGGTGGCAAGCACCGCGCATTGGGCGAAGTTCGGCGTGAGCGTCTACCGCGCATTGCACGACCTAGCCCCCGATGCCGGCCTTCCGGCCGACGTTGCCGAGCTTACCGGCTGCGAGCTTAACAACCTCATCGCGCAGCAAACCGGCAAGAGCCACATCCCCGCTGGCCTCGCCGAGCTCGATACGAAGCCGCTTCGATTTAAGCAAGTCATCGACGCGGGCAAGCCCAACATCCAAGATGCAACCCGCGCATTCCTAAGCGAATAGAACTTGTTCGGGGGATCGCAGAGGCGGTCCCCCGAATTATATCCACGCGAGAATCGAAGGGAAAAGCCTTATAATTGTGCGCAAGCAGCTAGTACTTACGAGGGGAACCAATGACTCCGCTTGACTTGAAACCAACTATAAAGCTATCCATCATGAACCCGCTTTCCGAAGAGAACGCGCTCTTCGGCCCCGGCATTGCCGCGTTGTGCCGCGGCGTTCGCAGCACGGGCTCGCTGAACGCTGCCGCCAAGAGCATGGGCATGGCGTACAGTAAGGCATGGCGCATCATCAAGGAAACCGAGGAATCCCTGGGTATGCAAATGCTCGTACGCGATGGCGCACACGGAAGCACCCTTACCGACGAGTGCATTACGCTACTCGACGCCTACGACAACCTAAGCAAACGCTTGCAAACAGAAAGCGAACGCCTTTACAAGGAAGTCATCTCGTAGGAAACGCCCCGTACGGGGCGTTTTTCATGCGTGCGCACCCACCCGAGCGCTTTCCGATGCAGCCGTATGCGCTGCAGGCGCAGACACGGGACGCACCTGAACCGACAGCTCGTATTCCGAAGAACCCAAAGGGATGCGCAACGACGCAATGCCGTCCTCGCCCACCGCAAAAGCCCCAGGCCGCACGGCAGGCGCGCCCTGCGCGCCAGAGGATCCAGAGCCGGCCGCCTTCTTAGACGACGGGTTTTCCTTACCCAAAGAAGCAGTGGGGAAACGGTGCATGCACCCATAGCACACATCCATATCGTCAAAACACGTTGCCTGGCACACCGGACACGTCTTCATTGCAACCCAACCTTTCTTCCCAGCTCTACGACATCGCCCCTGCGATACCACCCATGCCTAGGGCTATGGGCCCGCTCCAACACTGCAACGGCCCGACGACATGAGACGATGCGCCTTGGCGGCACCGACCTACATGCCTGCAAAACGTAACCATCCGCCCCGACAAACGCGATGTCGAGCGCATAGCTCATGCCAAATGTATGCACGCTATGGCAGGGAACGAGCATGAGTACCCGCCCAGACGCGTGCGTGCCCAATAAGCCACGCACGCGATCCCGCCAATGCGCTGCAATGCGAAGCGAAGTAGAACCATCCTGCAACTTACGCAAGAACCATCACCACCATTCTGCTCGATCCGGAATCCTGGCAGAAGACATACGCCCATTGGTAGGCGCCATCGGCCTTCGCGAACGTAACGCCGCTCACGTGCGCATGTCCCTCCCCGCGCCCGCTCACGTCGACCCAGCCATTGGCAACGAGCAAGCTGCGTACCCGCTCGTACGCTTCATTCGCACTCCAAGCACCCATGAGGCCCACGACCCCATCGCGAAAAAGAACCTTCGAAGCCCCCAGCACGCCTGGATTGAACGTTTCACGCATAACGGTTTCGGGCAGATTGCGATTGCAGCGAGCATCCCCACCCGCCTGGACAAACGCAGTCACCGCAGCATTGTCGGCAGCAAGAGCGCTTTCCTCGGCACATGCCGATGGGCTGCCCTCACCAGAGTCTGAAGCTTCCAGCAAGGGAGCAACGCACGAAACGGCAACCCCGATTGCGATAGCCAATGCAGCCAGACACAAACGCTTTACCTGTGCGCTCATACGATCACCCCAGGGCGATAGGGGTCGACCGTGATCGTAGCCGTATGCGACACCGAAGGAAGTTCAACGCCAAAAACGCGCCCTGAAAATGAACGCCCGAAGAGGGTTGGCGCGAACTTCAACGTCGCGCTAAATCGCACATACCCACCCGCACACTGTTCAGCATTCACATTGACCTCCTGGTTGTCCGCGGAAAAAGACCGCCGCAGCTCGGCTTCCACATCACCGGCGCTGGCTAGCGTGGTCTTCCCGTACGGAGGAGATGCTGCATACACGCACACCGCCTGGCGCGAAAGCCGATCGAAGGCCGCGCAATCGCCCACATACAGAAGCGCGTTCACCGCTAGCAACGCCACGGCTATCAGCACGGGCATGGCGACCGCCATCTCGACCGTCATTTGCCCCCGCTCGCCACACGTATGACCTGCTACTCCCATGGCGGGCTCCCTCCGCTTACGCCCGGTAAAGAACGCAGCGCATCACGCGCTTCTCCCACACTTTCCAATGCACCATCACGCCACGCCGGCGGAAGCGTAATGCTTACGGGAATGGAGTCATCGCCAATATCGAACGATGCAATTTGAACCGTGTCATCAAGCCCATCGATTCGCTCTTCGGCATACGAGGCCGAAAGCTGAACGGCCGCATCAAGTGGATTTGCCGCGCTCGCAGGCATCTGCGCCACGATCTCCTTCGCGCCCAGCAAGCGCGAAGCAAATGCACTGCCATCCTCGTTCGCAACCTGCCAGGAATTCACGAGCACGGGCTTCAGCGCCGCCATATCAGCGGGATGAAGCCCCACTTCAGTGAGGACATCATCCAGCGCTCCGGATGCCCATTGCCCCAAACCGCTTGCGCTCACCAAAGGCAACGCACCCAACAGGGCTTCCACACCCTGCCCCAGCTCGTCATATCCCCTTGCGTACGCATGCAGGCAATGAGACCACGCGCTCGCCATCTGCGGGAGAACACCCGCCAGGGGGCCTTCCATGCGCTCGACCCAGCCATCGAATAGAGAGGAAATAACGCTCTGGTCGCCACTGTCTTCCTCTCTCGCCAGCGTCGCCGCCGAAAGAGCAGCGCGTGGACCCAAAGAGCCTCCACCGCCCACGAAACCATTGGGCATGAGCGCATCGGCGGACACGGAAGAGCCATCGACAACGAAGGCCACCACGCCGTACTTTCCCGGCGGCGAAGCCGATATGCGCTTGTTTTCCATGTCCATGATCATCTCGCCCAGCCCATTCAATGCCGTTTGAACGGGCTCGCGTACCTCATCGGCATTCTGGGCGTACTCCTGCCGCGCCTCCCGATACGTCCGAGACTCCTCCTCTACGATGCGGTAATAATGCTCGAACCCATTCGAAGTGGACGTGGAAGCCGCCGCGACATTTCCCATGCTCGAGGCATGGAATCGGCAGACAGGGCACGTTTCGTACGCGCATGCCTCCATCACCTGAATTGAACTCGCGCCAACGGACTCCTCCCTGGCCAAGCAGGGGCACCCAGACCACGCATGCATATGCAAACGCCCCTGCCCATCTTGGGAAACGGGATAGACCTGCTCGGTATAGAGCCGTGTTTCTCGCATCTCGTCGGTATTGGCTGGCAAATGAGGAAAGTACGCATCAAACGCACCCGACGCATCCTCGTTGACATACCCATGAGAAATTTCGGAACAGGCATACGCATAAAAGCGTGCACGAAGCGCTGAATTCGCCTGGTCATCTACCGACGGGCTCCCGGGATGCTCCTGGGCAAGACGTGCGGGATAGTACGCTTGCGCACGCCGCAACGCCACGCCAAACGACCACGTATCCACGCTGTGATAGAGAGGGTTATCGCCTGGAGAAAGACCAGCTAGAGAATCGGCGCGCTCCTGCATGCAATAGCCCGGGGCAGCGCCACAATCGGCCTGGAAGGCGCGTTCCTTGCTTTCGTTGGCCTTACGCGCTGCCTCTTCCGCCTTCCGAGCGTTTTCCTTGATCCCCTCCTCCTGCCCGCCAATGTATTCCATTACCTCATCTGCGAAGTCGGCACCCGGCGTAACCTCGTACCCCTGCTGGGGCAAAAGCACCGCAACTGCAAGGTAATTCGCATGCTCACCATGGCTATTGGCGCGAGCGACGCCCATTGCCTGAGCCGCCGCCAAGAAGGGAAGAATCTCCTGGATGGCACTCAAACCCTGAGCGGCCTGGTCGGCGAACGAATCACGTGCGCGAATGACCTTCTCGCCCACCTCGATGAGTTTGCTCCCCACTTCCTGCGCGCCGGGAACGCACAAGGCAACCAACCCCGCTCCCGAGGCAGCGACGCTCGTAAGCGTGAGCGAAAGAACAACGGCATCGCATATCTGGGCGGCGGTATAGAACGTGGCGACCTGGTTTTCCGCGGCAAGCGCACATGCGTCAGCCACGTTCTGCGTTTCCGCCGATAGGGAATACAGACGATAGACCTGAGCGGACGTAAGCACCAACGAAATGGTTATGAGAAGCGCAAGGGCCATGCCGAGCGTCGAAAAACCGCCGTCATCGCAAAAGAACGCTCGCTTGCGGGCACCGCTCGCCATGTCACGCATCATGTCACTTCCTTTCGTATTCCCAGGGATCCGCATAGCCGCCAAACCAATCGGGGCGCGCAACGCACGTCTCCGAAACCTCTATGTCCAAGCAGCCATCAGGGGCAATGCCCAGCAAAACGCCCGCAGCATCAAGAAGGGGGACAAGCCGAACGCGATTTCGTATCGTCACCGTCACGCGGTTGCTCGACGCATCACCTTCGATGTGCACATCCCACGCGCACGTTCCTTCGTGCATATGAAACAAATCGTTGGGAGGAACGGCCCCAAGCCGACGCTTAACCACATCACAGCACACGCTCTCGTCAAAAGCGCTTTCCTGGCACATCGTGGCCGCCAACCTGCACCCCTCCGCTGCGGCCGAGCGCATAACCAAACGGTCGTACAGGATGATTCCCGGCTGCAGCAGCATGAGCATGAGCACGAACAGGACAGGCAGAAGAAAGGCCGCTTCCACCGTGGATTGCCCACGCTCAGTACGCGAACACATCGAGCCACGACCCTGGCGCACCGGAAAGATTATGAGAGGCAGACGTAATGGCATGGCTCACGAACAGGCCATCTCTCATCACATGCCACAAAGCACCCAAGCCAATCGCAATGCACAGCAATGCCGCCATAACCACCGCGAATTCAACCGTTGACTGCCCACGCGTTTCGCGTAGGCGCCTACAGGCCGTTGATGCCGCTCGCAATCGCATCCCACAGCTCCTGAATCTTCGGCTTGAACAGCGTGATAGCGATAATCGCAATCACGACGAGAACGCTAGTGGGTGGGTGATAGCTTATCGTGATTGTCGAAAGTATTTCCCGATTCCCATTGCGCCACCAAACGCAAAAAGAGCCTCCCCATGGTGGGGAGGCTCTTCCTTGTTTTTCACCTAGGCGAGACGAAGCGCGCGGAGCTGCGAGCTGCAGCCCGAGCGCGCGACGGAGCTCGAGTAACGCACGTAAACCTCGGTCGACGCGTCGAGGGTCACGATGTAGCTCGACGTCAGCTGAGTCCACCACGACTTGGCATGCCAGATGCGCTGATGCGACCCAGACCAGCCGCCAGACGCCGTGCCGAACGAGATCTGGTTGTTCGAGTCGGACGCGCCCACGCTCCCAAGCGTCGCGCTGCCCCACAGCAGCCACGTGCCCGCGGCGAGTGTCAGGTGAGCTCCGAGCGTCTCCGTGTCAATGCCAGCGGCGGTCGACTGACCGCTCGAAGTTGCCGTGAGCAACGAACCCAGGGTTGCCGGACATGGATTGAGGAGGGTGTAGCTCATGCCACCACCTCCAGGGCGTCGGTTGACGCTAGTCGAATGTCATCGACACCGAGACATTCGCCAGCGTGATGAGGCCGCCTCGTTCGGCGATGTAGTCTCCGTTCACGCCCAGCAGGAGAATGCCTGCGCGGAAAGCGTAGGAGCCCGTGTACGTGAGCGGAACCCACCCACGCGAGGGATGATAGTACTGCGCCTGCGTCATGTTCACGGTCGACGGAGGCTCCTGGCTCGCGCAAAGGATGAAGCTGCCCCACGCTGGCACGCTGACCATCATGGCCCACTCGTTGTCGTATGAGAGATTCTGCTGGATGGGGTTCAGCCGCGTCATTGCCATGAGCTAGCACCCCCCCCCGCATGCATGGTGCAAGAGGCTAAGCTGTGGCCGCCGTGACGTTCACGAACGCAGTCCCCACATAGCCACGCGACTCGACCGTCACGCGCCCATCCGTCAGCACGTCCACGTACGGCGGAACATCCGCCGATTGAGTGACGGGAATCAGACAATCCGCCGCCACATAGTACCCAGGCCGCCATCCCGCCGGAAGCGTGCCGATGGTTGGATGCAGGTTGCTTGACGAGATCGTGATGGAACCGACGATGGTGACCATGCCACAGTAACGATAAGCATGTACGCCATTTCCGAAGTCGTGGTGCTCTTTCGTCGGAGACAGGAGGGTATAGCTCATTCAGCGCACCCCCCCCCGCGCCTAGCTCGCAACGTAGACGAACTGCCCCCAAACGTACTGGTCGGTGATGGCGACGGAATTCGACCCGATGAGCACGGTCCCCTCGGTCGTAGCCTGTATCCACAGGTCGTGAGCTGGGACGGATTCGATGCAGCCCATGCACGTCATGGCAGGGATGGCATTCGCTGGCAAGGTGGCTATTTGGGTATTGCTCCACTTCGCCAGCGTGGCCTGGTACCAGATCGACACGATGCACAATTTCCCGTACCGGGAGAAGTACACGCCCGGCGCGAGCGCTTGCGATGCCACGACGGAGGGCTGGCTGAGCAGGGTGTAGCTCATTCAGCGCACCCCCCCCCCGCGAGGAATCTAGGGTATGGCATGGTTCCTCCTACGCGCGGAAAGCAACGCCCTCGTACTGCCAGCCTGCGGAGATGAGGGAATCCTTCTCCTCGGCGCTGGCCGTGAGCATATGGTCTCCGCCGTTGGGATTGTAAAGGCGGTGGATCTCTTCGCCCTCGCCGCTGGCGAAGAAGGGCACGCCCTCGTACGTCCAGCCGCTCTTGTAGAGCGTGTTCGCCTCGTCCAGGGAGGCGGTGAGCAGGTGGTCTCCGTTGCGCCCGCAGTACACGCGGTAGATGGGCAGCGTGCCGCCCTTCGGCGCGACCCAGGCCACGCCCTCGTTCGTCCAGCCAGCAGACAGCAGCGCGTCTCGCTCCTCTGCCTGGCAGAACAGGTGGTCGCCGCTCTTCGGCTCGTACATGCGGTAGACATCTCCGCCATCGTTGCTCACGGCGGCGATGGGCGCCGCGTTCATGCAGCGCGACACGAAGTCCTGCATGTTGATGCCGGCGAATACCGCCTGCGTGATTTCCTCAGGGCTCACTTCGTCCTCACTTTCCTCGTGTGAATCATCGTCGTAATCGACGTCGAACAATTTGAGCAACCGCGTCCATCCCTGGCGCGGCATGGCATAGTGCACGGAATTTCGGGCGGAGCCGTCCAGGGCGTAGTAGTAGCCCTCGACCTCGCTCACGATGCCGATATGGCCCGGCATCCAAAAGGCCCAGCCGATGTAGTATTCCCAATTGTCCCAAACCTTGGACACGGGAAGGTCCTCCGTTGCGCTAACGCGGAACCCCGAGCTGCCGCGCAGCACGCCGCAGCCCTTGGTGATGAGTCCAGAGCAGTCGCAGCAGAGCTGGCCCGCCTTAGAATCGTCGCTCCACCAGACGCAGTCGCTGCCGTACTGGTCGCGCAGCGCGTCAATCTGGGCGGCGCTGTACGTGACGAACTCGCCGTTTTTCGGCTTCGCGCCATAAATGTACTTGACGCCACGGGCAACGGCCTCGCGGCCCGCGGCTATCATGTCCCAGCGTGTTGCCATCGCGCCTCCTCTCAGTGGGTCGATTCGTAATCGGACCAGTTCTCATGAGGCTCCTGGGCCTCGAACTGGGTCAGCTCTTCCTCGGTAGGCTGCTCGCCCCTCTGGTCTTCGGTCTTTTCCTCTTCGTCCATGGCAACCGCCTCGCTATTTGTCCTTGAGCTCGTCGAGCTTCTTCTGGGCCTCCTGCGCGGCCTGCGTGAAGTTGTGGTTCTTCCAGCAGCCGTAGAGCGTTGCCGCAACGAGCAACACCAGGTACACGGCGGACGCCACCGTGCTGGGGTCTGCCGCGATTCCGACTGCCGCGAGCACGTCCACCAGGACGAGCACCAGCGCCGAGATGACGGCCTTTGCTGTCTCCTTGTTGAATTCCATGGCTAGTTCCTTTCTTCCTTGATTTGCAGTGCTTCCATGTCTTCGAAGAGCTTGGTGCCCGTGCCGTTGCCACCGATGGCGTGGTAGGCCTCGTATGTCTGTCGGGCGTATTCAAGCGCCTCTAGCGTGATGTAGCCCTTGGTCTCCACCCACTCGCGGTGCATCCGCACGAGCTCGTTGCGCAGGAGGGCGCGCAGCGCCATGCGCTCGGCCTCGCGCTTCTCCGCCTCTTCGGCCGCCCTCTCGTCTCGCCTGCGCTCCTCTTCCTCCATCTTCTTGGTGATTTGGGCGATCCACCCACCGCAGAGCGTCACCGCCGTCGGAGCGATGGCAATGGCTATCTTCTGCAGGTACTCGCCCTCCATCGGGTTGCCACCAATGGATACGAGCAGGATCATGGTCGCGCCGAACACGGCGAGCGCGGCGACTGCGGTCTTAGTTCCCCGGCTCACCGTCTACCTCCGCGACGATGGACTCGAATTCTTCCTGGGTGAGCTTGCCAGCTTTAACCAGGCGCTCGAGGTCGGCCTTCGACCACCGTCCAGCCTGGTACCACTTGCGCGCCGTTGCCAAAACGTCCATGGCTAGTCACCTCCTAGCGCCGTGTCCGTCATGATGGCCGTGTACTCAACTTGCGACTGGATGGCGGCCAGGTCGGCGGCCATGCGCTCCTCGACCGTCATCTCCGCGCGCTTCGCCTTGGCGAGCAGCGCATCGAAGTCGGCCAGAATCTCGTCCATGGTGAGCACGGTCTGCATGTTTAGCTCGTAGACGTTGGCCGTCCATCCGTCGTCCGTCTGCTCGATGGCATCGAGCAGGTAGACCGTCATGCCAGCGCGCTGCGCCTTCGGCGGCTCGCTCGCGTACGTTCTCGTTTGCATATGTCCCTCTCTGTTTGCGGTTTTTTGCTTTGCGGGTGCGGGTAAAGCGTTTGCTTTACGTGGCCAGGTAGACTTCGCCCGTGGTCAGCACGACGATGCATGGCTTGAGCGGGAGCGAGGATTCCGCTGGCAGCGTCGCGTACTTGAAGATGGGGAGGTCGGTGCTGCCGTTCACCTCTTGCGTGCCATCCCATTTGAGGGCGTAGCAGTTCGAGCGTTTGGTGCTCGAATCGCCAACGACCCACCCATTGCCGACGATATGCGCATAGACGTTGTTCGCGTCCTCGATGTTGTATGAGCCCTCGACGTGCTGTGCGAACGAAGATGCGATGGTCCCTACGCCCTCGGCATGCGAGCCGTCGCCATTAGCTTCCGTTCCTGCTGGCCCCACTTGGATCCCAGACCAATTGGGTAGATAGGCGCCGCCTTCTGCGTGGCTTCCGTCGCCTCTTGCGCAATTCCCTTGCCCTTCCGCATGAGAAGCGAAGCCCGTAGCGGTATTGCCAAAACCCTCAACATGCGAGGCTGTGCCCTTGGCCTCATTCGCCGGAAGCCAATCTCCATCGCCCATTCCCTCGGCATGGGAATATGCGCCGATGGCGTTCGTTTGCAATCCTTCCGCGTGGGAATATTCGCCCTCTGCCACCCCTCTTGACTCGCCCACTGAGCACCAGCCACCCGCCGTGGCGCCTGCAAGAGCCACGGAGCGGTACCCGCTCGCCGTGCCACCATCTGCGATGACTACGCTGCCTTGCCCGACGACGCCCGAGGATGATCGAACTCCGATGGAATATTCCCGAACCAGCTCTGAGGTGTAGTAGTCAACGTGGAATACAGTTCCGTACGCAAGCGGCTCAGCGAGCACGATAATGCGATTGCCTGATAAGGTGTATTCGAGGTCCTCGAACGTCGTGCTGGTAATCTGCTTCCTAACGGCGATTACCGATGCACAGTACGACGGCAGCCCGTACTCCGTCTTTGAAGCATCCTCGACGAAGAAATGAGCGTGAGTCTCCTTTAGCGATGCATCCGTCTCTGTGCCGTTTAGTGAAACGTATGGCACGTCTCCTCGGTCATACAGTTGAAAACCCGATGGGGTGAGCTTCATATGCGGATAAACGCTGGCGCCGACCTGTACCTCGCCGCTCGTAAACGCCGCCAGCACGTGGTCTTCCAGATCGCTCGCGTCGGGCGTGCATTCCCCATCGTAGAACAATGTGCCGCTTGCCGTGTCGCTTCGAAAGATGCGCTCGGCTCCGTTTACCGCATGCGTCAGCAGCTCGCCCGTGGACTTGAGCAGCTTGCGCCAGCCCGTGGGCTGCTGCGCGTACTCATCCTGCGGCTGCTCGGTCACGCTCGCGCCGTCCGAATCCTGCCAGAAGTGCTGGTTCGTGGCGCTTGCCAGGGCGCTGGCCTCGGAGGCTGCCGCATTCGCGGCGCTTGCCTGCCTTGCCGCAGCGCTCGCGGCACGGCGCGCGACGCTCGCGTCGCTTCCCGCGGCCTTGGCCGTGCCCTGGGCCACCTCGGCGCTGGCTTGCGCGGCATTGGCGGCGCTGTCGTCGGTTGCGGGGCTGGTCGCGTTGCCGGTCACCGTTGCACGATGGTCCGCGATGCGAACGGTCACCACGTCGCCCACGGAGCACGCCATGTCGGTGGCGCACGGCGTGGGCGTTGACGAGCCATCGACCTGGCACCACGTGGTGCCATCCGCGTCCACGCGGGTGACGACGGCTGAGAACGTGCCGGCGCCCGTGGCGGCCTGGCCGCCAGAGCCGAGCATGCCGCGAAGCTCCGTCACGCTAAGCATATGTGGTCATCTCCCTCGTCGCCGTCTCCTGGACCGTCGCGCCGCATCCCGTGCTCACCTGCTGCGCCACGACGCGCCATGAGCCCTCGTGGCCCGGCAGCGTCACGCGGCTGCCCACGCGCACGCCATCGACCCATTCCCGCTCGTATTCGGCCGTCTCGGCGGCCGTCGACATCTCCTTCAAGCTGCGCTCGGCGAACGCCTGCAGCGTCTCGTCGGCCAGGCGCGTGCCCGAGGCGCTTGCCTCGATGCGACGGCCGCGCGAGACCGTGGACGTGGGGCTCGCCGGGTCGTCGTTGACGGCCTCGGCGGTCGTCGTGCCGTCGGTCGCGATGACCACGTTCGGCACGCCCGCGAGGTCCCAGCTGGTCGAGATGCCACCGCCGATGATGGAGCGCTCTGGGATGGGCGTCGCGGACGTGGGGCGCGGCCTCACGGTCGCGTTGCCCAGCCCATCCGTCACGATCTCCCAAGCATCCCCGCAGAGCGCCCAGGCCATGGACAGGTAGCTCTCGCCGGCGCTCACCATGTTCTCGGCCAGCTCGCCGCCCTCACCGCTCGACACGCTCACGGGGGCGTCGAGCGCGGCGGCCAGCAGCTCGCCCGCGACCGTGGGGCCATGCGAGCCAGCTGGCGCGTACCAGCCAGCCGCAAGCAGCCGCTCGGCCGCCGGCTGCAATACCGAGTACAGCTCCACGCGGGCCGTCTCGGTCGGCTCGCCGTCGGCCATGTTGGCCTGCGCCAGGTACGTGCCGATGCCCACGCGCACGACCTCGCCGTCCTGCTCCGCATCCATCCAGGCGCGCACGTAGCCATCGCCGCCGAGCGAGCGGTCGAGCGTGGCATCGGCGGAGTCGATGGCGGGGGCATCGCCGTCGACGGATGCGGCAGCGGATAGGCCCGACAGCCCCGCCACCTGCCCAGCATCGGCCCACGTGACGTGGTCGACGGACATCAGGCGGAATGCGGAGGCATAGCCTGCGGCCCAGTCCATCAGACCACCTCCTCGCTTTCGGCGGTAAGCGTCCAGGTGCCGTCGTCGTCCACCTCCGAGATGGAGAGGTCGACCGGCACCGCCATCTTGTCAAAAGAGGTGGACATGGATACGTCCACCTGCGCGGGGAACGCCACGCAGCCACGGGCGCGCACGAAGCAGATTCCGTCGTGGCGCGCCAGCTCGGAGAGCGCGGCGAGCGTGGCCGCGTCGCTGCGCACCACGTCGACCGAGACCGTGTAATCTCGGTCATACCCGCGCAGCCAGAATCCCGTGCGCGAGCCGTCCATGTGCTCGCGTCGCTCGAAGCCCTTCTCCCAATTGCTGCGCAGCTCCACGTTGTATGGCAGCTCGACGGAGCCCGTGGCCCAGTCGATGGTCACCTGCGCACCAGGCAGCTCGTAGGCCACGTCGGACCACGCATGGTCACCGTCCGCCGTGACGGCCTCGACGACGTAGGCGCAGGCATCGCCGTAGGGCGGCACCCTGTCAACGTAGGGAAGGCCCCATTCGGCATCCTCGCGGCACAGCGCCGCGCCGTCTGCCGTGTGGCGCCAGATCCTGCACGTCTCGCCCTCCGCATGCGATGAGCTCGCGGGCGTGATGACGGCCTGGCCGTCGACTATCTCGACGGTGGCGGTCGGGGCGACCGCGGGGCTGGCCCACATGGCCGCGAACCCCAGCGTCACGGGCTCGCTCTCGAGCCCCGTCGCGGTGTCCACGCAGACGACCTCCACGTCGTAGCCGCCGCCCATGATGGGCTGGCACGGCACGACGCCAGAGCCGCCCATCTCGATGTGGGCGATGGCATCCCCCTGCGCGTGCGTCGTGGAGCCTCCTGGCTCGACCTGCCGCGCCTGATGCGCGCAGGTGACGCTCACGCGCCAGAGGTCGCCCGTGCCGCCCAGGTCGAGCGACAGGGGCATTGCGGAGAGGATGGCGCCGCCATGGGCGCTGGGCGCATGCTCGTATTCGATTGCCACGACGGCCCCATCGGCGGGAGCCGTGGCGAGCGTGACCACCTGGTCGGACAGCGTCCAGGTGGCAGCCGCGCCGTCGACCGTGACGGAGGTCACGGAGATGACCGGGCAGGCGAGCTCGAAGGACGCGGCCTCGCCGTCCCCCTCGAATTCTTGCGTCGTCGTGGCAGTGGTCACGATTGCGCCCGTCAGGGCCGCCGTGCACGTCGGCGGGGCGGCGATTGACGTGGAGCGCGCGTCCGACCATTCGGACCAGCCTCCGCCGGTGCTCACGCGAACACGCGCGGAGACGGTGGCGCCAGCCTGCGACTCGCTGGTCTGCAGGACGTATGCGCCCTGCGCACCGGAAATCGGATAGACATCGTCGCCCACCATGAGCTCGGCGGCCGTCTGGGCGGAATCGCCAGAGTCGACGAAGGTCCAAGCGTAGGCGATGCCAGCGCCAGCCTTGACCGAGCCAGGCGCGGTGAGCACGGGCTGGCTGGGCGTGGACTGCGGCACGACGGTCACCTCCGCCTCTGGGCCATAGCCATCCTGCGAGTCGACCGTCACGTAACGACGGAGCCTGATGTGGTACAGGGTGCCCTCGGTCAAGCCGTCGACGGAGACGATGCCCGACTTGCCGGAACCGTCCGCCGCCTTGTGCTGCGAGGGCTCCGTGGTGGAGATCCACCCGCCCGATGCATCCGTCCACTCGATTGAGGTGCCGATGTCGGTCACCTCCACGTTGCCCAGGTCGTCGGTGCCCCAGTGGTATGCGATGGTTACGCCCGTGCCGTCTGCGTTGAGGGTCACGGAGTCGATGGTCACGGCGCTCAGGCTCGCGCCGATGACCTGCGCCTGGGATTCGCTGGACACGCGGCCGCTGGTGGCCTCGTCGCTTCGCAGCTCATCGCCATAGTCTACGACCTCGCCGCTGGCGAGCGTCTTGCCCACCGTGCGGTTCTGCACGTGGACGCGGTATGTCAGCGTCGGGTCGAATTCGATGGGCGTGCCGTCGGGCGCGCAGATGGTCTCCGCCGTCTCCGACGTGGGCGACCATTTCATCCAGTCGACCACCACGTCGGTGCCGGCCATGACGCGCAGCCACGTCTCGACCGACATCTCGCTGTTTACCTCGACCTCGGCCGTGATGGTGTTCGTGGCGTCCTGGTACTCCGCAGTAACCGATGGGGCCGACGGCTTGCCAACGAGCACGGCGCGCGCCGCGTACGCCTGGGCGCTGTTGGCCTCGAAGTCGTGCCACACGCGAACGCGGTACCATGCTGCCTCGTCCTCTGCCAGGCCCTGCAGCCTGTCCGCATCGGCGTCGATGCACGCGCGCAGGCTGTCGGTGGAGACGTCCTCGTCGTAGACCTCCGACCAGCTGCCCGCGGGGTTGAGCACGGGCGCGACCTGCCGCTCCACGGTCACGTGGTCGACGGGATGCCACCAGTCCGAATTCGGGGTCACCGCGAGGGTGACCTTGTTGCCGTCCCTCACGGTGGCGGCAAGCGTCGGCTGGTTCGGCCGCGCGAAGACGTGCTCGGCTCCGTATGCGATGGCGCTCTCGCCAGCAGGCCCCTCGTTGCGCGCCACGACGCGCACGGCGTACGGCGTCTCGGGCGCGGGGTCCGCGGCGGTGTGCGCCCAGGTCCTGCTGGATTCCGAATCGCTGGGCTCGAACTGCTGCGTCCAGCCCGTCGTGGCCCAGTCGGGAACGTCCGCCCAGCGCTCGCCGTGCTGGGCGACCTGCGCCCAGTACCGGCAATGGGTCCAGTAGTTGTTGTCCTTCTGCCTCACCGTCTTGGGGTCGGAGTCGATCTCCCACGTCTGCGTTCTGTTCGAATCGCTCGGGGTGAGCGTGATGACGGGAGCCGCAGGCGTCTCCGCGCGCCACCAGGCCACCGAGTGTCCCACGGCGTCCAGGCCGAGCTGCATGTTGACCGACGGGCAGACCCAATTGGTGTGCGGCCAGAACTTGCTCCCGTCGATGACCGTGTTTGGCAGGGCGTCCGAGCCTACGCTGCCAGACGTCGACGCTGGCGCCTTCTGGGCCTTCTTCGGACTCCAGATGATGACCGTGTCGCGCCCGTCTCGGATGTTGTGGCCGTTCGTGTGGTACTGCCAAACGGTCTTGGGATTGCCGGAATAGGACGCCTTCCAGCTGCACTTGAAGTTCGGCCCGAGGATGCGGGTCAGGACGTGCTCGTAGTAGCCCATGCTACCTTCCCTCGCTTCGCTTGATTCGGTTAGCCGCGCGCATGGCGCTGCGCACGTAGGTCTCTGGGTCGACGTTGCCGCTGACGGTCACGTTCATGGTCACGTTGGTGTCGCCGCCGGACGGCATCTGCATCTCGCTCGCCACTGCCCTGGCAAATGGGCGCACGTAGCGCGTGTTCGACAGCGGCACGATGCCGCCAGCGTGCGGCTCGACCCATTCGTCGCCAGCCTCTCCCGCGATGTGCGTGATGGGGCCAGTGCGCCCAACCACGGTCGGTCGGTGCGCGATGTAGCCGCCCGCGGCATGGTAGGCCACGCCGCGCATCATGCCGCCAGCGGCATTGCCCGTGATGGCCTTGACCGTGTAGTTCCAGACCTTGCCGGTCAGGCCCTGCAGGGCGTTGCGGACGTTCGTGATGGGGCTGGTGTCGGCAGAGCCGGTGATGCGGTAGCTGCCGTCGGGGATGGAGTCGATCTTGCCCGACAGGTTGCTCACCGAAGACGATTCCGCGGACACGGTGCCGTTGTTGCTCACGCGGTAGATCTTGTCGTTGACTCTCACGTTGTTGTTGAGTCCTGCGATTTGGCCGCGCTCGTCGTAGATGGTGCCGTCGGAGGTGACGTAGTAGTGCTTGCCCTCGATTTCCACGGCGCCCAGCTCTGCGAGCTGGCCCTGCTGGTCGTAGACGGAGCCATTGTCCGAGACCCAGTAGGTCTTGTCGCCGATCTGCACGGCGTTCAGGCCCTCGATCTGCTGCTTCGACAGGTCGACCTCCACGCCCATCTCGCGCAGTGCCCCGATGGTCGCGTCAGGCCCCTCGGACAGCGTGTCGAACACCGTCTTGAGCTGATTCGCGTCGAGGTCGCCCAGGGAGTCCATGGAGACCCCGAACGTGGACATGGCCTCGGAGAGCTTGTTGAACTGCTCCTCGTTCATGACGCTTTCCAGGTCTGGAAGGTTCGCCTTGAAGACGGCCCACGCGCTCGCGCCCTCCTGGGCTGCCGCCTGGTTATCGGCAATCAGGCCCGTGGTGCGCTCGATCTGCCTGTTCGTCTCGTCGAGCGCGGCGTTGGCGCTGTCCAGATTCCGCTGCGCGCCGTCGACCACGTCCTGCTGGGTCCTGACGGCGGCGGCCCAGGCTTCGTCGGAGTCGTAGGTGGTGTTCGTGACCTCGGTGAGCTTCGCACGAGCAGCGGTCAGCTCGTCAGTCTTCTGCTTGACGGCATCCTGCTGGGCAATCTGCTGGTTGTACAGGTCGGATAGCGTTCCCTCGTACGCCTGCGCCCTGATGAGCGCCTGCTGCTTCTGGATGTAGAGGTCGACCTTGCCCGCGGCGTCCTCGTACGCGTCGCCGACGTGCTCCACGACGTTGTAGTGCTCGTCGAGCTCGTAGCTCGTGCCGCATGTCTGGTTCACGTGGTCGATGGCGTTGTTCAGCTCCGCCACCTCGGTCTCGGTGAGGTCGCTCCTGCCGCCCAGCTCGTCGATGGTCTTGCCGTACGAGTCGAGCAGCGCCACCTCGCCCTGGGCGCTCGTGTAGCGCTCGTTCGCCGCCGAGGTCAGGCGCTCCATGCCAGCGGAGAGGCTGTCGAGGAAGCCGATGGTCCCCTCGAAGGATGACGAGCTTGTATCGGCGGCATCGCCCACCTGCCCAATGGCATCGGCTGCGCCATTGGCGCTCGAGATGCCGTTCGCCAGGGTCGAGTTCATGTTCCCCAGCGCCTTGTCGAATCGGTCGCTCGAGGCGGCCGCCTGGGCGATGGGCACGGCGAACGCCGCGATTGCGCCAGCCAGAATGGTGGCACCGCCAGCGGCGAGTCCGAACTGGCCAGCCGATAGGCCGACCTTGCCCGCTAGCTTGGCGATGCCGCTCGTGCCCTCGGCGCTTGCCGCGTTCAGCTTCGACAACCACGTCGCCGCATTGCCTATGGAGGAGACCGCGTTTCCGATGCCTGTCGTCACGCGGCCCAGCGCGGACAGCAGCGGGCCGAATGCGGCCACGAGGGCCACGGTGCGGATGATTGCCTGCTGCTGCTCCTCGTCCATCTCGCTGAACGCCTGCGCCCCATCGGCGATGGCCTGGAACAGCGGCTCGGCCGCATCCACGGCGTCTAGCAGCGCATCGGCGAGTGGGCCGCCGAACTTCTCGGCGACGGCCGCGACCTTGTTCTTCAGGATTTCGAACTTGGCGGCAAGCGACTCGTTCCTGTTCGCGACCTCCTTGGATAGGGCGGTGTTCTCGCTCCAGCCCTTGTTCGCGTGGTCGATCGCGCTCTTCACCAGGTCGGTGTTGCCGGCCATGCGCTTGAGCACGTCGGAGGCGCGCACGCCGTTGACGTCGATCTCCTCGAGCGCCTTGGCCATGTTCTCGCCGTTGGCGATGCCCTCGAGCATGCTCTCGAACGCCGCCGTGGCGTTCTCGCCCCATGCCTGCTGGAATTCCTCCGCGCTCATCCCCGCCATCTTCGCGTAGGCGTCGAGCGATTCGCCGCCCGTCGCCACCACCTTGTCGATCTCTGAGATGGTCTGCGAAAATGCGGTGCCGCCAGCCTCGGCTTCGACGCCCAAAGATGACATCGCCGCCGACCAGCCGAGGATTTCGGCCTGTGTCATTCCCGCCTGCGTGCCAGCCGCGGCCGTGCGCTGCGCCATGGCGGAGATCTTCGATTCGGTCGTGGCCATGTTGTTGCCCAGCTCGACGATGGCGCTCGCGTAGTTGCTCGACTCCTCGTGGGCCATTTTGGTGATATTCGCGAACTGGGCCATCTCGGTGGCCGCCGTCTCTGCGTCCATGTCGGTCGAAATTTGGAGCGAACTTGCGACGCGCGAGAACTCGCCTAGCTCGTCTATGCCGTATCCGAGCTGCGCGCCCAGGGCCTCAAGGTCCATGATGGTCGCGGCTGATACGGGATTCGTCTGCGAGAACTCAATGGCGGCCTGCTTGAGCTGCTCGTACTGTTCCTCGGTGCCGTCGACCGTCTTCTTGACGCCCGTGAGCGCGGTGTCCATGTCCACGGCCGTCTTGACGGCGGCGGCACCCGCAGCCACCAGGCCGAGGGACACGGTGCGCGTCCAGGTGTCCCCGAATGAGGACACCTTGGAGCCTACGCCAGAAATCTTCTCGCCAAGCTCCGTCCACTTCGCGCCGAACTGGCCCAGGGCCGAATGGGCGGCCGTGACCTCCACCAGCTTCGCCCGGTACTGCTCGATGCGGCTCTCGCACTGGGCGATTTCCATTTCCAGGCGGTCCCAGGCCGCGGGGTTCACGTCCCTGCTGCCCAGGTCGTCCTGGGCCTGGCGCAGCACGGCCAGGCGGGTGCGCGCGTTGTCGATCTGCGTCGAATAGGTGCGCATGGCCTGCGCGAGCAGCGTGGTGCTCTTCGGGCTGAACTTGAGGGCGCGATTCAGGGACGTGAGGTTGCGCTGCGTCGCGCGGGACTCCTTGTCGATGGCCGACAGCGCGGCCGTGAGCCCCGTGGTGTCGCCCTCGAACTTTACGAACAGGCCCTTGTACTCGCTGGCCATCGCCTCTCCTATTCGATTAGCCCAGGAAGGCATCGATGTCAGCCTGGGTTGCCTTTCGCTTCTCTGGCTCCTCGCGCTGCGATTCGCCCATGATGTCGGTCATGGCTATGAAGTCGGCCATGTCCAGCTGGCGCAGGTCAGCGAGCGACATCCCCATCCGCAGCGCCAGATAGACGTTGCGCAATGGATTCCAGCCATCGTCCGATGGCTCGTCTGGCTCGCTCGGCTCCGCTGGCCTGTCGCTGACGAAAAAAGGCGGCGTAGAATGCCTGGTCCATCACCGCCACGGCAGTGACGTCCCCCAGGTCGAATTCCTCGAACGCCCCGAGCCACTTCCCGAATTCGGGCGTGGCCTCGTCGGCCGCCTTGGCCATTGCCCAGACGACCTGCAGCCAGACGGCCAGGATGGGGCCGTCGTCGGTGTTCGCTGCGCGCAGGTCGGCCCATAGGTCGCTCTCGAACTCGCGCCAGTACGCCCATACGGCGAGAGGGCCGCCTGCGACGGCGACCCTCTTCCCGTAGATCTCTATCTCGCGGACCATCTAGGCCCTCTTCGCGCGGCGCGCTGGCACGCGCTTGGGCAGGTCCGCATCGGGGTAGCCAGCCGCCTTGCACGCGGCGACCACCTCCTTGAAGCGCGCCTCGGTCATCTCGGCCGTCTCGTTCTCGAAAAGGCGGCCCTCCTTGAGGCCACGGAACGCGCGCGTGAACTTGACCTTCATGGTGCCTCCTTAGCCCTGGGCGGTCTCCGTCCACACGGGCGTGTAGACCGCGTTGAAGAAGTCGTTGTATGCGGTGGGGTGCTCGGGGTCGAGCTGCAGGCTCAGCTTGGAGACCTTGCGGCCGTCCATGACGATGGGCGTGTAGGTCAGCTCGATCTGCGATGTCGAGGGCGTGGTGGTGTCCTCGGTCGTGGCCGCGCTGCCGCCGGGGATGCTCGGCACGCAGTAGTAGAAGACGTTGTGGCGCGCCTTGGCATCGCCGTCGACGTCGAACGCGATGGCAAGCGGGTTCGGCTGCTTGTCGGCCACCTCCACGATGGCGCCGTTCACGTCGCGCTCGTAGAATCCCGTGTCGATGAGGAACTGCTCGGAGAGCAGCGCCTGCTCGATGGTGATGGTGCCGCCGTTGTTCGTGTAGGTCACGTAGTACGAGCCGTTGTCGGCATGGAACACCTCCTGGCCGCCCGATGGCTCCCATTCGATGTTGGTCGTGCCGGGGTCGGCGACGTAGTTGCCGAAGGTGTAGGCACCACCGGACTCGGTGACCTTGGCGTGGTGCATGTTGCTCACGCCGAATTCAACTTTGTTGGCCATGCTTATGGCTCCTCTCTTGTCTAGTCCAGCAGGGTGCTGAACTCGTAATCGGTTCGAATTAGCTTCTCGTCAGCAAGCGGCATCTCCATGCACGTGGGCACGAGGCCAGCCGCCAGCAGGGCGTCCTCGAGCGCGCGCTGCTGCGCCGGCTGCTTGCCAGCCGTCCACAGCTCAGCGGTGAAGGAGCGGATGCGCTGGTAGATGGTCTGGTCGGCGCGCAGGTCGCTGCTCGCCGACTCGTAGACGACGATGCGGGGCAGCGACTCCTCGTCGGAGGGCACGCCGTAGCTGACGGGATAGCCCGTCGATTCCAGGATCGAGATGACATCCTCGTTCGTCATGTGCCCAGCTCGCTCTCTATTGTCGCGACGCCTACCTCGTAGGCTGATTCGATGTGGGGATGGGCGGGCGCGGGATGCGGTCCGCCGTGGCCCTTTTCGAGCAGATGAGGCAGGCCAGGCTTCTTCGCCTGGTACACGCTGGCCTCGATGTGATCGAAGGTCACCTTGCTCGAACGGCGCCACCCAGCCGCGTAATCACCCGAATCGGACGGCGAGGTCTGAACGAGCTGCTGCTTCGTCACGTCCGCGCCCTTGCGCACGGCGGCGACGACCTTCTCCTGCTCCTCGTTAACGAACGACCGCGCCAGGTTGACCAGCTCTTCGGAGAAGCCGTCTGGCGTCGTCATCGGTCTCCCCCCTCGCGCGTGGCCACGACGTCCACCCACTCGCCCGCGCCCTTGGCGGACGCGACCGTGTAGGGGATGCCATCGCGCACGATTCGCGCATGCCCGGCGCCGTAGTCGCAGGCGCGCAAGCGCACGGTGATGGAGGGCTTGCGAACGTCGGCCCCCGCCCCCGTGGAGCGCTGCTGCGATGGCGAGCACTTGCGGCAGTGGGCGGTGACTGCCGTCACCCACGTGGCCGATGGGTTGCCGTTGGCGTCGTGCCCCGCCGCCCTGTCCTGCAGGTCGACGGTGCCGTCGGTTGCCAGCTCGGAGAGCAGCGCATAGGCCTCTCGGCCGTCTGCCGTGCGCTCGAGCCATGGGACCTCGTAGAGGGTCCCGCCGACCAGCACGCAGCAACCCGCGTCGAAGCCAGGGCACTGCCTGGTGCGCACCTTGCGCGTGAGCTCGAAGCCCTGGGCGCTGGCCAGCTCCACGTCGGACTCTCGCAGCATCACGGAGCCGAACGCGAGCGCGGCCACCTCGGATAGCCCCTCGGTTCCCGAGAAGTCGACTCCGGGCACGAGGCGCGCATCGGTCGATGCATACACCTCGGCCACGCCGTCGTTGTACCTGCCGAACTGCGGCTTAGGGAGCATCGAAACCGCCCCCTTCAAGGAACGCGTCGACGGCAATCCTGTTCTGGATCGTGTACACGTCCATCAGGTAGCTCTGCCAGAACGCATCCTCGGCGTGGTTCCACGCGTAGTAGCAGTAGCTGATGAGCAGCGCATGCGCCTCGGGGTCGGCGGCTATCGCATCGGATGCCGTCGAGCCCTCGGGGATGGGCAGGCCCAGGCGCGTGGCGATGATGTCGGGCGCCTGGGCGAGGATGTCTGCGATTCGCGCGTCGGTGGCCGCATCGTCCCACGTGATGTTCAGCTTACGCTTCAGCTCATCGGTGTAGTCGTGGGCCATGGCGCGTCACCTAGCCCTCGGCGGGGGTTTCGGCGGGGGTTTCGGCGGCGGCTTCGGCGGCCGTGGTGGTCACGCTGCCCTGCACGGGGAATGCCAGCGGGGCGAGGTTCGTGAGGTCGAGCAGAATGGCCGACGTGTTGTCGACGGCGCGGCCGTTCGCATAGGTGACCAGCTTGAACGCGCGCTGGTCCTCGATGAACTTGACCTCGTCGCTGGAATCGATGCCGCGGTCGCCGCCCACGAACAGGCCGTACTCGTCCAGACGGGCAAGGATGCCCTCGTTGTCGGCCAGGGCCTCGGTCTCGATGGGCTTGGTGGCGACGGGAAACGCGTCGCTGTACTCACCCGAGGAGGTCAGCATGCGGATGGCGGGCATGACCTTGGTGAGGTAGGTGTTCGCGTTCGTGAGCAAGCAGAGGTTGCCGGAGCCGCGCTTGCGCTTGCCCTGCTCGTTGACGGCGATGGAGGCGACCAGCGGGCCATAGCTCGCGGGCAGGAAGTCGGTGACGGGGACGGCCGTCTTGTCCGGATAACCAGTGGAGGTGTCGATGGACACGCCCTCGTGGATGTCCTTGCGCAGGCCGATGGGCTCGTTGTTGATGCCCGTGCCGGCGACGATGCCGTATTCCATGCCGTCGCCCCATGCCTCGAAGAGGCAGGTGCGCACGTAGCCGTCGAGGAACACGGGGCCGAGGTCGAGCATGCCGCGGCTGACCACCGCGAAGGCGGAGAGCTTGGATTGCTTGACGCTCACGACCTTGAATGCGGAGGTGATCTCCTTGGTGATGGCGTCCGTGATCTCGCCCCAAGCGAAGCGCTGGGCGGTGTGGTCGTTGAGCACCCATTCGGTCAGGTACTTGGTATAGACGGGCTTGACGGCCGCCAGCAGCGGGCGCTCCTGCTCGAGGTCGCGCATGACGTCCTCGAAGATGGTCGTCGGCATGGCGTCGTCGGGGATGCTGTCGAAGGCCTGCTTCGGGTTGGAGGACTTCAGGGCCTCGATGACCTTCTGGTAGTAGGCCGTCTCCTCGCCAGTCAGCTGGCGGAATCCGCGGTCGGCGAGCGCGCGGGTGTCGTTGCTGGCCTGCGCTGCCTCGAACTGCGCGGCGACGTCGGCGGCGACTGCCTCCATGAAGCCGGCGAAGGCGGCCTCCTGGGCCTTCTCATCGCCATCGCGCACGGCCTGCACGATGGCGGCTGCGGCGTTCTTGGCCTGGTTGAGCTTGATCATTTCGTTTCCTTTCGGTTGTGATTGGTGCGGCTATCGGGCGATGAGCTCGAAGAACGCCGCGATGGGCATGGCGCGCTGCTCGGGCTGCGCGTCGTCGGGGTCGCCGTCCTGGGCGGCCGCATCGGGGTCGGCGGCGGGCTCGGGGTCCACGGGAGACGGGTCCGACTGCTGGGACGGCTCCACGGGAGCTGGCTCCGTGCGCTGGCTGGTGCCGATGGCGAGGGCGAGGGCGTTCATCGCCTCGACGGCCCTGTCGACCGTGACGCTCAGCGGCGCGTCGGCCTGGCCAGGCTGCCCCGGGCACGCCATGACGGAGCGCATGAGCGCCATTCGCGCGCTCTGCGCGGGTGCCGCCGTCTCGCCAATCGGCTCGACCTCGGTGCAGAATCCCATCTCGGCGCATTCCTCGGCGGTAAGCCAGGTCTCGGCGTTCATGAGCTCATCCAGGCGCTCCTCCTCGACGTCGCCGGTGGCGCGGTAGATGCGCTTGGACATCTCCGTGATGGTCTCGAGGTCCGCGGCCGCCTTCTTGAGCGCCTCGGAGTCGCCCGTGGCGCTGGTCCACGCGTTGTGGATGAGCAGCAGGGACGCCTCGTTCATCACGCGCTCGTCGCCGGCCATGAAGACCACCGATGCGATGGAGCACGCGAAGCCATCCACGACCGTGCGCACCTTCGCGGGATGCGCCTTGAGGGCGTTGTAGATTGCAAGGCCCTCGGAGACCTCGCCGCCGTAGCTGTTGATGTGCACGTCGATGAGGCTCACCGTTTCGGGCAGGGTGGCCAGGGACTTGGCGAGCGTGTAGCTCGACACGTCGGATTCCAGCCATTCCCAGGAGGTGATGTCGCCGTAGATGTCGATGTGCGCGACGTCTCCGTCGACCGCCATCTGGTAGTAGCGATTCATTCGTCTATTCACCTCCCCCCGCGTACACTTCCCCCGCGGGGGCGTAGTTACGGGTCATCCAATAGGCCCCGCTCCATTCCTCGCCAGCTGGGTCTAGACCCAGCAGCTCGGCAACGCCGTCGGGCGTGAGGAGGCCAGAGGACACGATCTTGCTGGCCGAATCGGCCGCATCGAATAGGTCCGTGTACTTGAGGTGGGTCGAGTCGATGACGACGCGGTCGCCAGCGCTCCACCCGTCATAGTCGAACGTCTTGCGCTGCAGTTCGGCCTGAGTGACGTCGATGACGGGGTCGACCGCGAAGCTCATGAAGCTGCGGAAGACCTCCGCGAAGTTGTTAACGTTGCCGTAGAGCATCGAGGTCGGCATCTTCGCCGCGGCTGCGACCGCCTCGAAGCAATCCTTGCGCAGGTTGACGAGGTTAGACGAGGTGGTTACCGTCGCCGACGTGCCAACCTCGGACAGCTCGGTGCCCGCGTACTCTGGCAGCACGGCGGAGTCGGCCTCTAGGAACGACTTGAGCGATTCGTTCACGTACTTCGAGAACTCCTGCTGCGCCTTCGTGTCGCCTGGGCGGATGGCCGGCGACTTAAGCTTGTACTTTCGGCCGCAGCGCTTCGCGAAGTCGCCCATGGCGGCCTCGAGCGCGCGGTCGTACCAGCCGTTCATTCCATCGACGATGCCGTGAAGGTCGCTCGGCATGCGGAAGCGGAACACGTCGGAGGCGCGATACGAGCGCCTGATCTGCTCGCCACCGACGGTGACGTGCTCGTACACGTCCTCGCCGAGGTGGTTCCGCTTCGACGGCGCGGCGCTGTCGGCAAGGTAGAGGCTCCCGCGATAGGGGACGACCAGCGCGCCCTCCTTCTCGTGGAGCATGCGGTCGACCATGCGCCCCATGAGCTCGGGTCCGCTCTCGTTCGCGTTCGGCGAGAGGTTCCATGAGTAGGCGTCGCGGGAATCCTCCACGAGCCTTCCGCGCTCGTAGAATCGGATGGGGCACTTGGCCACCATCGAGCTGATGTAGCCGGTGGCGATTCGGAACGCCGCCTCGGTCATGGCGGCCTTGGCGAAGTCCTTGGCAACTACCTCGGACGCGCTCGTGGCGTCGAGCCTGTTGCCCAGCCAGTCGTACAGGCGCTGGGTGATTCCAGCCATGCTTCCTCCTTAGGAGATGATGAGCGGTTCGGCGTATACGGCCTCCGCGTATTCGGGCACGCGGTCGGCGATGGTGAACGCCGCGACCATTGCCATGAAGCCGTCGTTCTTGCGCGAGCGGCGGTCGATCTTGCCGTACTTGTAGTTCCCGTTCGGCGCGGGGACGAGCATCGTGTTGTTAGCCATCCAACGGAGGCACGGGTCATCGCCCCAGGCGATGCGGTGCGTCGCGAGGGCCGCGTCGATGACGGGCTGCGCGCGCATGATGTCGGACGGGCGCACCAGGCGCACCGTGCGCTCGGGCGGGTCGGCGCTGAATCCGATCAGCTCCAGCTCTCGCTTCACGAGCGCGTACCGGTAGTCGTCGAGAGCGACCGCCTCGACGAGGCTGTCGATGTTGAGGTCGGCAATCCAGTCGGCCACGACGCGCGCGTCGACCTCGGCGGCGTCCACGACGTCGACCGTGGCCCACTGCGCGATGGGCGCCTTGATGAGCGGGATGTCGCGCGACTGCGCGCAAATCCAGCTGTGGTGCCTCGCGTAGAACTGGTCGCCCACGCGCCACAGCGCGCAGACGGAGACCATGTCCGTGGTCTTCGCGAAGTCGATGCCGACCACGCACGGCACCCCGCGGAGGTCGGGCACCTCCGCGAGGCATGCCGTGAGGTCTTCCCACGACGCCACGGGCAGCTCCGTCCTCGCCTCGGGCAGGTTGAACCGCTTCGTCGGGGTAGCCGTATGCTTCTCGGGGTGTCGCCGCCATTCGGCGACCTCGCGCCTGTACTCATCGAAGAGCTGCGGGCGCATGAGCAGGCGTGGGTTCGCCTTCGGCCATACGGCCTCGTCCTCTATCTCGGCGCGGCTGTCGAGCTTGCAGATAAAGGGCAGCAGGCCGTTGTCGGGCTCGCCATCACACAGGATGGCCTGCGCCAGCTCCTTCTTCTCGTCAAGCACGCCGTCGCGGATGTCGCCGTCGGTGGTGCAGAACAGGCGGCGCGGGTCGTCCTTCTTGCCCAGGCCGCCGGTGAACACCTCCATGGAGGCGCTGTCGCGGTAGGCGTGGATCTCGTCGAACATGACGCAGCCCGAGCGCATGCCGTCCTTGCTTCCGCTGTTGCCCGACCAATACTTGAACCTCGCGCGGGTCTCGCGGTTGTAAATCTCGAGCTTGTTCCAGGTGAACGCCGATTCCCAGTAGTCTGGCTCGGACTCGAGCATGTTCCACATGTCGTCGAATGACAACTTCGCCTGCTCCTCGGTGGTCGCGCAAACGTCCACGTCGTACTGCCTGATGCCGTTGGCGGGAGACAGCAGGCAGAACGCCCAGAACGTCATCAGCGCGGTCTTGCCGAACCCTCGCCCGACGTAGCACAGCAGGTCTGGCCAGCGGGGCAGGCCGTTCTCGCCATAGCAACAGAGCCACAGGGCCGTCAGGAAGTCCTCCTCGGGGCCGAATGGGAACGGAAAGAAGTCCTTATAGCCCATGAAACGGGCCAGCTTTTCCGCATCCACGGTCACGTTCTCGGTCTCGAAGACGCGCCGCAAATAGCCCATCAGGAGGGCGTGCTCCTGGCACGCGGGAACCTCCCCGGTCTCTACCAGGCGCGCCCATTCGTCGATCTCGGGGACGCCCGAAATGGCGGTCCATTCCACATCACAGCACCGCCTTCGGCTTCGCCTCGGGCGGCTTCGGAACCACGATCTTGCACCGCGCGGTGCAGTTCATGCCGAACGCCGTGGCAATGGCGTGCGCCTGCTTGAACGCGCGGTCCTGGGCGCGCTGCAGCTCCATCGCCTTGCCGACATCGCCGCATTCCAGCGCGTCCTTCATTCGCGTGGTGAACTGCTCGTACGCCCATTGGGCATCGACGAAGCGCGCCAGCTCGTCCGCGTCGATTGCGGCCCACACGCCGATGGCGGCGAGCTCGCGGGCGATGCGGCGGAAGCGCTTGCGCAGCTCCCTGTCGACCATGTAGTCGGGCGGGTCTATCTTGACGTTCTTCGGGTGGACCTCGGCGGCCCTCCGCTTCTCGATTTCCGCCTTCGTAAGGTGGGTCTGGCCGCGCGCGACGATGACGTCGACGGGGATGGGCTTGCGCCCCGAATTCGGCAGCGCCGGCATTGGCATCGCCTCCTCGCGACTAAACGAAAATGGCCCCTGGCCGAAAAAGGGAGGCTTCCTCCCTTCCGCACAAGGGGCGTCGGTTTGTGGGCGTTTCGGATTTTTCGGGGTTTACCCCCTGGGGGTGTATCCCCAGGTCAAACGCTTGAAAATTTCAGCGCTCGAATTTTCCCAGCGAAAATCGAGCGCCGTGAGGGCCGAAAACGGCCAATTTATGCATAAATCGGAGGATGGAGACTCGATTTATGCATGAGCTGGCCTTTTCACCATCTTTCCTCGGTCACGGGCTCGCGCCCGTCCCTGGTGCACCCCGCGGCACGACCGTGCCTCTTCTCATGGCACTCGTTGCACAATGCGATGAGCTGCGCGTGTCGCTTGCCGTCTGTGTCGTACCAGAATCGTGACAGTGCGAAGCCTGGATAGTCCTCGACCGGAAGGACGTGGTGCACGACCATCGTCACGTCTTCGTCGAGCACGGTGGACAACTCGCCGCGCTTGCGGCAGTCATGGCATTCCCCATGGCTCTCGCGCAGGATCTCCTCGCGCAGGCGCCGCCATGGCGCGCGCATGTAAAACAGTCGGTCGTCGCCGCGCTCGCGCCGCTCCCTCGCAAGCCTGTCGGCAAGCGCCAGGTCGTAGTCGCGCGTCAGGTCGGGCGTCGGGCTAGGCCTGCCCATCGTCTTCCTGGTTGGTGCCGCAGATGGCATGCATCAGCTCGCGCACCTCGGGGTCGGGAATCATGTCGATGATCTCCTTGTTTACCTTGGGGACGAGGAGGGCCGTGTCGGAGAATCCGCTTCCATCGGCGGGAGTTCCGTCGAGGTTGCAAATGCCCAGCGCGGTGAGGGTAATGGTCGCAAAGGAGGAGAATTCTTCGTCTGTCATCGAGGAGACTCTGAGTGCGGTGTACTCGATGAATGAGCGTCGGGACATTCTCATCTACGGCCCTCCTTGCCTGTGCGTGCGTCCCATGTGGCATGGGAACCTGAGATACAGGATACGAGGTGACCCGCATGAGGATGCATAAGATTAAGTCACATTAGGTCACATTGCATAAGGTCTTTGGGCAAGAGAAGAGGCCCGGCGTGGGCTTCTTGCTACTGGAGCCTACTGGAACCTACTGGAACCTACTCCGTATTTGCTCCGTACTTGCTCCGTACATACGAGAGCGTGTAGTGCTGCGTGGGGTCCTTGGGCAAAGAGAAGGGGCCGCCACATGGCGACCCCTCGGTTATCCTAGATTCTGTGCTCCCAGTCGAGCGGCACGAATGGCGCGACGTGCATCATGGCCACGGCCTTCTTGTTCGCGATGTACCCGGGCGAATACCCAAGCGCGCTAGCCGTCTCCCCGTTGCTCTTGCCTGCGAGGTAGTACATGCGCAGCACGGCGGCATCGCCATCGGCGGCATCACCCGCGCGCTCCATCTCGTCGATGGCATCGAGGGCCATTTGGTGCAGCTCGCCCACGCGCGATATTGCTGCGGCGCATCTCTTCTCCACGGCCATGAGCCGCTCCGCGCTCTGCGCAACCGGGTCGGAATGCCCGCCCGGTGCGGCCCCCATGGCGTCATAGCGGACGGCTCGGATCATGTCGCGGGATGCATCGAGCTGAGCACGGGCCGCCTTGACTTCCGAAGACCCACGGCGGCAGCAACGGAACAATCTCTCCGCGTTCGGGTAGCGCGCGTAATCATCGCGCAGCTCGGCTAGCATTCGGCATCAGCCGCGAGCGCGACGAGAGCAGGCGGCACGTCGACCTCAATCAGGCAGCGGCGCCCGTCTATCTGGGCCTCGCGCCATGCCTTGCGCCGTCCCGCATTGCGGGCGTAATTCCAGTCCGTGGTGTGGCGGCAGCTACCGCCGTTGACGTAGCACTCTTGCCTACACTTTCCCTCTTCTCCCCAATCGCACGCAGATCCATTGCACAGGTAAAACCGATTCGTCCCAGGCATCGTTTCGTCCCCTTTCGATGCCCGCACGCACGCTGGCAGCGTTTTCACCATCATAATCAATGTAACGAACAGGTCAAACGCTTCCCCGCAAATGCCCCTCTTATTAGGAAATGACAATTAATTACTAGTTAATTGCTTTTTAGGTGATGCGGAGAGCTGGGAATGTAGCTGCGGCCTGGGGTTGCCGCGAATCCGCCCGAAACGCGCCGAAAGCCGTTTTTGCACGGTTTTTGCACGGCCACCAAGTCGGGCCATGGCATAGAGAAAAGGGGCGCTTGCGCGCCCCCTTCCCATGGAATGTGTATCGCTGTGTTAGGCTAGCGACCGCGCCCGGCAAGGGCCTCGACGAGCAGGCATGCCAGCGTGATGGGCAGCAGGATGGCGGCTAGCAGGAGCGTGAGGGCGTAACCTACGACCAGCCCCACGCCCTGTCCCACGGTCAACGGCTCTGCGCCGGTCATGGGCGAACCACCTTCCCCTCTGTTGATTGCGCGTCGAGCTTTAATTTGATAATTGATTCGTCAAAGTCGATGCTGTGCAGAAGCCCAAGCAAATTACTCACTTGTGGCGAGCGCCAAGCGGTCATTGCGTAGGTGTGAGCGTCTTTCGTGTAATGATAGTGATTGAGACGAAGGTGCTCGCGTGCTTCGGCATAAGTGAGAAACAGTGTGTCTGGCACGATGAATGCTTTCTTAACAAGAGTGTGGTGCGTTAGATGCTCAGCAAATTCTGATGTATCAAGAAACCAGCAGCAGTTGTCCTCAGACACAGATGGGTCGAGCTCGCCATCTTCGGTGAATTTGATGCCGAAGTCTTCGCCTTCTTCAGACGTCTCGATGTCGTGAATGGTGGCAATCTCATCTTCGACAATAGACTCGATGGCTTCGCGAGGTGAGTAGTCACAACTGTGATCATCGCTATCAGTGTATCGAATGATGTCACCGTAGCCGTCAGGCACTATTTCAAGGCGATAATCTCTGATGACATAGAAGACAGGTTGCTTTTGTATAAACCTTTCAGAAGCAATCTTTGCATCTTCATCAAGTGCTGCTTGGAATTCTTTAAGCCACGCTGTTGGATTAGAAATAGATGTTAGCTTGCTCATAGCGTCCCCTATCCAATATCATCCAGGTCAACTGGCTCCACCGACCAATCATCGGCAAAGCAGGCCTTCGAGCAGTAATAGTGCTTATGCTTGGGCAGGTCGCAGTAATGGTGCCATTGCAGCCAATTGTCCAGGCATACGAACACGTCTTCGCCTTCCTTGATCTCCTTGCCGCAGTAGGCGCATCTAAGCTCGTTCATAGCGCCCCCTCCATCGGTTCCTGCGCTCGCAGGCTTGCATGTACGTCGTGAAATCATCGACGCCCAGGGACGCGATAACCATGCAAACATCTTCCTGAAGTTCGCGCAGCCCCTGGACAAGACGTGTCTCCGAAGCCTTCTCGCCATATTCCAAGATATGGGCGCTCTCGAGTTCTTCGAAGGCCCCGTAGACCCGCGCCGAATCGACCAGCAGGAGGAGCAGCCCGCCCTTTTCCAACACCATGGGCTCGCATTCGCACGTGGTTGCGGGGTCTCGGTCGAGGCCGCGCAACATGTTGGAGCTCGCCATGATGAGGTCCGCCAGCTCGTTGAACAGCTTGTGCAGGAACGGCTGCCGGTACATCGCCCTGCCCTTGGCGTCGAACTGCTGCCAAGCGGCAAATGCTTCGGCGGCCTCCTCGAGAATCTTGACCGCCTGGTCGTAATCAGCGCGAGGATTCGGAAACGTAGCCACCTCGCCAATGTTGACTATCATCTCGCGTACACCACCTTCGCTTTGCATCTTGGACATGAAGTGCCCTCGCTGGGCCTGACACTGGATAGAAATTTCCCGCATAACCCGCAGCACCAACGATGCTGCGACCCCAGCAAAGAGTCGTTGGTGTACTTCCTGGGAACAGCCTCCATGGGGCGGACGTATTCGACCCCCTGGTACAGAATCGAATCAGGCATCTCGTCGTCGGGCGTGATGACCCGCTGCTTGATGCCATCGGGCGTCATGACCAGGTCGAGCTTATTCGTGCTCATCGTCCGAACCCCCCCTTCGCCATAGCATCGCGACACTCTTGCGCGAACGCTTCCAGGCACTCGAGGAAGTCGGCCATATTACGCGCCTCGCCTTCCAATCGGACGGTAGCCGGGCCGCCTTTCAGGCGGCCCGTCACCCAGCCATAGCGAATGGAAAAGAGGACTGGGCTCTCGGCAAACTCGACCGACATCCGCAAGCCGCGCTCGTCGGCGATGTGGATGAAATCAAACAAGGTCGCCACTACTCGTCACCATCCTTGCCCTCGCCCTTCCAGTCATCGGAATTGGCCCACTCGACATACGCGTCGACGGCGGGCTGCAGCTCGGGGTCGAGCTCGAATCCATCGGCGAGGGCGGCGGCATACACGGCAGCCCAGTCCACCGCCTTGTCGTGCTCGTAGGTGGTCATGCCGCCAAGTTCGCCAAGGAAGAGGGCCTTCACGCCGAACTTCGCCGGGGTGGGCATTCGGTTGCCGATGACGACGGCGAGGGGCAGGCCGCTCACGTAGTCGAACATCTTCGACATGCGCAGCTCCTTGCCATCCTCCTTCGCGCGGCGGACGAACTGCGGCGCGGAATATCCCTCGGTTGCCCAGACGCGATCGAGCGCCCAGCGGCCCACGTTCGGCAGCGGCCCGCCTGACAGGATGGACTCGTAGACGAACGCCTCCACGGACTCCACCGCAGCCGCCAGCTCGTCGGCCTTCGCCTGCGCGGCGATCGCGCGCTCCTCCGCCTCGGCATCCACGGCATCGGATGAGGGGGCGTAGACGGTCACCATGCCATCGTCCACCTCGGCGTAGGCGACGCAGCCTTCGGGCCAATCATGCGATTCGACGGCCTTCGGGATGTTCTTCCAGGGGCTGAGCGTGTACTCGTGCGTCATGTCCAGGGGCCTCTCGCCCACCAGCCCGATGCCCACCCCGGCAAGCGCGTCGATGGCCGCCCTGGCGGTCGCGCGGTTGCGGGAAAGGCGCTTGCGGCTATCCGCCACGAAGCGCCACTTCCCATCCTCCGCGTCGAGGATGGCAGCTGCGGCCTCGTCGTCCCCCGCCTCGGCGAACTCGCCGATTGCGAACAGGCGGTCGAAGGTCATCTGGTCGCCAGCATCGCCCGCGACGGAGCGGCCGCGGCGCGCGCGTCGGGCGCTTCCCGGCGCGAGGTGGGCGGCCGCATCGATTACGTCATCGTCGACGCCGAGCAGCAGCATCTGCTGAGTGCCGCGGCTCTTCTCCTCGTCGGTCAGGCGGCGCTTGTCGTCGGTGGCCACCATGGCCACTGCGGCGTCTCGCTCGTCCATGCCCTCGCACACGACGCATGCGACCTCCTCGGGCGCGCCCTCGCCCAGGGAGCGCATGGCGCGGATGCGGCGCTCGCCGTCCACGATGCGGAAGATGGAGCCATCTGCCACCACGATGGGCGGGTTCCACGGCTGGCCGCCATTGCCGGCGAACGACGCGGCTAGCGCGTCCAGGTCGCCGAAGTCCTGGCGGGGGTTGTTCTCGTCGGCCACGATTGATTCGAGCCTTACGTTCCTGATCTGCATTGAGTCTCCTTTGCTATCTATCGGTTTACCGATTCCTTCAAATACGTGATTCGCCAGCCGTCGAGCACGCCGTGCCTGCTGGCCAGGGAGGTGACGCGGCACGCTGGCACGCCGAGCGCCAATGCGGCCTCCGTGACGCTCCTCCATGCTCGCCACTGACCATCGGGGTGCGTTGCCAGGATGGGGTTCCTCGCCTTGTTCGAGAACATCCAGGCGGGAATCTCGTCCTTCCACGAGCGCTCGGCGGGGCGTCGCGCCCATTGCGCGCAGCTGCCGTTCCGCTCGCAGCGCTCGCGGCGGCGGGAGCCCTCGCGGCAGGCGTGCAGGCACGTGGCGCAGGTGCTCTCCCGTGCGGCCCTGGCGTGCGGGGCGTGGTGGGCGGCGCGGGTCGACATGGTCATCGCGCGCCTCCCCTCTGGCGCACGTCCTCGCCGGTCGTCGTGATGCAGCGGCACAGCTGCAGGCGGCTCGCTATGGCCTCCGCGGTCTTGGCCTCGCCGTGCCTGGCGTACAGCCCCAGCAGGTCCCCGCGGCTGTAGTTGGCCGTGAAGACCGTGGCCTTGCTCGCCGAGTAGCGCGCGTCGACCAGCTCCCACATGGCGGCCACGGAGTACTCGCTGGTGCCCTCCTTGCCCAGATCGTCGATGGCCAGGAAGTCGACGCAGCGCGCGCGGTTCCAAAGCTCGGGCGCATCGATGCGCGCCTTGACCAGCTCCGCGGCCGTGGAGAACATGGCATGCGCGTGGCGGTTGCTCACCAGCTCCTCGACGATGCAGCATGCCAGCTCGGTCTTGCGGGTGCCGTAGCTGCCCTGGACGTAGACCCACTCGCCCTCCTCCATGGCATCTGCCAATCGAGGGGCATCCGGGTGCGCCATGCCGCGGAACAGGGAGGGAACGCGCGCCCGGTCGAGGGCCTTGTCGGCGCGGGTGGGCGGCTTCTCCCAGACCCTGCGGGACTCGGCGCAGCCGCACGAAGCCCAGCAGGTCGGGTGGTACTCCACGCCGTCGACGATGACGGAGGTGCGCTTGAGGGGCCTGCCGCAGTATGGGCACTCGATGGGCGGCGGGGTGATCGCGTTCGCGATGTCCATCACATACCACCCCCGATTACCTCGTCGACCACGCCGTCATATTTCGAGTAGTCGGAGATTGGGCCGAGCTCGTTGACGTAGTTCTCGAAGTTCGTCTTGCTGAAAAGGGTGGACGGGCGGATGAACGCGCGCATCTTGGGCGACTTGGACCACTGACCCACCTTGAGGTCGATCACGCGCTTGATGACGTCGACGCCGTATCCCTCCTCCATGCGCGCGTGCACCATGCCGCGCGTGGCCTTGGTATCGGCCTTGAAGGACTTGCCAGAGCGTGCGTTCAGGTGGTCGATTACGTCTCGAATGGGGTCGTAGCCGTCCGCCTCTGTGCGCTCTAGGGGGACTATAGGGGGTTTATTATTATCCCCTATATTATCCCTATATATATTGGTGGACATTTTGTCCGCACCCCCCGGACATTTTGTCCGCACCCCCTGGACATTTTGTCCGCACCCCTGGACATTTTGTCCACCCCCCACGGAGCGCATGCCGAGGCTCTGGGCGGTGACCCTGTAGGACTTGAGGACGATGCCGGAGATGACCTGCTCGCGCTCCTCGATGAGCCCCATGTCCTTGAGGTCCGACAGCGCCCTGCGAATCGTTCGCGTCGACGCGCCGCACCATTCGGCCAGGTACCTCTGAGAGCCCTCGAACCAGGAGCAGCCGTCCTGCGAGAACCCGTAGATGATCGAGTAAACCGACAGGCGGGCGCCAGAGAGGCCTAGGTCGTTGACCATCCAGGCGTGCTGGACGACGTACGTCTTGCTTGGCAGCATCCGATTACCTCCTTTCCCTTCGGATGCTCCCTAGAACGGGATGTCCTCGTCGTACAAATCGCCATCGTAGCCCGTTTGCGGCTGCTCTCCCGCCGCGCTGGGTGCCGTTTGGGCGCTTCCCGCACCCGTGCCGCCCTGCGGGGCGTTCGCGGCCTTAGAACGGCTCATAAGCTCTAGGGCATCGGCTACGACCTCTAGCCTGGACTGCTTGCCGCCGTCCTGCGTCTCCCAGGCGCTGTAGCGCAGCCGCCCGGAGATGGCCACCTTGGAGCCTTTGGACAGGTAGGGGCGCAGGGACTGGGCGCGCTGGCCGAACATCACCACGCCAACCCAGTTGGCGCGATCTCCCCACTCGCCCGTCTGGGGATTCTTCACGCGGTCGTTGACCGCAACGCTGAACCTCATGACGGCGTTGCCGCTCGCGCTGATGCGCAGCTCGGGCTCGCGCCCGATGTTTCCGCTGATGATTACCGAGTTAATCGACATCTTCCATCCTCCATCTCTTTCCTTGCTTGATGTACCCGACCATGGTTGGGGTGATTCCGAATTCGCTTCCGATTTGCGCGTACGTCCCCGTTGCCGCCCGTATCCTCCTCGCGGTCTCCGCGTCGAGCTTGCGGCCGATGTGGCGGTCGTGCGCCCTCCTGGGCAGGTTCCGCCAGGCGTGCGCCACGTTCTCGCGATGCGTGACCCATTCGAGGTTCACCAGGCGGTTGTCCGCCTTGTTCCCGTTGATGTGGTTGACCTCGACGCCCTCCGCATGGAACGGGATGAACGCCTCGGCCACGAGCCGATGCACCAAGACGTTGCTCACGGCCCCGTCGCGCGAGAGGAAGACGCGCATGTAGCCATTGGCGCAGCGGCTGGGCGACAGCTCCACCCCCGCATACGCGCGGCCACCGCACTCGTGCGGCGCGCTCATCACGTGGCCCTGGTCGGATACGAGGTACAGCCCCTCGTATCCCGGCGCCCACTTCCAGCGCTCGCCCATGGCTACTCGCCCCCCTTCGCGACCTCGCCGCTCAGCAGCGCCAGCTCCACGTCATCGCGCGGCGATGCGTGAACGTAGTTGCCGATGGTCGTGTTGACCGATGCGTGGCCCAACCTGCGCGCCACCTCAGCGAGGTTGCCCTTGCCAGCCACTAGACCAGTGGCGTGGGTGTGCCGCAGGGTGTGGAACGTGCCGTGCGAGATGCCCAGCGAGCGGACCAGCTGCGTGAACCAGCGGCTCACGGCGCTCGGTCGGATGGGCTGGCCGCAGCGCGAGCACATGACGGGCGTCGACGGCCCCGTTCGGCGCATCCACGTGTCCTGCCATGCGAAGTGCGCCCGCAGCGCCTCGTCCAGCTCTGGCGGCAGCGTCAGGTTGCGCACGCTGCTGTCCTTCGGGATTCCGTACTCGGGCCGTCCCGCGGACTCCGTAAGCTTGCGCTGCACGGACAGCCGCCCGTCTCGCACGTCGCGGCGCATCAGGCCGCAGATCTCGCCCTCGCGAAGCCCCGTCCCCAGGGAGATGAGGACCGCCATGGCGAAGCTGCGCGCGTTGACGTTGCGCCCCGCAGAATCGTCGGCCAGGATGGGCGCTATGGCCTCGCGTATCGCCTTGACCTCATGCGCGGGAAAGTACCCGGTGACGGCCTTTCGGCTGCGCGGCGTGGCCACGTCGCTCATGATGTCCAGGTCGACCGCGCCAAGCTCGCGGAACCACTTCCACGCGCCCGAAAGAAGCTCGTGGACGAGCTTGATGCTCGACGGGGCCAGCGCGCCGCTCGATGCCATCTTCGAGTACATGCGCTGCACCATGTGCGGCCTCACGTCGCCCACCTCGATGGCACCGATGGCGGGCGCGATGTGGCAGCGCAGCAGGCTGCGGTACGTCGATGTGGTCGCAGGCTCGCGTCCCGCAACGCCGCCCAGGTGGTCGATGTAGGCGGCGAGCATGTCGGCCGTGCGCGAGCTTCCCGCGACGCCCCAGGCAGCCCTCTGCGTCTCGGCCCATTCCAGGGCCAGACGCGCCGCCTCGTGGCTAGTCATGCCGAATCCCAGAGCGTGGCGCACCCTTCGGCTCGCGCCCTCGCCCCTTGCGTGCGGAAGGTAGGCCCTCGCGTACCAGCGGCCGCTGTCGTATCGGCCCAGGAAGATGCGCACGCCGTCCACGTTGCCGATTTCAGCTTCCAAGACGGTCATCGCAGCAGCCCCCTCGCGCGGTCGAGGCCGTTGCGCGTGCTGATGTCGAGCACCGGCACGAGGTAGGGGCCGCCCAGGTTGAAGAGCTTCTTCGCCTTCGCCGCCTCCGAGTAGACCGGGAAGACGGCCACGGGCATGTCCTTCCCGTCTACCTCCCTGGTGACGGCGTAGAACGCCCCCAGCATGGGCCTATTCGGCCCGTAATTCGTGATTTCATTCATTGATGAATCTCCTCGCTTCTTCGATTCGCCCGCGAGGTGCGCGCCGCTTCTGCCAGCGGCGAGCGGGGCATGCATCGCCCCGATGGCCCGATATTGGGTCGCGCGTAAGGAGTGAACGCATGGGGGTGCGGGGCCATCGGACGGCGCGCACCCTGCGGGCGAATCTCCCCGTTGCTAGCCAAACAGCATGAACAGCGCCAGCGGGGTGCCGATGAACAGGCCAGCCGCCACGAGGAACGTGACGAGGAAGTCACGCGCGCTGGAATCAGCGACGCATGCTATCATTTCGGATTGCAGGAGGACTCCTGCAATTCTCCCGGTGGCGCGCTCGGTCTTGGCGGAATGGGCGCGCTGCCTATTTTCTCGATGGCTCATTGAGCCTCCCTTCTTCGATAATCGGATTGAACGCCTTCGCGAATCTCTCCGTGGTCCAGCTATCTGGTACGTGGATGGTGGCCGTGCAGTTGCCCATGCGGACGTCATGCTCGCCAGCTCGCCACGTTATTGACAGCTGGGCGCTCATTGCACGACCTCTTCTTCTTGCTTCGTAAAAAAGTCGAGGTCGACTTCCAGCGCGTTACAGATGGCGACGTATTCCTCCGCGGTAAGGTTTCGCTTGCCGTTCATAGCAGAGGACATCGCCATCTTCGTGAGTCCCGCCTTGCGGCCGATGGCCGTTTGGTTGAAGCCCTTCTCCTTGATGTATGCCTGGATTCGTCTCGAGATCATTGACCCTCCTTTCGAAAGTTTTCCCATCCTGTACAGGCGGTTCAGCCCGTCTGAACTCATGGTAGTACAACTTTCCTGAACTCGCAAGAAATAATTTACTTTAGTTTTGAAAAGCTTTACTATTACAGGCGTGGAGGTGAGCCTTATGTCGGTACGAGACAACATCCGCGAATCGCTTTACGCGTTCATCAAATTAGAGGGCAGTAAGGTGGCCTTCGCCGATAAGGTCGGCGTAACGAAGTCAGCCGTGACCAATTGGACGAACGGCAACAACGCGCCCGATATAGAGACCATCGCGAAAATATCGAACATGTACGACGTGCCCCTGTCGGACATCCTTGAGGGCAGGGTCACGTCAGATGACGTAAAGGAACCCTGTACCAGGTGGGTGCGCGTTCCGATGTACGGCTCCATCGCCGCTGGCAAGCCCATAGAGATGGCCGTGGTGGATGGCGAGATGTCCATCCCCATTGAGATGCACAAGAAGTACCCGCGTTCGTTCCTGCTGCGCGTGGAGGGCGAGAGCATGAACAAGCGGCTGCCGAACGGCTCGCTTGCCCTCATCAATCCGACCAAGGACGTCATTGACGGCCACGCGTACGCTGTCGCAGTCAATGGCTACAACGCGACCATCAAGCGCGTGAAGAAGTACGAGAACGGCCTGGAGCTGGTTCCCGATTCGACGGACCCGACGATCAAGCCGAAGGTGTACGACTTCGGCGATGCTAGCACGGAGACCGTGACGGTCATCGGCGAGGTGGTGTGGTGCGTCTATCCGTTCGACTATGAGGTCTAGAGTCATAGTCGAAAATCGAGGTGGGCACCATGGGCGACGGCTACTACATAACATACCTGCGCAAGTCGAGGGCGGACGTGGAGAAGGAGCGCCTCGGGAAGTTCGAGACGCTGGCCATCCATGCGGAGCGGCTGGAGAGGTACGCGAGGGACAACGGCCTGCGCGTCGAGCACGTGTACCGAGAGCTGGTCAGCGGCGAGAGCATCCAGGCGCGCACGGAATTCCAGAAGGTCATGGAGCGCATCAGCGACCCTGACTGCATCGGCGTCATCGTGCACGCCATCGACCGCCTGGGGCGCGGGGACCCCATGGAATACGGGTGGATACTGTCCACCTTTCGGTACACGCGCACGCTCATCGTCACGCCAACCAGGACGTACGACCCCACGGTCGCGGAGGACATACAGTCGCTAAAGCTGCAGATGTTCGTGAGCAACATCGAGCTGGAGCACATCCGCGAGCGCATGAACGAGGGCAGCAGGCGCGCCGTGGAGCGCGGTGGCTACCATGGGCCATTTGCGCCATACGGATACGACCGCGGCAAGATAGGCATGCAGGCATCCATAGTCCCCAACGAGACCGAGGCGCCCATCGTGCGCCGCATGTTCTCCATGGCCTGCGATGGCATGAACAAGGGAGCTATAGCCCGCAAGCTGAACGAGGACGGCATACCGACCCGCCATGGGAAGATGTGGACGGCATCAGCAGTCGGGCGAACCCTGTCTAACGACGTGTACAAGGGCGTCGTGACGTACGGCAAGTATTCGGTGTCGATTACGAGCAGGGACGGCCTGACGTTCGAGAAGAAGAGGGTCTATCGGAAGCGCGGCGAGTACGTGGAGGCGCAGGGCATCCACGAGCCGCTGGTCGATGCCGAGACGTGGGCAACGGCGAATCGGAGGGCGTTCGAGGGCGTGCCGGTGCAGCGGGATAGGAGCGTGAAGAACCCTCTCGCGGGTCTAATCGTGTGCGGGAAGTGCGGGTATGCGCTGGTGCGGCAGGTCGTGACGCCGCAATGCGGGCGGCCATATGCCAGGCTCCATCACAAATATGGCACGGAATGCCATTGCGTGAGCGTGCGCCTTGACTACGTGGTCGGCAAGGTTGCGGAAGCGCTCGAGCAGATCACGGAGGACCTGGACATGGGACTCGTCCGCCCAGGGGCCGCCCCTGGGGAGCTGGAGAGCGTGGATGCGCAACTGGCGCGCGAGAGCGGCAAGCTCGACAAGCTGCTAGAGCTATTCTACGCAGATGCGCTAAGCGTCGAGGAGTTCAAGGACAGGCGGGACGCGGCCCAGAAGCGCGTCGACGGCCTGCGAGCACGCCGTGCCGAGTTGGAGCGCATGGAAACAAGCGCCCAGACTATCTCCATGAGGACCAAGGAGGCGGTGGCGCTCCTGCGCGACGATTCCATATCGGCGGAGGCGAAGAACGACGCCTTGAAGGCCGTCATCGAGCGAATCGAGTACTACGAGCTTGACACGGCACGCGAGAACCGTGCCATCCACCTGGACATACGTCTTCGCGGATTCAAATAGCCATCATTTGACAACAAGCACCCCAACGAGGATGGCGTACTCGGTCGTACCCTGCCCCTTGCAGTCCTTCGCCAAACGAGCAGCCAGCCCATACATGTAGGAAGCCATGCGATGGAGCGCCCTAGCTGCCCCTCGCTCTACAGCGCAAACCACGTTTTTCATTCTCGTTTCCTTTCTTTGCGCACATCTCGCGCACTAGATCACGTCAAGCAAAATAGGACCAAGTACCAGCAGCAGCATCGACGGCAAGATCAGCGTTCCAACGGGAATCATCATCTTGACCGGCGCTTTCATAACCACCTCCTCTATTGCGCATCGACGCACGCGCCTGGCCTCGGCCGCCAATTGTTCAAGGGAGTCGGCAAGAGGGGAACCAAAGCGAAGCGACCGAACGACACTGTCCACCACACGCGCGAACAGCGCAGAGCCATACGAATCGGCAAGCAAGCGCAAGGCCTCTTCGCGCGTTCTCATGCCCGACGACCATTCGGCGCGCGCAAGCGAGAGCTCGTCGGCAAACACGCCGCCAAAGCACGCGCAATACAGCTGAAGGGCCCTGTCGAACGTCATACCACTACGAAGCCCCAAGCAAATAACCTCAAGCGTCTGGGATAGCCCCCGCTCAAGCGCTCGTGTGCGCAGAGTAGCCTCATGCCGAAGCGCACGATTCAAAAGACGCCAGCCGAAGACAATGCCGGCAAGCAACCCGACCACCGCAAGTTCGGGAGAAAGAAGGGACCCCAGCAAGCAAGCCACGATGGCGCATGCAGCCGTCGCCTCCAAGCGCACCCGGCAAAGCCCCTCTTCATTCACCTGCGATGAAAGGCCCGCATGCAATGACAAGCTACGCAGCGAACTCATTCCCCACCGCGCGATGGGGTGGCGTTCGAATGACGTGCCTCCCTGATGAGAGAGACGAATTGCGCCCCGAATAAGCAGGGCATCCAACCCCGATGCATAGCGTGCGGAAAACGAAGGGGGCGCGCTTGCCGCATGCGCAAGCACCGTTCGGCGAGAAGCCCGCCTGACATACACCCCGGCCAGCATGTACGCACTGCACGCCCCCGAAAGGGCCGAGGAAGCGCAGGCAATGCCCCAGGCAACCGTTTCGGTCATCACGCCACCTCCACTGCCAGAATCCGACGCACGGCAAAGATACCCGCAAGCTGCATAATCACAGCCACTATGAGCATGGCGAAGCCAAGCGGCGACGCGAAGAACGGCGCAAGAAAGTCGCGCGAAAGCAGGGACAATGCGGCAAGAAGCCCCAGAGTAACGCCCACCACGACGCGTGCCGACAAACGAGCCTGGGCAGTATGCACCCGCAACGAACGACGAATCTCGATCTCGTTTTCCAACGACTCGCGCGCCGCCTCCAGCACATGCTGCAAGCTACCGCCTGCCTGATGCTGCACCCTCAAGGCAACCGCCAAAAACGCCAGCTCGGAAGGAGCCTCGCTGCACGTACCCATGCCATCGAGCGCTTCCGCTACGGTCGACCCAGCCGCAAGCTCCATCCTGGCCCGGCCGAACACTTCGCCCAAAGGCTCCGGTGCCGAGCTTTCAAGTTCATGGAACGTTTGCGACAGCGTAAACCCTACGCCAAAACACGATGCCATGGTTCGCAACGCGTCCGGCAGTGCATCGCGGGCCGCCTCACGACGCTGCGAAAGCACATGCGACGCGGCTGAGCACGCCACATACCAACCGGAAAGAAATGCAAGCAAACCCCCAATCGCAGAACCCAGGGCAGCACCGCCCACAAGGCAGGCAATACCCAGCGCAAGCACCGTCGAAGCAAGGCTTTCGGTAGACGCCTCGTATCCGCGCGTCGCAAGCGCGCGAACGCATTCCGAACAGCCCGCTCGAAACGGCCCAATGCGCAACGCGGAGGAAGATAACGAGCCAAGCAAGCCAACGCCATTGCGCAAGACGCGCCGCAAAGGCGACCCCGTACCCGATGTGCGCTGCACGCGACCCGAGCGTATACGCACGCGCGCAAACCCAAACACGACCCAACATGCCGCTACGCCACAAGCGCCGGCGCTGAGAATCGCAAGCGCTGCCAGCAACTCCCTCTCGCCCATCACGCGGCCCTCCCCCGCTTAGCAGGCGCATTCTCCTGGCCAACCCACACGCCATGCGTATCGGGAGAAGAACGCGTATACACTGGAGAAACAAGGCAGCCCGCACCGTTGGGCTTGGCCCCCACCTGACTTACCGAACACAGGAAGCGCCTCCCGTCCGCGCTACGCGCAACCTGCACGATATAGTCAATTGCGCTTGCGATCTGCGATTCAATAACCTCCACGGGCAACTCGACTGCGTAGCGCACCATGGTCGTAAGGCGCGAAACGCAATCGGCGGGAGAATTGGCATGCAGCGTAGTCAGCGAGCCATCGTGTCCCGTATTCATGGCCTGCAGCATATCGAGCGCCTCGCCACCACGACATTCGCCCACAATGATGCGGTCGGGACGCATGCGCAGCGCATTGATCACCAAATCGCGAATGGATACGAGCCCCGTCCCCTCGATGCTTTCCGGTCGCGCCTCCAGGCGAACGACGTGCGGGTGTTCCAGAAAGCGCAATTCGGCAGAGTCTTCAATCGTCACGATGCGCTCCCCCTTGGAGATTTCGCAGGACAGCGCATTGAGCAGCGTGGTCTTCCCGCTTCCCGTTCCGCCCGAAACGGCAATGTTCTTACGCTGGGCAACGCACGTTCGCAGGAAACGACGCACGGAAGGCTCCAATGACCCGCTCTCCTGCATATCCGTCATCGTCATGACATGCGTACGAAACTTGCGTATGGTCAGCGTGGGCCCATCAAGCGCAATGGGAGGGATCACCGCGTGTACGCGATGCCCCGAAGCAAGGCGCGCATTCACCATGGGCGAAGCCTCATCAATGCGGCGCCCAAGCGGTCCCAGAATTCGATCGATCAGCACGCGCACCTCATCATCGCTGGAAAAGGGACTTCCACACGCCTCCAACGTTCCTGAGCGCTCAATGAAGAGCGAAGAGCATCCATTCACCATGATTTCCGTTACCGTCTCGTCCTCCAGATAGGGCTCGAGCGGACCCAACCCGAACAGGGAATCGATAAGCGATCCCATGAGCCGCTCGCGCGAAGCCGCATCCGCGGCAAGCCACGGGTTCGCCTCGAACACCTGCTGGCAAGCTCGTCGCACCTCGTTTTCGGCGCGCGTGGGATTATCACGGCCCATGCGCGCCACCACATGCGACGGCAATATCTCGCGCACCCTGCGCTTCAGCTGCTCAAAAGAAGCCGCCTCATCTTCCTGCCCGGAGCGAACGCTTTCGTTGCCCGCCTGGCGCACCATCTCCATCAAAGACATGCCGCCCGCCTCCTTAGGCCATCCAAAATGCGAACGCGTTTCCTCTTCGGGTCGGTAATGTCGGGATTCGCGGCATTTGCACCATGCGGCAACGTTTCGCGAAGCGCCGCTTCCAGGCTGCGGCATACAGGATTGCCTGCGCCCACTAAATCGGCTGCCTGGCCCGACCCCATAACCTCGCCAACCTCCCTGCCGCCATCGGCCACTTCAAGGACATGTGCACCGGAAAGCGCGCACGAGACGTCGATAGAGCTAAACAACGAAGAGCGAGAACAACGATTTACCAGGAACTTCACCGACCTGGTGGCAACGCCGCAGCGCGAGCAGAGCTCGAGCGCATGGCGGCACAGCCGGATGGCCGTAGGGCGCTGATCGAGAACGAAGAACACCGCAGACGAAAGCGCGACAACGCGCATATGCAGCGTATCCCAGGCAGGCGCCGTGTTTACGACCACCACATCAAAGCGCTTTCGAAGCGCCTGCAGCAAATCGACCATCGCAGGCTCCACCTCTTCCGCATGCTCTAGGCGCAGCGGAGCCGCGAGCAACGCAGGCGCACCGCCATCGGTGCGAAGCCCATCGAGCTTGCCCGCATGGGCTATGGCATCGTCGATGCGCATGGGGTCCTCGACCCCCAGCAGGAAGTGAGCATCGCCGCACTGCAAATCAGCATCGACCAGCACCGTTCGATAGCCCATCCGAGCAGAAAGAAGCGCGCAGAGAACCGAAACGGTGCTCTTTCCCATGCCCCCTCCCGCCCCCACGACGCCAAGCATGAAACCAGCTCGAGCTGCATGGGCGGTTTGCGCCTTAGAACCAGGTATTACTTCAAAAGCGGAACGAAACGCTTCCGCTGCGCTCACATTTTTCGGAGAGCCCTTCTCGGACACAGTTTTCGCCCCAAAATCGTCGTTTTTCACTGTGGGTGGCATATCCCCAGGTGGCGGGGTACCCCCTCCCCCAGCAAAATCAGCCTTTCCCAAGCTCTCTGGAGCCGCGTGAGCGGGCTTGCGCTGGGGTTTTGCATCGCCTGGGCACTCGCGCACGACAGACCCAAAACGGGCCTTACATTGAGCGTAGATGCGCGCTAAAGAGGGCCCATCCATGACGCCGGTAACGCCCGCAGCACGTGCACGGCTGTAGAGCGATCCGCTCGCAGAAAACGAAACGAGCGCCACCGTGACGGCACCATCGCGCTTCAAAGCCGCCGCCAGATTGATGGCATCGACGGAGTCGCTCCCCGCAATCCAGTAGGAGCAATCCGCAGCATGCGCGCGGGCAAAATCGCGTGCCTGCTGCGCATCGGTAAAGACTTTCAGCCAGGGCTGCGACGCAAGGCGCTCACCGCCCAACCCCATCATGTCGGGATGAGCAAGGCATGCTTCATCCATGCAAAAGACGACCCTAGGCTCCATGCGAGCTCCCCTCATACGACGAACCGGGCAGGGTGAGGTACAGGGAGGCGGATTGGGTTGCAGCAATCATTTCCTGAACGCCTTCGTCGGCCACCGCCAGCGTCACCCATGACCGCGACCCAGAACCCGAGCCGCAAGCAAGCACCGACACGCCGCGCGCGATGCATGACACGCCCGAAGCGGAAACGGCATACACGTCGATGTTGTTGCCAACGCTCAGCGCTCCGCCAACCGCCTGCGCGCTTTCCACTTCCAAGCCAACGGCCTGATACCCCGCAGGAACCACCAGGGAATCCGACGACCCCGAAAAGCGTTGCTCGGTTACCACCTCTCCTTTGCCAATGGAAGATGTAAGGCGCATGCCATCCTTGGCGGCAAGGGAACCCACGGCGCCTTCCGGAAGCAAATCGACAAGCCACGGCCGCACCTCGGCATTGGACGCATCGAGCTTCTCGCCCGGAGCAATATCGCGCGTTGCCACGCAGACTTCCACTTGGTCGCCTCCGTAACGAGACATGGCCTCGGCGCGGGCATCGTCAACCTGGCCCTTCACCATGCTCAGATACGCCATGACGGACAAGGCACATACCACGCCAAACAGCAGCGACAACGCAAGCATTCCCCTTCGCTTCACGCACCCTCCTTTCCTCCTACGCCAAAGATGAGGAACGGCAGTCGCAGCGCGTGGGAAAAAGAACCGCGGAAAATTGAACGGAATCGTTGCGCAATCGTCGCGCAATTCTTGCAACGGCCAGCGGGCACAAAAAAGCCCTGGCCCGCACAAGCGAACCAGGGCACAAGATGGCAGATGGAAGCAGAGACTACGCGTACTGCAGGAATGCGGAGTAGCCCTTCAGCGCCTCGTAGATGTCGGCCTTGTTCGTAACCTCCCACGGAGCATGCATGGAAAGCACGGGCACGCCGCAGTCGATGACGTTCATACCGTACTTCGCCAGGATATACGCGATGGTGCCGCCACCGCCCTGGTCGACCTTGCCCAGCTCGCACGTGTGGAACGTCACGTTGCCAGCATCCATGATGCCGCGAATCTTGCCCATGTACTCGGCGTTCGCATCGTTGCTGCCGCTCTTGCCGCGAGCGCCCGTGTACTTGTTGAACACCAGGCCGTGGCCAAGCATGCCCGCGTTCTTCACGTCGAAGGCGTTCGCGTACAGCGGGTCGATGCCAGCGCTCACGTCGCTCGACAGCATGTTGGAGGCAGCCAGCGCGCGACGCAGGGGCAGATCGCCCTCTTCGCCGGCAAGCGCCATAATCTCGGCCACGGTGTTCTCGAAGAACATGCTCGTCATGCCCGTGGCACCCACGCTACCGATTTCTTCCTTGTCCACCAGCAGGCAGATGGCCGTGCGATCCAAATCGCCCGCCTGGAGCTGCGCGATGAGGCTCGGGTAGCTGCATACGCGGTCGTCCTGGCCATAGCCCAGCACCATGCTCTCGTCGAAGCCACAGCTACGCGCGCGACCCGCGGGAACAACTTCGAGCTCGGCGGAAAGTAGGTCTTCTTCGTCGAAGCCGTACTTTTCGCGGAAGAGTTTCACGATGGCTGCCTTGACCGGCTCCTTTGCCGCCATGGCCTCTGCCGAACCCTTGGGAGCGGCCTTCGCGTCTTCCTCGGACACCACGAGCGGGCGGCCGCCAACCAGCACGTCAAGGTCTTCGCCCTCGACCACGTGGCCGCCATCCTTCTTCAGCTGGTCGGCGCCCAGATGAATGAGCAGGTCGGTTACGCAGAAGGCGGGATCAGCCGCATCTTCGCCCACATTGACCTGCACCTTCGCGCCGTCCTTCTTCACCACGACGCCGTGAATGGCCAGGGGTACCGTAACCCACTGGTACTTCTTCACGCCGCCATAGTAATGCGTGTCGAGCAGGGCAAAATCGTTCTGCTCGTACAGGGGGTTCTGCTTCACATCCAAACGGGGCGAATCGATATGCGCTCCCAGAATGTTGAAGCCCTCTTCCAGCGGCTTCTTGCCAATTTGAACCAGCATGACCGACTTGTCGTAGTTGCTCGCGTACACGCGGTCGCCCGGCTTGAGCGCCTGGCCCGCAGCGCGCACCTCTTCGAGGCTGCGATAGCCCGCGGCACGCGCCGTTTCCATCACGTACGCCGCGCACTCGCGCTCGGTCTTGCACGAGCTGATGAAATCAATATACGAATTGGCAAGGTTCGTTACCTTGACCAGGTCTTCTTCGGAATACGCCTTCCATGCGTTCTTACGCTCCATGAAGCTCCTTTCGCTATGCCCTGCAGCTTTTTGTCGTACCCTCGCATTATCGCACTCCACTCGCGCACGCACCTGCGGCACGCAGAATGTCATCCTTACGACAAACGACCTGCGAACGAGATTCACCCCTTCGTCAGCCCAGCTGGCTTCTGCATTTTCACGTTACATGACGGATGATTGACGAGTATGCTGGTGCCATGCGGGAGCCATACCGCACGTGCTAGTTTGTGTATGCCAGTTACGAGATACCGGCCACAGGTCGGAAAAGGAGGGTCAACATGGCACTACCCAACGCTTCGAATTCCAGCAACTTCAACGTCGTTCCGAACCCCGCCTGCCAGCCCGGCGACACGCTCGCAAACCTAAAGAGCGCCGTCATGGGCGAAACGGGTGCCAGCGCCAAGTACGCGGCGTATTCCAAGAAGGCCGCCGAAGAGGGCTTTGGCCAGATCGCCAGCCTCTTTGCAGCAGCAAGCAAGGCCGAGCAGATTCACATCGCCATGGAGAGCAACCTGGTGCGCAAGGCCGAACCCGACTACGTGAACCCGGAGGCACCCGAGGCAGAAGTTCATTCCACCGACGTAAACCTCATCGACGCCGCTCTGGGCGAAATCTTCGAAACGAGCGACATGTATCCGCAGTTCATCAAGATTGCCCAGGAAGCAGGCGACACGGCAGCCGAAATGGTGTTCACGCGCGCAAAGCTCGCCGAGGCATATCACGCCCAGCGCTACATCGACGCCTACAACACCATCGATCACCTGACCGATGAAAAATACTACGTATGCCCTGGCTGCGGCTACATTCACAAGGGCAAGGGCGTAGGCAGCTGCCCCATTTGCGGCGCCCCGGAAAGCAAATTCCTGGAATTCTAATCCACTACGCCGAACCAAAAGGCCCCGAGCGGAAGCAACCTCCGCTCGGGGCTTTCGTTCTCGGCCCCCTTGCACGTCCCAACGCCACGCGAGCCCGCTTGAAAGCCACGTCAATCAATGCATCCGCCATGTAGTCGTATACTGAACCCACGAACAGAGAAGGGAGCGCCCATGAACGCAGGAGCACAGCAAATGGAAACACCCCAGCTCATCAAGGTCGACCAGGTCTCCGATGGCTGGATCAAGAAGTACGTGCTCACCTATCGCCTGCCCAATGGACGCGAATTCGCCTACGAAGCCGTCTCTCGCAAGAAATACGACGCCTACCTGGAAGAACTGCGCAACATGGCCAGCGACGCCCCGCACATGCAAGCACCCGATGCCGTATGCATCGTGCCGCGCACGCGCAGCAACGAACTCGTCTTGGTACGCGAGTTTCGCTATCCACTCAACAGCTGGTGCATCGCCTTCCCTGCTGGCCTCGTGGAACCAGGGGAATCTCTGGAAAGCGCCGTCGAGCGCGAGCTCAGCGAGGAAACGGGCTATGCGCTTGCCCGCGACGAACAGGGATGCGCGCACGTAAACCCGCTTTCCCAGCCAGGGTTTTCCTCGGCCGGCATGAGCGAGGAAACGGTGCAGGTAGTATACGTGCACGTGGAAGACGAGCTCGCATGCGAGCCGCACACGGAGCCCACGGAATGCATCGAGGTATTCAAGATTGCCGTCCCCGATGTTCCGCATTTCCTAGAGACGAATACCACGCCCATCGGCACCAGGGCGCAGCTCATTCTGGAAGCATTCAGCCGCAACGTGCAGCGTTACGGCGCCTAGCCCACGTTACTTGCGGGTCTTCTCCAGAATGTCGAGGGCATGACGGTAGCCACCTGAGCCATAGTTCAGCGCCTTGGATACGCGCGCAATAGTGGTGGCGGAGGCACCAGTGGCCTCCTCGATGGCAACGTAGGGCTTGCCGGAATCGAGCATACGGGCAACCTCGAGGCGCTGCGACGTCTCCTTGATTTCGCGAATCGTGAATAGATCCTCGAGCAGAGCATACGCCACATCGGTATCCTTTACGCCCGCGATAACCTCAAGCAGGGCCTCAACACTGGCATTTCTCAGATCGCTCATTACTTTCCCATCCTAGTCAAACCGTATTCGACCGAGTCGACGAGGGCATTCCACGACGCCTCGATAATGTTCTCGCTCACGCTAACCGTGCCCCACGTATGCGTGCCATCGGAAGTGGTGATGGTTACGCGCGTGATGGCGTTCGTGCCAACGCTTTCGTCCAAAATGCGCACCTTGAAGTCGACGAGCTCGATATTCGCAACTTCGGGGTACGACTCGCCAATAGCCTGGCGCAATGCGTTGTCGAGCGCGCCAACGGGACCAACGCCCTCGCCCGTGGCGACATAGCGCGCATCGCCAACGTGAATCTTGATAGTCGCTTCGCTTTCCGCATCCCTCGCCAAAGCGCCCTCGTCTTCGCGGTCGTCCACGATAACGCGGAAGCTCTCCAACGTGAAATGGGGCTTCGAAGTTCCCAAGTGGCGCATGATGAGCAGCGCCAGAGAGCCATCGGCGACTTCGTAGGAATAGCCGGCGGCTTCGCGTGCCTTCACGTCGTCCAGAATCTCCTGAACCAAATTGGGCTGGCCCGACAGATCGAGCCCCAGCGACTTCGCCTTGGTGACAAGCGACGCCTTGCCCGCAAGCTCGCTTACCAGCACACGCTGTTCGTTGCCAACCGCTTCGGGGCTTTCATGCTCGTACGCCGCGGAATAGCGCGCCAACGCACTGGCATGCAAGCCTCCCTTGTGGGCAAACGCGGATTGCCCCGTGTAGGGCGTACGCGCGGGAAGCGTTACGTTGCAGCATTCGGCCACAAAATTCGCCACACCCGTAAGCTGGGTAAGATCGTCGACGCAATGCTTGCCCATCTTCAGCTGCAGGTCGGCGATGACGGTAAGCAAATCCGCATTGCCGACGCGTTCACCGAAGCCGTTCACCGTACCCTGGACCTGCGTTGCACCCGCGGCAACGGCCATGAGCGTATTGGCAACCGCGCAACCGGAATCGTTGTGACAGTGAATGCCGAAACGCTGTCCGGGCAGAGCCTGCGTCACCTCAGAGACCACGCGATAGATGTGCATGGGCAGCTTTCCGCCGTTGGTCTCGCAGAGGTCGATAGACGACGCCCCCGCTTCGCTCGCCGCACGCAAAACCTCCAACGCATAGGCGGGGTTTGCCTCGTAGCCATCGAAGAAATGCTCGGCGTCGAACACTACTTCCACACCCTGGCTAACCAGGTAGGAAACGGAATCGCGCACCATGCGCACGTTTTCCTGAAGCGTCGTGCGCAATGCGCGCGTTACCTGTTCTTCGTGACATTTGCCAACGATGGTCACGATGGGCGCGCCACTTGCCAGCAAATCGGCCAAGCCGGTATCTTCCTGAGCAGCAACACCCTTGCGGCAGGTAGAGCCAAATGCGGCCACCTTGGCATGGGAAAGCTGCATGGAAGCCACACGCTGGAAGAAGGCGATGTCTTTCGGGTTGGATGCGGGATAGCCGCCTTCGATAACGTCGATGCCAAACGCGTCGAGGCGTTCGACGATGCGCAACTTGTCTTCAAGGGAAAATGATATGCCTTCACCCTGCTCGCCATCGCGAAGCGTGGAATCATAGGTGACTATGTGAGTGTGCGTATCCGTACATTCCCCCATTGGGCAGGCCATCTGTCAATTTCGCTATTGTACTCCATTACGCTAAAGTACGAAAGCGACGACACAACAAGGGCGTAACATAGCACATTCGCTCGACGAACAGCAAGCGAATGCGCGATTATGCTATTCCACGAATGTAATATCGTTCGAATCGAAGCACTGAACTTCGGCCAGGAAAGCAGCAGCCCCTTCCCTGCGAACCACGAATGCAGCGTCGATGCAATACGTTATATCTCCTCGCGTCAGGCTATAGCGCATCTGCGTGCCGGCCTGCTCGATCTGCTTGAACGCGTGAATCGCCGCATCCCGGAATGGTCCGGGAGTATTGAACCGCGCCTCGGACTCGGCTAGCCCCTGCGTCCCGCCCTCCTGAATCATATGCATGAAACGCTTGTTCACCTGTATGTAGTGCATCGTATCGTCGTCACAGAACTCTACCACGGCAATAGGGCGCCCATAGAGAAACGGTCCATGACCCAAATCGGCCAACGGATTGGCAGAAAGCATGTTCAGCTCGTCAATCTTGTCGAAATACACGCGCTCAGCCTGGGACTCGATGAGTTCGTTTCGATTCTCGGAATGATGCAATTCCGCATCGTCGTGCCTCGACAAGCCATACAGCTCGCCCTGGATCTTGCCGCACCCTATGCGAGACAGGAAACTGCGCTGTTCCTCGCTTGCGACGCCCTCGGCAATGACGCCCATGCCAATCCTCTTCGCCATATTCACCGTAGAGGCAACGATACGACGAGCGCGCTCGTCGGAAACGTCATCGCCGCCGCGCACGCGGAAGAACTCCATGTCGATCTTCAGGGCGTCGAATTCGTACTCCTTGAGCATGTTGAGCGACGAGAAACCACTGCCGAAATCGTCGACCCATACCTCGTGGCCCAATTCACGCAGGGATGCAACACCGCTCTTCAGCGTGCCAGCGGAATCGGCCAGCGAGCTTTCGGTGATCTCGAAATGAATGAGCTCGGGCGGGATGCCACACGAAGCAATGGCGCCAGACACTTCGGACGGAAGATCGCAAAGGTCGAAATCCAAGCGCGAAAGGTTCACCGAGGTCGGGAGCGTCTCAACGCCATCGGCACGCACGTTCTTGTGGTCTTCGCATACGGCATGGAGCATGAACAAATCGAGCTTGTGGATGAGGCGCGCATCTTCCAGGATGGGCACGAACTCAGAAGCGGGGATGATTCCGTGCTCGGGGTCATCCCACTTAGCCAGGGCCTCGTAGCCGCACACCTTTCCGGTAACCGTACGAACGACACGCTGATAGCTTGCGCGAATGTAGCCCTCGCGCAAAGCCTTATCAAGGTTATTCACCACGTAATATCGACGCGCCACGCGCGCCATCATCTTCTCGTCGAAATAGCGGTATAGCTCGTCGTAGCGACCCTTAACGCTATCGCAGGCGACCTTCGCGCAGTCGGCCATGAAGGAAAGACCCACGCGCGGATCATCCGGATGACACACGTAAATGCCAGCCTTCGCCACGACCACCAGGCCATCCCCCAGCTTCGCCACGCCCTCGCACACCGATGCAACTCGCTGTTCGAAATCGTCGGTGGCAATCACCGCAACCACGAAATGGTCGTCGGACAAATGCGAGGTCACACCATCGGTAAACGTGGATTTCACGAGCGAACCCACGCGCTTCAGCAGCTCATCGCCACTTTCGTAGCCCTTCTGGCTGTTGTAGATCTTGAAATCCTCGATATCGAAATGCACGATATACGCAACGAGCTCGGCTTCGTTCGCCCGGTCGATGAGCTCGCGCGCCTGGCGGCGGAAGGACGAACGCGTTGGCATACCCGTGAGCTCGTCGACCCCGCGATCGTGCAGCAACGATTCGCCCAAACTCGCTTCGTCTTCCGAGGGGCTGAACTTGGAGCCAAGGATGATATCCTTGCCCCGCTGCTTCGCCCGAAGCAGATTCTCGTCGGCCAACGTAATCATGTGGCGCAGCTCTTTTTCGCTTCGAGCAACACCGCACACGTAACCAGCAGTATGGGCCATCTTATAGCCCGTAGCGCGTACCTTCGGCTCCTTCACGGCAAGCAGGGCAGCGCGCAGGTCATTCGAACGTTCGAGCAGCTCCTCTTCCGATATGGCAAGCAAGGCGAGAAACTCGTCGCCCCCATAGCGATAGATGTCGTCACCGGGGAAAAACTCGACAATTACATGGGCGAATTGCTCGAGGATGGCATCGCCAGCCGTGTGACCACAGGCGTCATTCACGTACTTGAAGTCATCGAGGTCGGCCATGACCACGATGATGGGCTCATTAACATAGTGAGAGAAATTCATACGCAACGCGCGGCGATTCGGCAACCCCGTAAGCTCGTCGCGCGTGGAGAGAGAACGCAACTCGCTCTCGCGATGCGCAGCCGCAAACGCTTGTCGGTACCTTCCCACGCTCACGGCCATAATGGCCAGCCAGGACACAACCATGACGGTGTACATCTCGACGGTCCCCTCGCCCAGGAGGCACACGGCCACGCTCATCGTGACGAACGTTACGGAAGTGAGCAGCAACGCGCCAATAGGAGGCTCCACGAACAAGCAGGTACAAAACGCCACCTGAAGCAGAAAGATAACGACCTGACCACCGGAGACAAAATCGAGCAGAGAAGCAAGGCCGCTCGCCAATACGCTCGCAAACATGTACACGACGAGCACGGCTTGGAACTTCCTGCGGCTGATATGCGCATTGAGGTAGCGCCGGGAAAGAATAACGACGAACACATTGCATGCGAGCATGAACAGAGGAACGCCAACGCCGGCAACGGAAAAGGTAAGAGCTTCAAGGCCCAGCAACCTCGTGCCGAGCACCGCCAGCCATGCAATGGTAAGCATGACGCCCGCATAGTACCCCACGCTGGCATTGGAGCGCGCAAAGAACGTCAGGACGTCACGATCGTGCGATTCCATCCCAAGAAAATGTTTGATGCGACTGCGCATACCCCTATTCCGTACTGCACGTGGGATAACCTACGTCGGAACCCCATCCGACCACTTGAATATGATAGCGCATACTAAACTATAATGGTAAGACGCTGGGCATTACGGGATGTTCGGTTACCAAACGACGGGGACAGCAAGCCGTGCACATGGCCAAGCACACATGGATCATCGCTCTCGCGTGCGCAGCACTCTGCGTCGCTCTGGCGGCATGCTCTGGCGGCGGCGAATCGGAAAAGACCAACCCGAGCAGCGAAACCTCGGGAAGCCCTCTGAATGCGCCCGCAACCATCGAAGCCCAAACGTTCAACGACGGCGCCGCAATCAGCTCGAACGGGGCCTCCATCGATACGTCCCAAGTCGCAAACGGCTACGTTGCTGCCAAGGGGACCAGCTCCTCACGCCTGAAATTCCAGGTCACCAAGGGCGACATGAGCTACAACTACGATCTGCCCTCCGACGGTTCGCCCATCTACTGCCCCATCAACATGGGAGACGGGGAGTACAGCTTTCGCGTCATGCAGAACACGAGCGGGCAGAACTACGTGGAAATCGCCTCCACGCAGGAGAACGTTTCCCTCACCAGCGAGTTCAGCCCCTTCCTACAACCCAACGTATACTGTGACTACAACGAGAGCAGCGAATGCGTGAGCGTTGCGCGCAGTCTTACGGCGCAGGCCAGCAACCAAGGCGAGGCCGTGCAGGCTATCTGCGAATACATCATCAACAACATCTCCTACGACACCAGCAAGGCCGACACCCTCAGAACGGCAACGGGCTACATTCCCAGCCCCGACGACACCCTCGCCAGCGGCACGGGCATCTGCTTCGATTACGCTTCCCTGGGATGCGCCATGCTGCGCAGCCAGGGAATACCCTGCCAAATCATCACGGGCTACGTTTCGCCCGACGACATCTACCATGCCTGGATCATGGTCTACATAGACGGTGTATGGAAGTGCGGCGAGTTTAGCGTCAGCCGCAACACGTGGTCGCGCGTGGACCTTACGTTTGCCGCCTCATCGGGGAACGTGAGCCAGGTGGGAGACGGTAAAAACTATACGGTTCGCTACACGTATTAGCGATACGCGAAAGGTATACTAGAATGAAAAGTTGTTGCGGAGCACACGAAAACACGGCAGCCTGCCAGGGGCAATGGCCCCAGCAGTGCGGCACACGCACATCAGGCTCCACGGCAGAGGAGTAACCATGGCCCAATCATTGCTCGAAAGCAGCGCGCTCAGCGCCTTCTTCGGCAGCATCGCCACCATGATCGCGGCGGGCATCCAAACCGACGAAGCGGTGCTCATGCTCGCCGAAAACCGAGAAGAATCGCACTTCAAAGCCGTATGCGACCAAGTATACATAGGGCTCATCTCCGGCAAGACACTCTCCGATGCCATGGAGGAAACGGGGGCATTCCCCCGCTATGCGCTCGACATGGTGCGCACGGGCGAGCATGCGGGTCGTCTGGAACGCGTGCTGCGCAGCCTCGATCTGTATTACGACGAAGAGCATCGCATGTTCGCGAAGCTGCAGTCGAGCGTTGCGTACCCTGCAGCGCTTCTTTCCATCATGGCCATCATCCTTGGGTTCACCGTGGCAGTTATCCTGCCCGTGTTCGTGGACGTATACCAGAACATGTCGGGCTCGCTCACCGCAGGGTCCTTCGGCGCGGTAAGCCTGTCCGTCACCATCGGCTGGGCCGCCCTGGGCGTTACCGTGGTATGCGCCCTTGCGGCAATAGCGCTGGTCATCGCCAGCCGCACCGAAGCCGGCCGCCAGCGCGTCCTAAACCTGTTCGAGGGCTTCCCCTCCACGCGCCAGGCCATGTACCAGCTTGCGCTCTCGCGCTTCACGGTGGCTCTTTCCACCTATATCGCGTCGGGCATCAACAACGAAGACGCCATGCAGCGCGCCATCGAAACGGTAGACCACGTAGCCCTGCGCAAAAAGCTAAAGGCCGCGCGCAACACCATGGTCAGCACCGATAATCCGCGTAGCCTTGCACAGGCCATCGCCGAAAACGACATCTTCGAACCACTATACGCACGCATGCTCACCGTGGGCAGCCACTCGGGCAGCATCGATAGCGTGCTCGGGCGTCTGTCGCAGATGTTCTTCGAGGACACCGTAACGCAGGTCGACAAGGTCATCGACCGCGTTGAGCCCATCCTGGCCGCACTGCTCACGCTAGCCGTAGGCGCAACGCTCGTTGCCGTCATGCTGCCCCTTATCGGCATCATGGGATCCATAGGATAGCAACGCGCCATGTATCACGAGCAGACATACGCAAGCCTTCGGAAGCGACGCATCCACCGCATCGTGGCGGTAGCGATTGTCGTTATCCTGGCCGCTCTCGTGGCGTTCAGCGTGCAGCTAGCTCAGCAGAACGCGCGCACCCAAGCCGCGGCTTCGCTGCGCAACGCCATCCTGAACTCAGCCAAGGAATGCTGCGCGGTAGAGGGCTCGTATCCTTCGTCGCTTTCCCATCTGGAAGACGCATATGGCCTGACCAACAACCATAACGACTACGTCGTCACCTACGAATGGTTCGCGGACAACGTACTGCCCAGCGTGGTGGTGGTGCCCCGATGATGCCGGAAAGCACAAACGTCCTCGACGCCATGACCGCCATGCGCCCCGCGCGTCGCGGCAACAAGTCCCAAGGCATGTTCTTGGGCATCCTGCTGGTGTTCTTCTTCGTGATCCTGCTCGTGGCGCTTAGCTCAGGCGTTACGGTATACCGCAACGTTGCGAACACGCAGGCAAACTCCGTCGACGCGAAGCTGGGCCTTTCGCTCATCTCGAACCTGGTGCGCTCGACCGATGCCGCCGATGCCGTGGCCAGCGCCGACGGCCCCGAAGGCAAAGCGCTCGTTCTGGTGGAGCGCATCGATTCCGGCACGTATGAAACGCGTATCTACCTGTACCATGGCTCCATCGTCCAGGAATACGCCCTTGCCAACGCGGCATACACCCCCGAAAAGGCAACCGAGCTCCTCGCGTCTAGCGTCTTCGAATTCTCGTACGAGAACGGCGTGCTTTCCATCACCACCGACCAGGGCACATCGCATGTTGCCCTGCGCAGCGAACAAGGGAGCGCGTAATGGAGCGCCGCGCAGCACATACCAAGGCCACCTCGTTTTCTCACGCGGCATTCACCGTGGAGGCCATCATCCTGCTCGTGTTCCTCGTGGGCGCGCTTGCCGTGTTCACGCAGCTGTTCGCCCACGCCACCACCACCTCGCAACAGGCAGCCCAGCTTGAGCAGGCCGTTGTGCTGGCCACCGATACCGCCGAGCAGTTTTCCGCCGACCCCACGTCGGTAGCCGCCAAGACCACGCACGACGACCTTACCGTCACCTGCAGCGTCACCCAAACGCAGGAAACCGGCGGAACGCTGTACAACGCCAACATCGTCGTTTCCAGCAGCGATAGCCAGGTGTACAGCATCTCCACCGCACGATACGTAAGCGGGGTGGAACGATGAGCTCCACCAGGCGCAAACTGCACATAGGCCCGCTTTCGCTCATCACCTACATCGCCATCATCAGCCTCGCGGTGCTAGCCGTGCTCACGCTTACCACCGCGAACGCGTCGAATACCCTGGCCCAGCGCCAGGCAGACGCAACTTCCCAGGCATACGCCGAGGAAGTCTGCGCGCAAACGTTCGTGGCGCACGTGGACGCAACGCTTTCCGCTTCGCAGGCGACCACATCCACCGAGCTTGCGCAGCAAGTGAACGCCCAGTTGAGCAGCTCGCTAGAAGCGGCACGCGCAGCCTCTAGCGAAAACGTGGAAGCCACTGCCAGCGTATCGGGAACCACTGTTTCGGCGCAGTTCTCGTGCGAAGACGGACGCACGCTCAACGTCGAATTGAACATTCGCAGCAACCGCACGTACGACATAACCAAATGGAACATGGCGGCCGTAGTCAACAATGCCGAAGACGACACCCTATGGTCGGGCGCCTCAAACTAGAAGGAGCAGCGATGGAACTTGAGGAACTCTTACAGCGCATGATCGAGGCGGGGGCCTCCGACATCTTCGTGGTAGCAGGCCTGCCCATATCGTTCCAGGTGAGCGGACGCCAGGTACGCAGCGACACCGAACCGCTGCGCCCCGCGGACACGCGGGCCATCGTGGAGGCCATCTACCATCTGGCGAATCGCGACATCAATATGTTCGCCCAGAATGGTAACCACGACGAGGACTTCTCGTTTGCCATCCCGGGCGTGGGACGTTTCCGCGCGAACATCTTCCGTCAGCGTGGCTCGCTTTCCGCCATCATCCGCGTCATCCCCTTCGGCCTGCCCAAGCCCGAAGACTTCAACATTCCCGAAGACGTGCTTTCGCTCGCCGACCTTTCGAAGGGCCTGGTGCTAGTAACAGGCCCCGCAGGCGCCGGCAAGTCCACCACGCTGGCCTGCATCATCGACCGCATGAACCACCAGCGCATGGGGCACATCATCACCATGGAAGACCCCATCGAATACGTGCACAAGCACGGCACCTGCATCGTTACGCAACGCGAAGTGCCCACCGACATTGCCACGTACGGCGAAGCGCTCCGTTCGGCCATGCGCGAAGCCCCCGATGTCATGCTGCTGGGCGAGATGCGCGACTACGAAACCATCGGCACGGCCATGACGGCCGCCGAAATGGCCCAGCTCATCTTCAGCACGCTGCATACCACCAGCGCATCGGGTACCGTCGACCGCATCATCGACGCCTTCCCCGCGTCGCAGCAGCATCAGATTCGCATCCAGCTTTCGCTGGTGCTGCAGGCAATCGTATGCCAGCAGCTCGTGCCCTCGCTCGACGGCGGCACGCTGCCCGCGTTCGAAATCATGCACACGAACACCGCCATCCGCAACCTCATCCGCGAGCAGAAGACCTACCAGATCGACTCGGTTATCGCCAGCTCGCAGAACGAGGGCATGCGCACCATGGACCAGAGCCTATTTGCCCTGGTAAAGGAAGGAAAGGTAGCCAAGGAAGTCGCCTTGCGCTACAGCATTCACGCCGAAGCGCTCGAACGCCGCATGGAAGTCGAGGGGCTGTAAGCTTCATCACCGCCACAAGCAGGAGGGCCCGGTCACGCCGAGCCCTCCTTTCTTTTGCCCTGAAAACGGGCTATTCGGAAATCTTCATGGCCAATTCCAAAGGCACGCGCTTAACCCTACGCACATGCAGGAACGCCACGAACGCGTACGCCACCACGCCAACGACGAACAGCAAGACGTAATTGCTCGCAGGAATCACCAAGGGAAAATTGCCCGAATAGCTCATGAACACAACCTTCATGAGAACCGTAAGCATGCTCACGATAATGGGCATCGACACCACAAGCGAGCCCAGGACGACATACGTGATGGGGCGGATATAGAGCCCATTCACCTCGCGCGCCCGATAGCCAAACACCTTCATGTACGAAATGCTGCGGGCACTGCGGTCGATAACCGTTTTGGTGAGCAGATATACCAAGATGAGGTACACCGGCACCGCCACGGCCATCATCATCTGCATGATGCTGCCCATGGAGTCAACAAGCTGATCGGCGATCTTGTCCATCTCATCGGGCGTTATGACGCTCGCCACGAAGCGCTCGTCAATCTGAAGAGGTTCGTTGCTCGCATATGCATTGAAGTAGTCGGCGTCATTGCCAAAGAGCTGGTTGAAATCGTCGATGCTCATATAGAGGGACATGTCGGTTTCGCTCTCGGTGGCACTCGTGATGCACAAGTCGTACGCTTCGCCCTCGCGCGCATCGTACGCGCTTACGCTCTGCCCCACTTCGAGCTTCGTCTTCTCGGCAAGACCCTTGGTGGCCACGATCTTCCCATCGCCAATGTCCAAGCCCTGCCAATAAGCCGAATCAGGCTGGATGCCGTAGATGGTGACCTCTTCGCTCTCGCCGCCGAACGCACGCTCAATCTCGACCGTGGCCATGGCGAACTTCTCGACCTGGGCAATTGCCTCGCTGGAATTCTCGAGCGTATTCACAGGCGTGGCATCCTCGTCCACGGACATGGCGCGGATCATATCGCTGAAGTAGCCGTAATCGCCAAAGCCGTCGAGCGCATTGTCGCTGTACGCGATATCTTCCGCCGCAGCATACGCAGCACGATCGGAGCTCGTCCCCTGCAGCTCGAGCGGCGTCTTCAGCACGTACTCATATTGCGCGGCAACGTTGTCGCGCATCTGGCTGGCGTAATTCTGCACCACGGGCAACATGCACGTGCCGAACAGAAGAAGCAGGCTCGCGAACAAAATGCCCGCGAAGAGCGTAATGAAGTGCGAAAGGTTGCGAATGAGCACGCGCAGGCGGAATCGCGTAGGATACGTCAGCCCATCCGGCAGGTGCAGGCTATGGCGACGCGACTTGTGCGCCACTTCGCGCCTTAGGAACTGCAAGGGCGTATTTCCCAGCTTCCGCATCAGGCCAAACAACGTAATGCCCGAAAGGAGCAGGAACGGCACGATTGTCGTGAGGAAGACGATGCGCCAGCTCCAGATAAGGTGATATGGCGGCAAGCTGTAGCTGTTGTAGTACAGCCCCGCCATGGGCTCTTCCATGACGGTGATACCCAGCACGAGCCCCAACGAACACGCAACGAAACCGCAGATAACGGGCAGAGCAAGATAATGGCGGAGCAACTCGCCCTTGCGCCATCCGCTTGCCAGCAGCGTGCCGATAACCGCACTTTCCGCTTCAATGGTGGCACCCGTGAGCACCACGAACACGAACGCCATGATGACCACCAAGATGATAACGAGCACCATCCACATAACCTGGTCGTGAGCGGCATCGTCGGTGGCGTAGCCAATACCCTGGTTGTCCTCGTAGTCGATGAAGTCAGAAAGCGTCTCGCCATCACTCGAGAGCGTCTTCATCATCTCCTCCTCGATGTCCACGCGCGTGGGCTTATCGAGGGAGCGATCGTTCATCACGAACGAGTAGTTGAACGTCTGCCCCGCCGACCCAATGGCCTCGTAGGCTTCAGGCGTCACCTGAGCAACGCTAAACGTGATGGCGTTGAAGATGAAGTTCGAGTTCTTCTCGAAGAGGGCCTGGTAATCGGGCAGCGTCATGATGCCGCTGATTACGAACTCCTGCCCGTTCACCGTGACCGAATCACCCACGGAAAGATCGTGATTGGCGCAGAACACGCGATCAAGCGCGATTTCGTTCGCCTGAGTGGGCTCGCACCCCTGTGCATACGATGCCAAGTTCACCTGGGTACGATTCTGATATAGGCGCACGGTCAAGTCGGTGAGCTGGCCCGAAGCCGTCTCGGGAAGCGACAACGGCACATTGTTGTAAAAGTCCTGGTACACCGTGCACCCTAGGGCCTCCACATCGGCAATGGAATCTTCGTCGGCCTGGAAATCGACAACGAAGTGCCCATCCTCAATTACGTACGCATCGCGCATGCCATCGCCAATGACAACGATGCTGTTGGCGGCCATCATGAAGCCCGACGTAAACGCCACGGCAAACATCATCATCAGGAACATGCCCAGGTATTTGCCTATGTTGTTTCGAAGCTCGCGGGGAAACCTCTTATGCAGTGGGTTGCGCATGCTACCACTCCAGCTGCATGGCGGGAAGCACATGCTCATTCACGGAATCCTCCGCCATCACGCCATCGCGCAGACGCAGCACGCGATGCGCCATATGGCGAATGGCGTCATTATGCGTAACGATGACGATCGTGCAGCCATATTGCTGGTTCACTTCTTCCATGAGCTGCAGGATTTCCTTGCTCGTCTTGTAGTCAAGCGCGCCGGTGGGCTCGTCGCACAAAAGCAAACCCGGGTTCTTCACCAATGCGCGACCGATTGCGCAACGCTGCTGCTGCCCACCTGAAATCTGATGCGGAAACTTATGACGATGCTCGTACAGCCCCAGCGATTCCAGCAGCGGCTTCATAGGCAGGGGGTTCTTCGAGAGATACGCGCAAACCTCGATGTTTTCCTGAACGGTAAGGTCGGGGACAAGGTTGTAGAACTGAAAGACGAAGCCAAGCTCCTTGCGGCGATACTCCACGAGCTTCTTGTCGGGAAGCGTCGCGATGTTGGTGCCGTTCACCACAATGGAACCGCTATCAGCGGGTTCCAAGCCGCCCACCATGTTCAAGAAGGTCGATTTGCCCGAACCGCTGGGCCCCAGCAGCACGCATATTTCGCCGCGCTCGAGCTGTACGTCGATACCGCGCAGCACCTGCAGGAGCGCCTCCCCTTCCCCGTAGTGCTTTTTCAGATTCCGAATGTCCAAATACGCCTGAGCCACGCTGTGGCCTCCTATAATTAGCCATGCCTAACCGTTTTCCGTACATCATACGCGAAGAGGGCGCTCCACGGAGTCGCATATTTGCCCCAACGGCAATCTCCACAGCCGCGACATCGGCAAACAGGCGCACGAACAGGGGCGACAACGCTGTCGGCATGCCAGGCGCCCCGCACGCACCCGTCAGGCCGCACCGCGTTGCCGCGCTCATGTATAATCGGTGCGTCCAGAAACCAGGCGAAAGGAGTGCACGGTGATCGAGTGTTTCCTCACCGATGAAACGGGTACGCACGCCATCGAAGAACCCGAAGCCGGTTGCTGGGTAAACGTCACCTCCCCCACGGCCGAAGATCGCGCCTGGCTGGAAGAGGAACTGGGCGTCATCGACGAATTCGTGAAGTCGGCCCTCGACGACGAAGAGACTTCGCACGTCGACTACGACGAGGACACGGGCCAGACGCTCGTCATCATCGACTGCCCCTTCATCGAAGACGCAGCGGAAGCCGAAGACCCCCTCATGACGCAGTACGACACGCATCCGCTTACGGTGCTGTTCCTACGCGCGCAAGACATGATCGTCACCATCAGCTTGAAGGAGAACCCCACGCTGAGCCTGTTCGCCGTGGGCAAGGTTGCCGATTTCAACACGCATCAGCGCACGCGCTTTCTGCTGCAGATCTTCTCGAACACCGTGCAGCGCTACCTGCGCTACCTGCGCAGCATCAACCGCCAGTTCACCAAGAACGAAAAGATCCTGCACCAAACCATGCGCAACAGCGAACTCGTGAAAATGCTGGGCTTGGAAAAATCGCTCGTGTACTTCAGCACCTCGCTACGTGGCGACGAAACCACGCTCTCGCGCATCCAATCGGGCCGCGTCGTGCGCCTATATGAAGACGACAAGGACCTGCTCGACGACGTGTTCATCGAGATTCGCCAGGCCATCGAGATGTGCACGGTGTACAGCAGCATTCTGAACGGCACCATGGACACGTTTTCGAGCGTCATAAGCAACAACCTGAACCTGGTCATGCGAACGCTCACCATCGTGACCATCGTGCTGGCCATACCCACCATCATCTTCAGCTTCTACGGCATGAACGTAGAGGGCCTGCCCCTTACCAACACATGCCTTCTGCCCCTGGGGCTCGCCGTAGTGGGCATGGCGGGAGCCATTTTGTACTTCCGCACGAACAACCTATTCAAATAGACGCATCGACCCAGCAAACCACCTTATGGCGCAGCCGCCAGCACGAACGTACAATGAACTCGTGCGCACTTTGCGCATCTGCCTGCCTTGCGGGTGAAAACGTGCGAAAATAGCCGCGGATTATTATCGCAGGAAGGACCATCATGGCCGCATACGACTTCAACGACAAGATCGTCAGCATCCCCGATTACCCGCAACCGGGCGTCATCTTCAAGGACATCACCACGCTCCTGCGCGACGCCGAAGGGTTTCAGCGCGCCGTGGACGAGCTATCCAACCACTTCATCAACCAGGGCATTACCAAGGTCGTAGGCGCCGAGGCGCGCGGTTTCATCATCGCCGCTCCCGTTGCATACAAGCTGAACGCTGGCCTGGTCCCCATGCGCAAGCCCGGCAAGCTGCCGCGCGAAGTCTACTCGCAGGAATACGGCCTGGAATACGGTTCCGATGAACTGCAGGTGCACACCGACGCCATCACGAAGGACGACCGCGTGCTGCTAGTCGACGACCTTATTGCCACGGGCGGCACGGCCGTAGCCCAGGCAAAGCTGCTCTCCAAGTTTGGCGCTACCCTCGTGGGCATGGCCTTCCTCATGGAGCTTGACTACCTGAACCCGCGCAAGGTCGTACGTGAAGCCACCGACTGCGACATCTTCTCGCTCGTTCACGTAAGCTAGCGCCCAGCCGCAAACCCTAACGCAACAATGCCCCGCTTGCCGCACAGCATGGCAAGCGGGGCATTTTCATGCGCTCGCAAAGGGAAGCGCTAGTTGTTTACGCCATGATGGCTGGCCAGAGCGCTGCGGTCGATGGCCTTGAACGTATAGCCCAGCGACTGGTAGTGCTCGATGATGGTGGGGAGCGCCTCCACCGTGGCCTCATGCCCCGCAGAATCGTGCATGAGCAGCACGATATTCGTGTAATCGTCGCCATCGCACGCGGCTTCGGCGAGCTCTTCGGCAGTATGGCCCGAAGCACCATCACCACAGCTGATGTTCCAGTCGAAGTACTGGTAGCCCCTATCCTGCACGTCGTTTACGAGCTCGCTCATAATGCCCTTCGTGTATTCCGCGGAAATGGCATTGGACGAGCCTCCTGGGAAGCGAATGAAACACGGCACGTAGCCAATCTGCTCCTTCACCAAAGCCCCCACAGCATCCAAATCGTCGAAGTACGCGCTTTCCGACGCATAGACGGTTGCGTAGTCGTGCGAATAGGTATGCAGGCCAATGGTGTTGCCCTGCTCGTAGGCCTTCTTGATCATGTAGGCGTAATCGGGCTTGATGCCCGTAACGAAGAAGGTCGCCTTTACGTTGTACTTATTCAGGATATCGAGCACCTTCTGGGTGTTCTCGGAAGGGCCATCGTCGAAGGTGAGCCAAATGGTCTTGGTTCCGTCAGTCTTCGTACGCCATTCGGTGTTGGCGTTCGGATCGACGGCAAATTCCTGAGCGCGCGTATCGTCTTGCGCATTATAAGTGGGCTCGGAAGAGGCCTGATTGCCCGCAACGGAAGAAGCGCCGGAATCGGACACGCCCGCCGTAGCCACGGCATCCACATCGTCCTGCGAAGAGGCAGTGGACGACGAGGCGCACCCAACGAGCGCGCAGACGGCAAGCATTGCCACGGCAAACCATGTAGCCCATTTGCACGTACGGTTCTTCACGATTCTTCCCCCAGTTCCTTGTCGTAGAATGTTTTCATCGTACTCCACATAGATTGGTTCAACATGGCAGAACAGAAGAATCGTCAATCCGCCGAGCAGGAAAAGAACCCATTTGCGCTCCGTCGCAACCTGTTTGCAGCGGCAACTCTCGCGGCATTCATCGCCTACTTCATCGTGCCCGACCAGCTCGCGAAGACGATCATCATGGTCGTCGCGCTCATCCTGGTCATGGCAGTCACGTACTTCCAGCAAAAGCATCGCTCCTGGATGGTTGCGCGCCGCAACCCCGCGGCATACGACTCCGACGGCCGCTACCACAAGGAATGGGAAAACCTCACTCAGGAAGACATCGACCGCGAGTGGGAAAAGCTAAAAGCGAAGAACAACTAGTTGCGCATCACGCGCGTACGTTTGCCCAACGAAACCACAACGAAAGGCTCCACATGGTTTCACGTATCTACGTCGAGAAAAAACCCGGCTTCGATGTGGAAGCGCAGCAGCTTCTGCACGAGCTTCAGGACATCTTGGGGGTCAGCGGCCTGAGTGGCCTGCGCCTCGTGAACCGCTACGATGTCGAGGGTGCGGCGGAAGACCTGTTCGAATCCTGCATCCCCACCGTATTCAGCGAGCCCCAGAGCGACGTCGTCTATCGCTCCCTGCACGATGAATGCACGGACGCCGCAGCCGTATTCGCCGTGGAATTCCTGCCTGGCCAGTTCGACCAGCGCGCAAACAGCGCCAGCGAATGCATTCAGCTCATCAGCCAGGGCGAGCGCCTTGCGGTCCGCAGCGCCAAGGTATACCTGCTGGAAGGCTCGCTTTCCCAGGCCGACATCGACCGCATCAAGGGCTACGTCATCAACCCCGTGGAAGCGCGCGAAGCCTCGCTCGATACCGTGGAAACGCTCGCAGGCAACTACCCCGAGCCTGGCCCCGTGGAAGTGCTCGACGGCTTCCTGGAAATGAGCGAGGAAGAGCTTTCCGCGTTCATCGCCGACCGCGGCCTGGCCATGGACCTCGCCGACATCGCCTTCTGCCAGGAATACTTCCGCGAAGAGGGCCGCTGCCCCACCATCACGGAAATCAAGATGATCGACACCTACTGGAGCGACCACTGCCGTCACACCACGTTCGGCACGCAGCTCGACGAAGTGCAGATCGACGACGAAACGGTCCGCCAGGCATTCAACCGTTACTTGGAAATGCGCGAGGAGCTCGGCCGCACCGAAAAGCCCATCTGCCTCATGGACATGGGCACCATCGGCGCAAAGTACCTGAAGGCCAAGGGCGTCCTTACCGGCCTCGACGAGAGCGAGGAAATCAACGCCTGCACCGTGAAGGTGAAGGTCGACGTGAACGGCGTCGACGAAGACTGGCTCTTCCTGTTCAAGAACGAAACGCATAACCACCCCACCGAAATCGAACCCTTCGGCGGGGCTGCCACCTGCGTGGGCGGCGCCATCCGCGACCCACTTTCGGGCCGCAGCTACGTCTACCAGGCAATGCGCGTAACGGGTGCCGCGAACCCGCTGGCTCCCGTTTCCGAAACGCTGCCCGGCAAGCTGCCGCAGCGCAAGATTGTCACCACGGCTGCCGCGGGCTATTCCAGCTATGGCAACCAGATTGGCCTGGCCACGGGCCAGGTAGACGAGATCTACCATCCGGGGTACATGGCGAAGCGCATGGAAATCGGCGCCGTTGTCGCCGCCACGCCCGCCAACCACGTACGCCGCGAGACGCCCGCCCCGGGCGACGTCATCGTGCTGCTCGGCGGCCGCACCGGCCGTGACGGCATCGGCGGCGCAACGGGTTCCTCCAAGGCCCACAACACGCAGTCGCTGGAAAAGGACGGCGCGGAAGTGCAGAAGGGCAACGCGCCCGTCGAGCGCAAGCTGCAGCGCCTGTTCCGCCGCGGCGATGCCTGCCGCCTCATCAAGCGCTGCAATGACTTCGGCGCAGGTGGCGTGAGCGTTGCCATCGGCGAACTGGCCGACGGCCTGCATGTGAACCTGAACGCAGTTCCGAAGAAGTACGACGGCCTCGACGGCACCGAGCTTGCCATTTCCGAAAGCCAGGAGCGTATGGCCGTGGCTCTGGACGCTTCCGACGTGCAGGAATTCCTGGCCTACGCCAAGGAGGAAAACCTGGAGGCCACGCCCGTCGCCACCGTTACCGCCGACGCCCGCGTGCGCATCGACTGGAATGGCAAGGCCATCGTGGACGTAAGCCGCGAGTTCCTGGCCAGCAATGGCGCACCCAAGCACCAGACCGCGCATCTGTGCGCTGGCAACACGTACGCCCCCAGCTGGGAAGGCGACACCCTGGCCGAGCGCATGACCTCGCTCGTTACCGACCTGAACGTCTGCGGCAAGAAGGGCCTGGTAGAGCGCTTCGATAGCACCATCGGCGCGGCAACCGCCCTCATGCCCTTTGGCGGTGCGCGCCAGCTCACGCCTGCCATGGCCATGGCAGCCAAGCTCCCCGTGTTCGGCGAGACCCATACCGTCAGCGGCATGGCCTGGGGCTTCAACCCCTTCATCATGGAAGCGAACCAGTTCACGGGCGCGTACCTTTCCGTGGTGGAAAGCGTGGCCAAATTCGTGGCCGCCGGCTTCCAGCGCGCGAATGCCTATCTGTCATTCCAGGAATACTTCGAGAAGCTGCGCACCAGCCCGGAACGCTGGGGCAAGCCCGCGCAGGCCGTACTGGGCGCCCTGATGGCCCAGGTCGACCTGGGCGTTGGCTCCATTGGCGGCAAGGACTCCATGAGCGGCAGCTTCGAAGACATCGACGTGCCGCCCACGCTGGTAAGCTTCTGCACGGGCTGTGGCAAGGAAGATCGCATCACCAGCCCCGAATTCAAGGGCGCTGGTCACCGCGTCATCGAGATTCGCCCCGCCTATCAAGAAGACAACCTCACGCCCGACGTGGAAGACCTGCTCGCGGCATTCGACATGGTGGAAGAGCTCATTGGCTCCAAGGCCGCACTGGCCGTTTCCACGCCCGGCTACGGCTGCGCCGCCGAAGCACTCTTCAAGATGTGCCTGGGCAACGGCATCGGCCTTGCGCTGAACGACAACGAAGAGCGCGGCGACCTGTTCGCACCTGCGTACGGTTCGTTTTACGTAGAGCTTGCCGATAACGCCGAGATTCCCGCTGCTACGGGCAGCCTGTACGTGGGCGAAGTGGGCGCCACCACGGAAGCCTACGAGTTCAGCGCAGCAGGTGAGGTCATCTCGCTCGCTAAGCTGCAGGAAGCCTGGGAAGGCAAGCTCGAGCCGGTGTTCCCCTACCGCAACCAGGAAGGCACCGTCGAGGCCGTGACCAGCGACAACCACACGCCGCTCGTATTCAACGGCACCATCGCAAAGCCGCGCGTGATCATTCCCGTATTCCCGGGCACGAACTGCGAATACGACACCGCAGCTGCCTTCGAGCGCGCGGGCGCCGAAGCCACCACGCTCATCATCAACAACCTCACGCCTGCCGCCGTCGCGGAAAGCACGAAGGCGCTCGTGGAGGGCATCAAGAACAGCCAGATCATCATGATCCCCGGCGGCTTCTCGGGCGGCGACGAACCCGACGGCTCCGCCAAGTTCATCACGGCATTCTTCCGCTCGCCCGCCGTCACCGAAGCGGTACGCGACCTGCTGCAAAACCGCGATGGCCTGATGCTGGGCATTTGCAACGGCTTCCAGGCGCTCGTGAAGCTGGGCCTGGTGCCTTACGGCGACATTCGCCCCATGGACGACACCTGCCCCACCCTCACGTTCAATAGCGTGGGCCGTCACCAGAGCCGCATCGTGCGCACGCGCGTGGCCAGCAACCTTTCGCCCTGGCTTTCCGAATGCGAAGTGGGCGACATCCACACCATGCCCATCAGCAACGGCGAAGGCCGCTTCGTCATCTCGCCCGAACTGTACGCACAGCTGGCCGCAGCCGGCCAGATTGCCACGCAGTACGTGGACGAAAACGGCAACCCCAGCATGAACTGGGCAGCCAATCCCAGCGGTTCGGCATACGCCATCGAAGGCATCACCAGCCCCGACGGTCGCGTCTTCGGCAAGATGGGCCACACCGAGCGCAGCGGCGCAGGCCTGTACCAGAACATTCCGAGCCAGAGCTTCCAACCCATCATCGAAAGCGGCGTCGCCTACTTCAAATAGGCCAACGCCTCACGCGCCCTCCCACGCCAGGGAGGGCGCTTCTTTTTACCCACACGCCCACTTATCAGGAGCATCCCCATGACCGACATCTTCACCGGCACCCGCGGATTCATCTTCGATTGCGACGGAACGCTCCTCGATTCCATGCAAGCATGGAACGAGGCCGAAGACGCCCTGCAGCGCATGGCGAACGCCCCCGTGAGCCCCGAAGACGCCACGAGCATCCACGCGCTGCCCATCGAGGAGAGCGCCGCGTTGTGGCATGAGAAATACGGCGTCGGCGAAAGCACCGAAGACGTCCTCGCCATCGAGGACAACGTGCTCCTTTCGTTCTACCGCGAGCGCGTCGAGGTGCTGCCCGGCGTGCGCGCCATGCTCGAACGCGCCCAGGAACAGGGCATTCCCTGCTGCGTGGTTACCAGCAGCCCGAAGCGCTACGTGCAGGCGGGGCTCGAGCGCTGGGGACTCGCCTCGTTCTTCGCCGAGATCTGCACTACCGACGAGCTGGGCATGACCAAGGAAGAAACCGCCATCTACGAGCACGCCATGGCGACCATGGGCTCCACTCCGGAAACAACCTGGGGCTTCGATGATGCGGTCTACGCCGTGAACACCATGACGCGTGCGGGCATCCGCACGGTGGGCGCCTTCGACCCCAACAACACCTCGCATCCCTTCGAAGACCTGCAGGCCGCGGCTACCGTAGCCGTGCATAGCCTGGAAGAGCTGCTCTAACGCAAAGGCGGCGAGCCGAAGCCCGCCGCCATCCATTCGCTATAGCGCACGTCTTAGAGGAACTGATGCCGCTGCAACACGCTGATGATGTCGCGGCCTTCCATGGTGCCGTGAATGATCTGACGTGCACGTTTGCTGTCGCCAATGTTGTACAAGACCACGTTGGTCCCCGCAAACGCCTCTTGTAGCGCAGCAAGGACAGGGTTGTTCGAACGCATGCCCAGCGCCACAAAACCATAGTCGAAGGGCACGACCATCTTTTCGCCCTCGAGGGTTTCCACCACGAACTCGTCGTCGCGCACTTCCTGAAGCGCCGTGCGCGTCATCTGCTTGACGTTGTATTTCGCCAGCTTGTTCGCCGTGTCACTCTTGGTTACCGGGTCGAGGCCCGCGCCAATTGCAGGAGAGCGTTCGATGATGGTAACCTCTGCGCCACGCGGGGCAAACAGGCTCATGATATCCAAGCCCGTCGCGCCGCCGCCAATGATGGCCACCTTCATGCCCGTCATATCCTGCGGATACCCATTGATGCGCTCGATCATCTTCAGCGCCGTGGCCACACGCGTACCATGCTTGTCTACGCGATACTTCAGTCCCGTAATGGGAGGCAACGTGGGATTAGAACCCGTGGAATTCACCACGATGTCAGGGTTCAAGCTGCGCACGAAATCGACCGTAGCCGGCTTGCCCGTAAAGATGAACAGGTTATGCAGCTTCTTCGCGCGGGTTATTAGGTAGCGCGGGAAGTCCATGATGCGGTCCTTCTCGGGGATGCGGGAAATGGTGGCCGCCAAACCGCCCAGCTCGTCCTTCTCCTCAATGAGGAACGTGGTGCAACCCACTTCAGCTGCCGTGCAAGCGGCTTCCAGGCCCGTCGTGCCGCCACCTATGACCACCACGTTGCAGGGCTTCTTCACCTGCATCTCGCGATAGGCGTCATCGTGGAACAAGTCGGGGTTCACTGTGCAGCGCATGGGCTGATTCAAGCCAATGCGATGGCCTGCGCAGCCAATGTTGCACGAAATGCACGTGCGAATATCCTCGATGCGCCCATCTTCCACCTTGTTCACCCAATACGGGTCGGCAATAAGGCCACGGCCCATGCCAATGAGGTCAGCATCGCCGCGCGCCAGGATGTCCTCTGCCACCTGGGGCTTGCGAATGTTGCCCATGGTAATGCACGGCTTGCCATAGGCATCCTTCAACGCACGGGCCATATACGCACGCCATCCATCGGGCTTGTAGTCGATATCGATTTGCAGCTGGATGGCACCCGCCAGGCCAGCAGACACGTCGAATACGTCCACTTCCTCCTGGAAGTACTGCAGGTACTCGATGCAGTCCTCCAGCGTATTGCCGCCTTCCATGAGCTCATCGGCCGAAAGACGGATGAAGATCGGGAAGAAGGGCCCCACCTGGGCACGCACTTCCTGCACGACCTCGGTCACGATGCGAGCGCGATTTTCGGGACTGCCGCCGTATTCATCTTCGCGATGATTGGTAAGAGGCGAAAGGAACTGTGAGAGCAGATAGCTATGCCCAGCGTGAATCTCCACGGCATCGAACCCGCACGCCTGGGCGCGCTTCGCCGCCTCGCCGAACTTCTTCACCACATGCTTGATTTCCTCAACCGTCATGGGGCGTGGAACCTCGCCACCCGCCTTGCTGGGGATATCGGATGCGGAAATGGGCTGACAGCCAATACGACGTTCCATAGTGGCAGCACCAGCATGGTTGATCTGCACCGCAATGCAGGCGCCGTGACGATGCACTGCCTCGCACAGCTCGTACAGGCGCGGCATGAACGTATCGCGGTCGATGCGCAGCTGCGTGGTTCCATTACTGCCCTGCGGGTAGTCGATATCCACGTTTTCCAAGATGATGATGCCCGTGCCACCCTTGGCACGCTGCTCGTAGTAGGCGATATGCTCCTCGGAAAGCTCGCCGGAGCACTTGGCGAAGTTCGTTCCCATGGGCGCCATGACGATGCGGTTCTTGGCTGTCATATGCCGTACGGTGAAGGGCTCGAAAATGTGCGGATACGCTGCTTGCATAGGCCTCTCCCTGCGCTCTGCCTGCATGATGCCGCCCGCCTATGGGGCGGTCCGCACAAAGTATACGGCGGGCATATACACCCGCCGCTGATGCGTTACCGACGCCTATGGCAAATTGAATGAATCGAAGGCTATAGCACGCAAAAGAAAAATAGAACAACGAACGGCAAGTATGCCGCAGCGCGACGCCCTACAAATCGAGTTCCTGCCCCGGGTGCAAGATAATGCGCCCCTCCGCATGAAACGCCTGGGCCTTGCCCTCGTCGAAGAGCGTTTCGGGCGTGGGCTCACCGCTCATGGGAACCAAATGCACGGGCATGCTGTGACGCGCACCCACCAAAGCCGCGCACGCGCTGGCTTCTTCCACGCTCATGTTGTAGAAGCCATCGCCCGGGAACACGGCGTAGTCGAGAGCCATGGCAGCCAGCTTCCCCGAACGCATGTCATCGGTAGTGCTGGTGTCGCCGGAAGCGTAAAAGCGCAGCCCATCGAAGGAAAGCACCAAGCCCACGCACTCGTCTACCGGGTGATTCTCGTTGCATGCCTGAACGGGCTGGATATGCACGCCGCATACGTCGAACGTACGGTATTCGCCAGGAGCGGGCTGAAAATCGGCAGCACGCAGGACGCGGCAACCCGGAGCATGGGGCATCCGATCGACCTGGTTGTGGTCGAAGTGCTCGTGCGTGACCAAAACGAGACTCGCAGGCACATCGTAGCCCTCGCCCGCAAACGGATCGACGTACACCAACGTGCCATCTTCAAGCGTGAAACGATAGGACCCATGACCCTGATAGAGCATTTTCGCCATATGAGCTCCTCCCGATGCGTGCAACTTTTGCACAAAATTATACAATGGGGAAACGCACGCACGCGAAGCCTTCTGGAAGGACATCATGAACATCTGCGTTTTCTGCGGCTCGAACGCCAACGCCGGCGAGCCCTACGTATCCAGCGCTATCAGCCTTGGCACCGAAATGGGTCGCCGCGGTCATACCCTCGTGTTCGGAGGCTTCGAAACGGGCCTCATGAGCTCCGTCGCACATGCGACCGCACAGGCCGGGGGACACGTTCTGGGCGTCATCACCACCGACATCCCCTACCTCAACGCGCGCCCCGTATTCCCCTGCGATACGCTGCTGAAAGCACATAACCTTTCCGACCGCAAAGACATGATGTTCGAGCATTCCGACGCCTTCATTGCACTCCCCGGATCAGTGGGAACGCTGGACGAGATATTCAGTGCCCTTGCGGAACAGAAGGTGAAAGACGGGCATGCGCCCAAGCCCACGGGCATCTACAACGTGCAGGGCTATTACGATGCGCTTGGCGTGCTCTTCGACCAGATGTTACTCGCCAAGTTCATGGACCCGGAGGATCGCAACCTGTTCAGGATTTGCGACACAGCTCCGGCCACGCTCGATTACGTAGAGCAAGCCGTGCTTTGCGCCACCAACTAGAGCAATTCCAGATACCACTGCGTAACGGGACCACCTACCATCATGGTGATCCAACACGCCAACGCAATGGAGGGGCCAAAGGGGAACACGCGCGAGACGCCCTTGGATGCCGGCACGCGTTCTTCCTCTAGGAAGGGCCATTCGTCCTCCACGGGGCCCTGCGAAGCCTCGTCTGCGCAGTTAGAAACGGACGACTTGCCTTCCGCCTGATCGATGCGATAGATATCATCGCTAAACCCCGCACGGTTCTGCGTAGCGAGCGCGAACAGGATGCCCAACACGCATGCGATCACGATGAGGAAGAGGCACTGGCGAGCGCCAAAGTAAAAGCCCGCCACGGCAAACAGCTTCATATCGCCCCCGCCTATCGAAGAGCGCCCCAGGAACTTGTCCATGGCCAGCGCCAGCACGACCACGGCCACGCCGATGATTACCGCACCCAAAAGCGATGTCCGCAGCATATCCAAGACGACGATGGAGGCATCGGCCGTGGGATCCCAAAAGGGCTTGTCATCGAATCCAAGCGCCTGGGCATCCATGAGCACGATGCCATGCGCAGCAGGGTCGGCGAACACGGCCTGCACGGGAACGTGCACCACGAGGGCAAGCCATGCAAAGACGATGAATAGCACGCGAATGACGATGGCGGCCACAATCGTCTGGTTTGGAATATACGATTCGTCCAGGTCGGTAAGGGAGAGCACCATAAGCACACTGGCAAACCCAACCATCTGAAGCGCCTCGAGGGTAAGACCGTAGCAAATGACAATGGACACATACAGCGCAGCACATGCGAATTCGCTAGCAGGATATCGCGCGGAAAGGCGCGCATGGCAGTAGCGACAGCGACCTCGCAGCGCCGTCCAGCTAACGATGGGCACCAAGTCGTTCGCGAAAAGCACATGCCCACACGTATCGCAATGGGAACGCCCTGCAAGCACGGGTTCATTGCGCATCAGGCGCCATGCCACGCGCCCCAGGAAGCTGCCCATTGCAAGCCCCAAAACGGCAGCCAGCAAAATAGCGCAGCCGACATATATGCCAGGCAGAGTAAGAAGCACCCGGTCCCTCTCGCATCGTTGTGAAGTTGAGTTGACGCGCACCCCTACGCGTCCGTTTTCTTCACTATATACTCACAATTCGCGACTGTCACGCGCCTAAGACAGATGCGAAACGATATCCCATCCAGGGAAAACGCTCGAAGACGCGCCTGCGACCAGGCATTTCGAAGTTTTGCAGTCTAAAGAAGAATTGCGCAGGCAACAAGCGCCGCGGCAACAGCCAGCATGCCTATGGCGGGCCCAACGCCCAGTGCGCACTCACGTAGGCGTGAGGGAATGCGCTGAAACCCGTAGCAGCGCGCATCCATGGATACGGCCAATCGATCGGCACGTCGATACAGCCCTACGAACAACGGCGTGAATGCACCGCCCCACGCCTTTGCGCGGGTGGCAATGCCTCCGCTTGCAAAGCGCGCCCCACGAGACGCTTGAGCAGCCCTAATACCCTGGAATTCGTCGATGATAATGGGGATGAATCGCAACGCTATGCCCGAAACGGCGGCGATATCGCGTACGGGTACGCCCACATGGGTCAGAGGACGAAGCATGCTCTCGATGGCCTGGGAAATATCACTAGCAGTAGTCGTCGCCGTAAGCACGAAAGAAGCCGCCAGGATGAGCACGATACGCGTTACGTAGAAGAGACCGACAAGGATGCCAGCCCCACCCAGCGCACTTGAAAGCAACGTGAGCGCCAGGATAAGCCACAGTGGAAGAAGCTGCCGCGCAAGCGCCAGAACGCGCATGCGCCCCACGGCAAGGCACGCTACGGCTACGACCGCATACGCGCCCATCCCCCACCACGTATCAACAAAGAAGACCGCAATGGAATACACGAGCACAACCGTGATCTTCACGCGCGCATCAAGCGCGTGAAGGGGCGTAGTGCCTGGTTGATATGTAGCGGCGTTAAGGGACATGCGCCCAGTATGGCACGCGCCGTTGGCAACATGGGGAACAACGGCGCGTGCAACAAAAAAAGACCCGCCGAAGCGGGTCTTTCAATGCGCTTAGAGCGAGTAGGCTATTCAGCCTTCTCCTCGGCAGACTCGGTAGCCTCTTCAGCGACTTCCTCGACAGCCTGCTCGGCCTTTTCCTCAGCCACTTCTTCCTTCTTGGGAGCAGCAGCCTTCTTGGCAGCCTTGGCCGGCTTTTCGGCCTTCTTGGCCACGGGCTCGGTAACGAGCTCCATGATCACCATGGGAGCGTTGTCACCCTTGCGGGGGCCAAGCTTCATGATGCGGGTGTAACCACCCTGGCGGTCCTGGAACTGACCCTGAGCAACCTTCTCGAAGACCTCGCGGACGAGCTCCTTGTCGCCCAGAGCGGCGATAGCCAGACGACGAGCGTGCAGGTCGCCACGCTTCGCCCAGGTGATGATCTTGTCAACATCGGGACGGATTTCCTTGGCGCGAGCCTCGATCGTCTTGATGCGGTCGTTCGTGAACAGCGCGACAACCAGGCTCTTCTTCATGGCCTTGGTATGCGCGGCATCGGTGCCGAGCTTGCGACCCTTCTTGTAGTGTCTCATGTTCTCGATTCTCCTATTGCTTCAAATTGAGGCCCATGGAAATGAGCTTGTCTTTCACTTCTTCGATAGACTTGGCGCCGAAGTTGCGAATGTTGAGCAGGTCGTTTTCGGAATATTCGACCAGCTGACGCACCGCATGGATGCCAGCGCGCTTCAGGCAGTTGTAGGAGCGGACGGAGAGGTCCAGATCCTCAATCTGCTTGTCGAGCTCGGCATTCGTTTCTTCGCCTTCCGGAGCGAAGATGGAGGGCACTTCGCCTTCCTCTTCCTCGTCGGTCTCGTTCAGGGAAAGGAATGCTCCCATGTACTGGTTGATGATGTTAGCCGCCTGGCATACTGCATCAACCGGCGAAATCGAACCGTCGGTTTCGACTTCCAGAACCAGCTTGTCGTAATCGGTGCTCTGGCCAACACGCGTGTCGGTAACATTCAGAGCGCAACGACGCACAGGGGAGAAGAGCGAATCGACATGGATGATACCGATGGGATCCTCGGTACGCTTGTTGCGGTCGGCCACAACGTAGCCGCGACCAACGCCAATGCGAACCGTCATGTCCAGCTGACCGCCGTCGGCAACCGTCGCGATGACGTGCTCGGGGTTCACCAGCGTGAACTCCGTGGGCACTTCCAGGTCGGCACCGGTAACGGTGCAGGGACCCTCGACGGAAATGCGAGCGGTAGCCTCGGTGGCGTCCTCGGCGAAGGCGCTGAAGACCAGCCCCTTCACGTTGAGGACGATGTCGGTAATGTCTTCGATTACGCCTTCAGCGGTGGTGAACTCATGCTGAACACCATCGATCTGAATAGCCGTAGCAGCAGCACCGTCGAGCGAATTCAGCAAGACGCGACGCATGGAGTTACCTAGCGTGTAGCCATAACCACGCTCAAGCGGTTCGACCACGAAACGAGCAACGGTATCGCTGACTTCTTCCGTAGTGATTGTAGGCCTCATGAACTCTGTCATATTGTGTAAGCCTCCTTAAAAGCCGCGTAGATTACTTGGAGTAAAGTTCGACGATGAGCTGTTCGTTGATGTCCAAATCGATCTGATCGCGGGTGGGAAGGTTCAGTACGCTACCCTGCAGCTTCTCGATGTCAACCTCGAGCCAAGCGGGCACCTGAACGCGCTCGTTGGAGACGAGAGCGCTCTTGATGACCAGGAGTTCCTTGGCCTTGGGGGCAACGGCAACGAGATCGCCGGGACGCACGCGGTAGCTGGGGATGTCGACGCGACGGCCGTTCACGGTGATGTGACCGTGCGTTACAGCCTGGCGAGCTTCCTTACGCGTACGGGCAAAGCCCAGACGGAAGACGATGTTGTCCAGACGGCTTTCCAGGATAGCCATGAGGTTCTCACCCGTGATGCCGGGCATGCTCTTGGCGCGACGGAAGTAACCGCGGAACTGCTTTTCGAGAACGCCATAGATGAACTTGGCCTTCTGCTTTTCACGGAGCTGCATGCCGTATTCGGATTCCTTGCGGCGGCGCTTCGGCTGGCGCTTGGATTCCTTGCCGGAATAGCCCAGCACGACAGGGTCGATACCCAGCTGCCTGCAACGCTTCAGAACCGGAGTCCTGTTCACTGCCATAATCATAATCCTTTCAGTTAAACGCGACGACGCTTGCGCTGACGGCAACCGTTGTGCGGAATCGGGGTGCAATCCTGAATGCTGGAGACTTCCAGACCCGCAGCCTGAAGGGAGCGGATAGCGGTCTCGCGGCCGGAACCAGGACCCTTAACGAACACGGAAACCTTCTTCAGGCCGTGCTCCATAGCGGTCTTGGCAGCAGCCTCTGCAGCCATCTGAGCGGCGAACGGCGTGGACTTACGAGAGCCCTTGAAGCCGACCGTGCCAGCAGACTGCCAGGAAATCACATTGCCCTGAGGATCGGTGATGCTGACAATCGTGTTGTTGAACGTAGATTTGATATGCGCGGCGCCAACGGTGATGTTCTTACGCTCGGAGCGCTTGATGCGTGCGCGCACGTTTTTCTTCTGAGCCACTTAGTTACACCTACTTCTTCTTGCCGCCGATTTGCTTGCGAGGACCCTTGCGGGTACGAGCGTTCGTGTGGGTGCGCTGACCGCGAACGGGCAGGCCACGACGATGACGCAGGCCACGGTAGCAACCGATTTCCATGAGGCGCTTTACATTCTGGGAAACTTCGCGGTGCAGGTCGCCCTCTACCGTGAGGTTTGCGTTGATGTAATCGCGAATCTTCGCCAGATCGTCTTCGCCCAGATCCTTCACGCGGATATCGGGGTCAACGCCGGTTTCGGCGAGGATCTTCTTGGACGTGGTGAGTCCAATGCCGTAGATGTAGGTCAAGCCGACTTCAATGCGCTTGTCGCGAGGGAGGTCGACACCAACAAGACGTGCCATGTTCTTCTTCCTCTTTCTCTAGCCCTGACGCTGCTTATGGCGCGGATTCTCGCAGATAACGAGGACCTTGCCATGGCGTCGGATGATCTTGCACTTGTCGCACATTTTCTTGACCGAAGGACGTACCTTCATATCAAACTTCCTTTCGGTATGTGTTCCACATGTATGTTCACACCCAGCCGCAGGTGATGGTTGTCCAACTGAGCATGCAGCGGCTTGCATGCGCGCTTTGCCCGAACCGCTTACGCGGCGAGGGACTTACTTGAAACGATACGTGATGCGACCGCGTTCGAGGTCGTAGACAGAAAGCTCGACCGTTACCTTGTCGCCCGGCAGAATCTTGATGTAATGCATGCGCATCTTGCCGGAAATGTGAGCCAAGATAGTGTGGCCGTTTTCCAGCTCTACCTTGAACATTGCGTTCGGCAGAGCCTCCGTTACGGTGCCCTCAAGTTCGATGACGTCTTCTTTGCTCAAAGGTTCCTCCATACGAGCGTTGTCTTGCACGGCGAAAGGGGAGGTTGCCAAAGCCGCTGCAAAAAGCTTTAGGCGCACAATGCGCCCAAGTTTCGCGCGTATGTAAATCGCGCGAACGGGCGGTCGAACGGCGCCCAGCACTATGCAGCGGAATTGGGGGAGAAGCGCTTACCCAGTGAACATCCGCCTTCCGTAATACGAGGGCACGCTTGCGCGCGCCTCGAATCGCTTCAGACAAACACTATAGCGCGTTTAGCACTCCTCTATCAAAACTCCATTATCGATGAGGATTTGCTTCACTTCGGCGCAAATGTCCTGAACCGTGCGGCCCGTGGTGTTCACGTAGGCGTCGGCTGCGGCCTCGTAGAGCGGCTCGCGCTCGAGCACCGTGCGACGCGCAGTTTCAATGTCCTTGAACAGGGGGCGCGAATCGGTATTGGGGATACGGCTCGATGCTTCGTCGGCGGTAACGCCCAAGTAAATGATAAAGCCGTACTTCTTCATGATGTCGACGTTGCAGGCGCGCTTCACCACGCCACCACCCGTGCCGATGAAGCGCGGGCTGCGCTGCGAGAGGTCTTCCAAGTACTCCGTTTCCAGGTCGCGGAAGTAGTCTTCCCCATCTTCAGCGAAGATGTCGGCGATGACGCGATCTTCCAGGAGCTCGAGGTATTCGTCGGCGTCGATGGAGGGAAGGCCCAGCGTGGTGGCCAGGTAGCCCGAAACGGTGGTCTTGCCGGCACCCATGAAGCCGACGAAATACACCTGCTTGGACAGGTCGTAACCGCCCGCATGATGTCGCTTCACAGCCATGGTGTGCCCTTCCTCGAACTGCGGCATGCGCCCTTTGGCACTCCAGCCGCCTAAAGTAAATTGGGTGCATTGTAGCGTACGCAAGCCCATTAACCAACCCCGTGGACAAGAAATGAATGGATTGACCAAACGTAGGGCCATCGGTAAAATGCAACATTGCGCTTAGCGCCGTGGGCCGTTAGCTCAGTTGGTAGAGCAGAGGACTTTTAATCCTAAGGTCGTGGGTTCGAGTCCCACACGGCCCACCATGACGCATCAACTCCCAACTGGGAGTTTTTTCTTTTTCGGGCGCCTTTCAACACCGCCCCCTCAGAACCATCCCATTCTCACGTATTCCAACGTATATACTGTGAACGCTAAAGAACCGTATGAGGGGACGAAATGAACATCCACTGGATCATACCCACGCGCGTAGGCCCCGGCTCGGGCGGAACGCGCACGATTGCCCAAGTTGCAGAGGAGTTGGGAAAGAACAACTCCGTCACCATCTCCGTGGCAAACGAAGCCTACGAACCCGAAGAGGTTCAGGGGGTTCTGCGCGACTCATACGGCATGCAAAACGCAATTGTCGTAGCCAAGGAAGACATCCCCTCATCGCTTGACGTCGTAGTCGCTACCGCCTGGAACACCGTCAGCGAGGCCCTGAACACGCCAGCTCGCGCGCGAGCATACTTCGTTCAGGACTTCGAGCCCTGGTTCATGCCCATGGGATACGACCAGATACAAGCACGACTCACCTATTCGCAGGACCTCCGCATGGTCACCATTGGCCGCTGGCTGCCCGTAAAGCTGCAGCAAGAGGCCAACGGCAAGGCGGAGCCCTTCGATTTCTGCGTAGACAGCTCCATTTACCACCGACTAGATTCCACGCGCGAACGAGCAATCTGCGTAGTGCTGCAGCCCGAAAAGCCTCGTAGATGCCACGAATTGCTTCTGCAAGCACTGCGCATCGTAAAGCACCACGACCCGAGCATTCATATCTACTCGTACGGAAGCGGCGTTCCGCTCGACGATGTGGAAACTGCCGACGCCATCGACACCCAGCTTGGCCTGCTGCCCGTCAAAGAGCTTGCAAGCCTGTACAATCGCTGCGGCGTTGGCGTGTGCTGCAGCTCTTCCAACCCGTCGCGCATCCCGTTCGAAATGATGGCATGCGGCTTGCCGGTTGTTGACCTGCACATGGAGAACAACCTGTACGACTTGCCCTCAGATGCCACGTCGCTCGCCTACCCCGACCCCGCCTCCATGGCGGAAGCCATTCTTGGGCTCTTCGCCGACGACAACAAGCGTCAGCGCATGTCCGAAGCCGGCTTCGCATTCATGGCGGAACGCACGATCGAACGCGAGAAGGCAATGGCAGCCGAACTCATCGAGAAGATCGGAAGCGGAGCCTTTGCCGCGCAAAGCACGCAGGAAAAGAAATACCTCGTCGAAGGCGTACGCGCATCCAGCGAGCTGTACCGCGAGGCCACGATCGTCACAAAGCTGCACGAACAGGCCGTGCGCGAGCGTCTTGAGGCAAGGCAGAGCGAGGAAGCGCGCATCGCGGAAGCAGCGGCCGCAGGAACGAGCGATTCACCTGCAACGTTTGGCATTCGCCGATGCATCAGGCATTTCTTGAAGAAGGGATAAATCCGAAGCGCGCTGTAAAGCACCCTTCCGCTACAATAGTCGCCATGCAAAATATCCTGCTCATAGCAAATCCCGCCGCACAAAGCGGACGTGCAGCCAACGCAGCGCGCGACGCAGGGGCAATGCTGCACGCTGCAACGGGCGCAAACGTACGCTTGGAGACAACGCAGCGTTCGCACCATGCGGAAACGCTCGCACAAGAAGCCGCACATTACGACGCGGTGGTCACGCTGGGAGGCGACGGGGTCGTCCATGAAACCATCAACGGCCTCATGCGCCTGCCTGAAGAGCTGCGGCCCGCGCTGGGCGTTATTCCCGCTGGCACGGGCAACGACTATGCACGCTCGCTGGACATGCCCAAAAACCCCGCGCGCGCCATCGAGCGCATTGCGCGCAACGAGGCACGCTGGGTCGATTTGGGCCAGGTAAACAACACCTACTTCATGGAGACGCTCTCGTTTGGTCTCGACGCTGCCATCGCCATCGAGACGGTGGAACGTCGCAAGCATACGAACAAAAGCGGTACGGCCCTCTACGCGGAATGCGGATTCAATCAGATAGCCCACCATCTTGACGCACATGCTTGGACGGCATCGTTCGACGGCGGCGTGCCCGTGAGCAGCTCATCGATTACCTTTGCCGTGCAGGTGGGCCCCTATTATGGTGGCGGCTTCCGCATCTGCCCCGACGCAAGCATCGATAATGGGCGCTTCGACGTATGCATCGCGCATCCCCCGCTGGGCAGGGCAAAGGCGGCATTTATATTCGTGCGCGCCAAAAACGGGAAGCACACCGGATTCCAGTGCATGGAAATGCGTACGTGCAAGAAGCTGCACGTCGAATTCGAAGTAACGCCACCCGCCCAGATGGACGGCGAGCAAATCGTAGCGCGCGTCTACGACGTAAGCATACTCCCCCACGCGCTCCGCGTGCTGTAAGGCAAATCCCTACAGCATCTCGATGAAAGCCGCCAAGCGCGTTTCAAGCTGGCCCATGTCGGCTTCCGAATAATCCACTTCGACCTTCATGTACGGCACGCCAGCGTCTTCCACGGCGCGCTGCATGAGCGTGCTCTCGATATTGAACGTATGGCAAGCGGTGAGGATGACATCGATTACGCCATCTACCTGGTATGCGTCCAGCTGACGGCACGTGTGCTCCATGCGCCCGTTATTCGGCGTCATGACGGAGCAGTTGATGTCCAGGTAGCGGTCGGCGATGGCATCCAGGATATCGGGCGCGTCTGGGTCGATCTCCATGCAGGTCGTGCGTTCGCCCGAGCAATCGTCCAGGCATACGATCACGCCGCCGTTGCGCTCGATGGTGCGGCCGACCTTGTTGATGAGGCCACCCGACGGACAGCCCGTGAGCAGGATGCGCTTCGCACCAGGGGCAATTCCTTCGGGCGCAAAACCTGCTTCGGCGCGCTTCTGGGCGTCTTCCACCAGGCCCTCCAGCTTCTGAGCATATTCCTCGATATCGAAGCTGAACGAGCCCGCGGCAAGCGTACTCATGACCTCAACGCCGCCCAGAGGCGCGGGTACATGACGCTGCACCTGGAATAGGGCCGTCTGCGCACGGCGCAGCCTGTTGCGACGACGCACGGCAGCGCGCAAATCGTCGTCCGTAATGGTGATGCCGAAGATGCGCTCGAGCTCTTCCTTGAAGTAGCGCACCTCGGCGCGCCACTGCTCGGCTTCCAGCTCGCGCGTACGACCAGCGGGCAAATGCAGCACGTGAACTGGCTTCATATCAGCCAGAAGCTCGTACATCTTCTTCTTGCCATCGCAGGTGGTTTCGCCCACGATGAGGTCGGAAAAGTACGTAAAGGGGCACTTGTCGGCCAGGGCAAACCCGAACGTCGACTTGATGAGCGGGCACAAGTTCGACGGCAGCACCGTCTCGGCAATGGAGACCGTTTCGTTCGACGTGCCACACAGGCCCACGGCAGCCGCTCCAGCTGCGTCGATGACCTCAAGCGGCGTATACGAGCACAGGTAGCCAACCAAGCGACCGCCTGCTTCCTTAAAATCCTTCACGCGCAAAAACGAAGCCTTGCGCTGCTCATTGTATTCTTCGAACGTCTTGGGCAATACCGCCTGCTGCACCTGACCCATGAAAAACGGAAGGCCCGCGCCTTCCGCCTCCTCTCTAGAAATCGTCCGTTGCGAAGGTGGGCTGTGCCACCTCGGCCTCGGGTTGCTTGGAGGGAGCAGCGCCCCCGCGGCTCACGTATGACAGGAACTTCTGCAAACGCGGGTCGGAAGGATGCTCGATGATCTGCTCGGGAGTTCCGTCGACAACGACGGACCCTCCATCCATGAATATCACGCGATCGGCCACCTGGCGAGCGAATTCCACCTCATGCGTGACGATTACCATGGCAAAATCACGCTCCTGCGCCAGCTGGCGAATGGTCGCCAGCACCTCGCCCACCAGCTCGGGGTCGAGTGCGCTCGTGGGCTCGTCGAACAGCAGCACCTGCGGATGCACCGCAAGCGCACGAGCGATGGCCACGCGCTGCTGCTGACCGCCCGAAAGCTTCGAGGGGTAGAAGTCGGCACGGTCGGCCATGCCCACCTTTTCCAGCAGGGCCATAGCGGTTTCCCGCGCCTCGGCCTTGGGGCGCTTCCATACGGTGACCAGGGCCTCCATGACGTTTTGCACGGCCGTCTTGTTCTTGAACAGGTGATAATCCTGAAACACCATGGCCGTCTTGCGGCGCAGGACGCGCACGTCGGCGCGCTTGCGGTGCGCGGCATCCACGACAACATCGTCAATGGAAACGGTACCCGTAGTGGGCTCGCAAAGATAGTTCATGCACCGCAGCAGCGTAGACTTGCCCGTACCCGAAGGGCCCAGGATGGCCACGATCTCGTCGTCGCCGATTTCCAAGTTGATGTCCTTCAGAACGTCGGTTTCACCGAAGGACTTGGAGAGGTTCTTCACGCTAATCATGGGGTCTTCTTCCTACTGCGGTGCATGCAAAAGCCAGCGGCTATTTGTCGGCCGTCAGCCAATCGGTGCTGATGAGCTTGGTAAGGTCCTCGTAGAACCACTTCTCGCACAGCGAGGACAGCGTGCCGTCTTCGTGCATGGCGGCGATGACCTTGTTCAGTTCGTCACGCAGCTCGGTTTCGGCAGGCATAAGGAACCAGGAAACGTTGTTGCCGAACAGCTTCTCGTCGAGCATGCGGAACTCCAGGCCCTGGGCACGTTCGGCCTTCTCGATGTTCGTGACCGTGTTGGCATAGCAATCCACACGGCCGAGGGCGCAGTCCTGGAAGCCAGCCGTGGAGTCCTCGTACGTCACGACCTCCCAGTCGTACTGGGGAGCCAGCGACTCGATGGTGCTCTGGGCAGCCTGGCCGCTCGTTACGCCGATGGTAGCGCCGCGCAGGTCTTCCAGCGTCTGGTAGGGGCTATCGGGCTGCACGATGACAACCTGGGCGTCGGCGTAGATGGGGTCGCAGGCGATGTAGGTCTCCAGGCGCTTCTCGGTGATGGCGTAGCAGTTGGCGGCAACGTCTACGCGGCCGCTGGCCAGGTCGCCGAACACGCTGGATGCGTCGCCGGCGGCTTCCATGTCGATGGTCCAGCCCATGCGCTTTTCAACCTCGGCCCACATGTCGGCTTCCATGCCCGTCCAGTTGCCGCTGTCGTCAACCAGAGAGTAGGGCTCGCCATTGCCCATGGTGGCAATGCGAACGGTGCGGCTGGAGCCGTCGTTCGAAGAGGAACCATCAGAGGAGCCGTTGGAGCAGCCCGTCATGATGAAACCGGTGCCCAGGCAGGAGGCCGTGGCAATTGCGCTCAGCTTAAGAAAATCACGTCGTTGCATGTACATCCCTTCCGTATCAACTTACACGTGCGATAGAGCAGCGAATGCTGCGTATACCCGTAGATGGTGCTAGTACGCTTCGGAGCAGCGCTTTTCCAGAATCTTCTGGATGCCCATGAGCACCAGGCTGATGGCCCAGTACACCACGATGACGCAGGCGTAGCACTCGAAGAACTGGTAGGTGTTATTCGCTTCGATCTTGGCCGCGCCCATAACGTCGCGCAGGCCAACCAGATAGGCGAGCGAGGAAAGCTTGAACAAGCTAATGAGGTCGTTGAACAGCGGCGGCAGGGCAACGCGAATGGCCTGGGGCAACACCACGCGCACCGTCATTTGGAAACCCGTCATGCCGAAAGCCTTCGCGGCATCACGCTGGCCGTCGTCAACGGAGATAAGCGCTGCGCGGATGGATTCGCCCATGAAGCAGCTCATATGCAAGCTCATGATGACGGCGACCGCGACCAGCGGGGACATCTGCAAGATTACCGAACTCACATTCGCAAGGCCGTAATAGAAGAAGAACAACTGGGCGATGGCGGGCGTGCCGCGCATGAAACTGCTCCAGACTTTCAGAAGCTGGCTGAGCACGGGCACTTTATAGTACGCGATCAGGGCAAACACAATGCCGAGCAACAGCGAGAAGAACGCTGCGGCCAAGGTGAGCCCCAACGTAACGTCAAGTTTGCTCGCCACTTCGGGCAGCGTTTGGAAAAAGTATTCCCAATTGAACTTCACAGATACCTCGTTCCTGCACTATGCCAAGGGCATAAGCGGGCCAAGCACCTGGATTAGGCGCAAGCAGAATGGATGAATCACATGCAGAATGAGATGAAGGCGCGCATACGTACGAAGCACGCAAGGCGCCGAAGAATGCCGGGTGCAGAAATTCCCGACGGCTGCGTACCTTACCGCTAGGAATTAGCCGCGTAAAGCGATTTAAGGCAAAGAGCACAAAAGGATGAAGAAACGCCCAAACGGGCTATTTCAATTGGAGAAGGGCTATGCGGGCATCGTCGATGCCCTCGGCAGCCAAAAGGGATTCCACGCTTTCGCGCGAAGCAGGAGCGCCGCGCCAGGCCATGCCACAACCCGCGGAAAGGGAACGCGGCGTGGGGACCAGACGGCCTTCGATGCCAGCCGGACCGGCGGCATCGGAAAATGCGAATGCGCTCGCCGTGGAGTCGAAGGCCACGACGAGCGCCGTCTCGGTTTTGCCAGAGAACAATCGCATGAACTGGTTATTTGACGTCGATCACGAAATCGAGGCCGTCCTGGGAAACCTGGGGCGTGCGACCACGCTTCGTAAGGATTTCCACCACGTTCTGCTTCGAGGTGGCATTGCTCACCAAAACGCGGAAGGGCTCGTTCGGGAACTCGTTGATGGCTTCGACGGTCATAAGGGCAGGCTCGGGGCACGACAGGCCGCGGGCGTCTACTTCATGCATGATGCTTCCTTTCTACAGGGTACTCATTCAATCGCAAGCGAGCTTATTTGCCAACCTTCTTGCGACGCAGATTGGTGAGGGCGATCACGAACAACACGGCAATGGAGCACACCAGCACGATCTGACCCGCGGTAGAAGGACCACCGGCCACGGCAGCCGTGGTGTCGGTAGCGGCGCTCGCAGCAACGCCGGCAAGGCCGAAGTTGTGAGCGAAAGCAGCGCCAACGAGCATACCCAGGAACGTGACAGCAGCGTCGGCAGAGCCCTGGCCAGCCAGGACCATCTGACGCAGCGGGCAGCCACCAGCGAGTACGCCACCAAAGCCCACGGCGTACAGGCCCAGGATGTTCCACAGGTGCTGGGAATGAGCGATGGGCTGGCCATCGAAGCTGGGCTTGAAGTTACCCGTAGCGATGCTGTAGACGAGCATAGCCACGAAAATGCCCACAATGGGAATGAGCAGCGTGAAGTCCTTCATGAGGAACAGGTTGCGAATGCCACCCACGAAGCAGATGCGCGTCTTCTGGGCCAGGGCGCCAATGATAAGAGCGACAATCAGGGCGATGGCAACGGGAGCATGCTTGGAGCCGGGGCCTTCGGTGCTCGCAGCGAACACGGCGGTCGTAACGCTGATGACGAGCAAAACGACGAGAACGATGGGAAGCACGGCACCGGACACCTTGCCCGTGTCGGTTTCGCGACCCAGCGAGAAGCCGCGCTTCAGGAACAGGGCGCCCGTGATGGCGCCAGCGGCCAGGCCCACCAGGCCAACCCAAGCGTTCAGGTCGCCGGCAGCCATGCGGATGACCATGCGCAGCGGGCAGCCAAGGAAGATCAGGGCGCCAATCATCATGATGAAGCCCAGGATGAAGCGAACCATGGGAGAAGAACCCGCCGTAGAGCGGAATTCCTTCGTGGCCAGGGCAATCAGGAAAGAGCCCACCACGAAGCCCACAATTTCGGGGCGGAAATACTGCACGGGAGCAGCCGAATGCAGCTTCAGGGAGCCCGCCATATCGCGGATGAAGCACGCGGCGCAAACGGCCATGTTCGAAGGATTGCCGAAGAATGCGAGCGTGGCAATGAGCGCACCCACGAGCACGCCAACGACGGCAAGCCCCTTCTTAGAATTGAGAAACTCCATGTGACACCTTTCTTCAGAATGCCTAACTGACGGTGTTGCTTCCGAAGAGACGACGCAGGAGCGACGCGATACGATGACGCATATCAGGAAATGGGCGCACGAACGGGACGACTCGATGAGACGCCTCTAGGCAAGCAGCAGAATTCGCAGACCAACTTGCCCGTGCGCAGAATGATTGGGGCTATAGCCTGCGGCGTGCATATTATCACATTCGAAGATAGATGTTGCCAGGTTTTCGCAATAAGGTTTTCCCTGCTCGTAACTGGGTTTTGCGAAGCCCAGCACGGCGGGCGAAGCAGCCCGAACGGACGGCTGTGTTACAGCGCCACGCCCAGCAGCTGCAGTAGCCAACCCCAGATAACGCCCGTAAGGAACAAGCCGCCAATAATGGTGAGGTTTTGCTTCACATGTCGGTTCGTGCGCACCAGCACGAGCAGGCCGATGCCTGCCGAAACGAGCAAGCCGCCCATGGCGGCGCCAAATGAGAGCGTGCCTTCCAAATACAGCTCGGTGAGCACGACGCTTGCGCCGCAGTTGGGAATGAGACCCACAACGGATGCCGCAATGACAGACAGCGTAGGATGCACCTGCATGAACGAAGCGATGGCCTCCTCGCCCACCCATTCGATGGCACCGCCTAGCACTAGCGAGATGAGGAAGATGAACAGCGTTACCTGCAGCGTGTGATGCACGGCGCTACGCAAGGGGCTATGATGCTCCTCTTCGTCGTCGCAATGGCAATGATCGCGCTCGCAGAGCTCGTCGATGTGCGGCTTGCCATCGCCCGCATGATGCGTAAGACGCACGATGAGGTCGAAGACGAAGCCCATGATGACGCCGATGAGGGCTTTCAGGCCAATGATCTGCACGATGCGAATGGGGTCGACCTGCTCGGCGATGAAGATGGGCAGCATCTCGTCGGAGGTGGACAGGAACACGGCAATGAGCGTTCCCACGGTGATGACGCGCCCCGCGTACAGCGTGGACGCCGCTGCGGAGAAACCACATTGCGGCAACGCGCCCAGAAGCGCACCCACCAGGGGGCCCGCATGACCCGCGCGCTCGATGGCGGCACGGCTCTTGTCGCTGGCCATATGCTCGATGAGCTCCATGACCCAATACGTGATGAACAGGAACGGCACGAGTTTGAGCGTGTCGATGAGCGCGTCGTTAAAGATGTCGATAAAGAATTCCATGCGCGCATTCTATCCGTTCGCCCGAAGTATCGTTAGCGTTTCCATACTATGGATACAGTGTGTCACCTGCACATATGCTCATATTTCGCGCGCAGGCAACAGCCGCCCCACGTTCAGCGACGTCCCCTACCCCACGAGCTGGTAAAACGCTACGGCGCTTGCCGCGGCAACGTTCAGACTGTCGACGCCGTGGCGCATGGGGATGCGCACCGTGTAATCGCACTGCGCAATGGTTCGCGGGCTGAGCCCATCGCCTTCCGTGCCCAACACGATAGCAAGCCTCTCTTCCGCATTCAGCGCTTCGTCCTTGATGGATACCGAATTGTCGGAAAGGGCCATGGCAGCTGTTTTGAAGCCGCATGCACGCAGGCGCTCGAGCCCCGCATCAGGCCAATCGTGCGCGCTTTCGCCAATGCGCGTCCACGGCACCTGGAACACCGTACCCATGGAAACGCGCACGGCACGACGATACAGCGGATCGCAGCACGTAGGCGTTACGAGCACCGCGTCCACACCCAATGCGGCGGCGCTGCGGAACATGGCGCCCACATTCGTGTGGTCCACGATGCCCTCGAGCACCGCAACCCGGCGCGCATGCGTTTGCTCAAGCAGCTCTTCCACCGAGGGCAGCTGCGGACGACGCATGGCACACAGCACGCCGCGCGTGAGCTCGAAGCCCGTGAGCTGTGCCAACACCTCACGCGACCCCGTGAACACCGGCACTTCCCCACCATCTTCAGCGGGATGTGCCTCCACCATTTCGCGCACCTCATCGAGCCACTTATGCTCCATCAAGTACGAAAGCGGCCGCATGCCCGCATCAAGCGCCCTTCTAATAACCTTGGGCGACTCCGCAATGAAGATACCCTTTTCTGGCTCCAGCCTATTCCTCAGCTGCGCCTCTGTCAGCCGCGCAAATACCGCGAGCCTCTCATCTTCCAGCGTTTCAACCTCAATAACGTTCATGCAACCATCCAATCCAACAACATCCTTCGCCCTCATTGTATCCCACGCCCACATCAGGGCGAGAGCGAAGCGAATCGCCCGTAAACCGCCTCCAACCCGGCGAGGGGCACCCACTCGCAGCAGGGCGCAAAGCGAAGCGAGCGCCCGTGGTAACGCCCACGACCCGGCAAGCGGAACCCGCTCGCGGCAGGGCGCGTAGCGAAGCGTCCGCGCCCGTGGCAACGCCCAGGCCAAGCGGAACCCCGTCGCGGCAGGGCGCAATGCGAAGCGAGCGCCCGTGAGCCGTCCCCTCGACCCGGCGAGGGGCACCCACTCGCAGCAGGCGGACAGCGAAGCGCCTCCGCCCGTACGGCAACCCCACGACCCAGCAAGCGGAACCCGCTCGCAGCAGGGCGCGCAGCGAAGCGTCCGCGCCCGTGAGGCAGCCCCCGCGAGCGGCCCCGGCTCGCAGCGGTCCTCCGATGAAAGCCAACCCGATCGGTACCCGCTAGCGGGGCCCGGCGGCGTACCGCACGAGGCACCCTCTGAACACCATCCCCCGCGCTGCAATCCCGCGGGTTCCAGCCGCGCCCGAAGGGGCAACGTAAGGCGTAGCCGAACGTTGCCCCGCCGGGCGCGGCCGGCACCCGCGGGGCAGCGCCCAGTAAAAGCATGAAGCAGCGCAGCGCACGAGCACGGCGCACCCCCGCAGAACGCAAAAAGGGACCGAGAGGCCTAACCTCTCGGTCCCAACAACTCACAGCAACAAGCGCCGTGCGAGCAGCGGAGCGGGGCGTGCCTCGGCGGTACGCCGCCGGGCCCCGCGGTGCAAGTCCAACCCAGCAGGGTGGGCTTACATCATGCCGCCCATTCCTCCCATGCCGGCAGCAGCGGCTGCAGCGGCGGCGGAAGCGTCGGCTTCCTTCGGGATCTCGTTCACGGTGCAGTCGGTGATCAGGATCAGCGTAGCCACGGAAGCGGCGGACTGCAGAGCGATGCGGGTAACCTTGACGGGGTCGTTGACGCCCATCTCGATCATGTTGCCATACTCGCCGGTGGCGGAGTTCAGGCCGAAGCCCTTCTCCATGGAGCGAACCTTCTCGACGACAACGGAGCCTTCGAAGCCAGCGTTCTTGGCGATCTCGCGCATGGGGGCAACCAGGGCCTTGCGCACGATCTCGACGCCAATCTCCTCGTCCTTGTTGTCGCACTTCACGGCGTCCAGCGCGGGCAGAGCGTCAACCAGGGCAACGCCGCCGCCAGCAACGATGCCTTCCTCAACGGCAGCGCGGGTAGCCTGCAGAGCGTCTTCGATGCGGCTCTTCTTTTCCTTGAGCTCGCTTTCGGTAGCAGCGCCAACCTTCAGCACGGCAACGCCGCCGGTGAGCTTGGACAGGCGCTCCTGCAGCTTCTCGCGGTCGAAGTCGGAATCGACGCGCTCGATTTCAGCCTTCAGCTGCTCCTTGCGCTCTTCGATGGCCTGCTTGTCGCCAGCACCGTCGACGATGAGCGTGTTGTCCTTGTCGACCTTGACGCTCTTGGCATGGCCGAGCATTTCCACGGTGGCGTCGGCGATGGTCATGCCGAAGTCCTTATCGACAACCTGGGCACCGGTGACGATAGCGATGTCTTCCAGGATGCGCTTGCGGCGGTCGCCAAAGCCAGGAGCCTTGATGGCGACAACGTTCAGGGTGCCGCGCAGCTTGTTCAGCAGCAGGGTGGCCAGAGCCTCGCCCTCGACGTCCTCAGCGATGATCAGCAGCGGACGACCGGACTTCATGACAGCTTCCAGCAGACCAACCATGTCCTGGATGTTGGAGATCTTCTGGTCGGTGAGCAGAATGTAGGGATCCTGCAGGTTGGCTTCCATCTTCTCCATGTCGGTGGCCATGTAGGGGCTGATGTAGCCACGGGACCACTGCATGCCCTCAACGTGCTCGAGGTCGATGCCGAAGGTCTGGCTTTCCTCGACGGAGATGGCGCCGTCCTTGCCTACCAGGTCCATAGCCTCGGCGATCTTCTCGCCGATGGTAGCGTCGCCAGCGGAAATGGTACCCACGTTGGCGATCTGGTCCTTGCTCTCGATTTCGATAGCGTCGGCCTTGATGGTCTCAACAACGGCGTCGACACCCTTCTGAACGCCGCGGCGGATGCCCAGGGCGTCGGAACCGGCGATGACGTTGCGCAGGCCCTCGGTGACGATGGCGTCGGCCAGCAGCGTAGCGGTGGTGGTACCGTCGCCAGCAGCGTCGTTCGTCTTCACAGCAGCTTCGCGGACCAGCTGGGCACCCATGTTCTCAACGGGGTTCTCCAGCTCGATTTCCTTGGCAACCGTCACGCCGTCGTTGGTGACCAGCGGAGCGCCATAGGACTTTTCCAGAGCCACGTAGCGGCCCTTGGGGCCAAGCGTGACCTTTACGGCGTTAGCAAGCTTGTTCACGCCAGTGGCAAGTGCGCCACGGGCGTCGGTGTCAAACAGAACATCCTTAGCCATGTTGTTCAGTTTCCTTTCAATAGCGAATAGTGAAGACCCGCGTTATGCAACCGCGGGGAAAAGAGCACTGTTAGCCCTGGATAGCGTAGATATCGTCGGCGCGCAGGATGATGACCGTTTCGCCTTCGACTTCGATTTCGGCGCCGCCGAACTTGCCATAGATGACATGGTCGCCAACGGCAACGGGCATGGGCAGACGGGAACCGTCTTCGGCAAGCTTGCCCTCGCCCACGGCCAGGACAACGCCCGTGGTGGGCTTTTCCTTGGCGCTGCTGGCGATGAACAGGCCAGACGCGGTGGTCTCTTCCACTTCGTCCTGCTTGACAATGACGCGATCGCCCAACGGTTTCAGATTCATAGCACAGCCTTCCTTTCACTGACCGCCGCAATGCGGCTTGTCTTTTATGCTTGAAGAGTGCTAGCACTCAATGGGTACGAGTGCCAAACAACGCTTGCCATCATAGCATTGGAAAGGCCGTATGCAAGCGTTTTCAAATAATCTGAGCGTGGGTAACTCAACCGTTACCTTTGCGCCACACAGGGCGTGAATGCCCCTATGCGCACACGTATGCAGGGCAAACGCTAGCAGCCGGGTGCAACCAGGCCGCGTTCGTAAGCGATAACCACCAGCTGGGCGCGATCGTGCGCGTCGAGCTTGCCCATGATGCGCGCCACGTGCGTCTTCACCGTGGCTGGGGAAATGACCAACTCCTCGGCGATTTGCTCGTTGCTCATGCCGCGCGCCACCATGCGCAGAATCTCGCGCTCGCGGTCGGTGAGCACGGAAAGCTCCACCGCAGCATGAGCATCGCGCGCACGCGAATCGACGAACGTCTCGATAAGACGACGCGTAATGGACGGCTGAATGAGCGCATCGCCATCGGCCACCGTGCGAATGGCGCGAACGATGTCGTCGGGCTCGGAATCCTTCAGCATGAAGCCGCTGGCCCCAGCCTGCAGGGCGTCGTACACGTATTCATCGACATCGAACGTGGTAAGCACGAGAACGCGCGTACCCGCGAGCGAAGGCTCTGCAACGATCTTGCGCGTAGCTGAGATGCCATCTTCCAAGGGCATGCGAATGTCCATGAGCACCACGTCGGGATGCAGTTCCATGGCGCGGTCGTACGCGGCGATGCCGTTGTCGGCCTCGCCCACCACCTTCACGTGATCGTACGAGGAAATGATCAGGCGGAAGCCGTTGCGCACCAGGTCCTGGTCGTCAACGATGAGAACGGTCACGTCACGCGCGTCGTTGAGCGCGGCCTCCGCCAAACGGGCCGCCTCCTCGCTCTGCGCACGCAAGCGGGCATTCGCCTCGCGGAAGCTCTCGCTATTCGGGTTGGATGCTCCGATCAGATCGTCCATGCTATTCCCTTTCGCCTAGAGGCAAGCTCACCTGAACGCGGTAGCCACCTGCCGCTCTATCCCCCGCCTGGAACGTGCCATGCAGCACGCGCACGCGCTCTTCCATGCCCTGCACGCCATGGCCGCTGAGCGGGGAATGCTCGGTAGCAACCTTGCTGCTCAGGCCAATACCGTCGTCTTCCACAGTGAGCATGGCATAGCCGTCGGACATGGCCAAGCGCACCCACAGGTTTTTGGCCTGCGCGTGGCGCACCGTATTGGTAACGGCCTCGCGGGCGATGCCAAACAGCGCCACGTCCACGAATGCAGGGGCGTTCTGGCGCTGATAGCTGCCCGCCTCGTAATGCACTTCCAAACCGGCCTTACGCGCGTATTCGCACAGGTCAGGCATGCGGTCGGTGCCGTTTGTAGGACGCATTTCCGCTTCGGCATCTTCGTTACGCAGCACGCCAATCATGGAGCGAATTTCCTCGAGCGCGGACTTCGAGGTCATGCGCACTTGCACGATGGCCTCGCGCGCCGCCTCGGGATTGCGGTCGATGAGCTTTTCGGCGGCAGCCGCCTGAATGCCCACCGCGGAAAGCGAATGGGCCGTGATGTCGTGAATCTCACGCGCGATGCGCACGCGCTCCTCTTCCACGCGACGCGCGGCTTCCGTCTCGCGCGTGCGTTCCGCCTCGAGTGCGCGCTGCTCGGTTTCCCGCACCGAATGCTGGTACGCACGCCAGGCAACGCCCGCCGCCACGGCGAGGGCCATGTAGCTCAAATTCTGCACGCGAACAACCAGGGCAACGCTGTCGTTATCGCTGGGGATGGTAGCCACGCACAGCAGGAACGCAGCCAGCACGGCCGCCACGATGACTTCCATGCGCGGTCGCTCGTTTGCCAAGGTGAACAGGGCGATAACGGGCCCGATGATGGAGAAGGCGTACCCCGGCGCGGAATCCTGCGCAAAGGAGTACAGCACGATGACGAACACGTACACGGGCCAGGGGAACATGCGGCGAAACGCCAGCGGCAGCGCGGTGAACGCAAGCAGCACGTATGCCGACGGATCGGGCGCGCCCGTGAGGATGCCCACCATGTCGCGGAACGTATCGTCGTGAAATACGATGGGCGACGTGGCCAAATACAACTGCACATACGCAAACAGCGGGGCAGCCAGGGCGACGAGCACGTCGACCAGCCAATCCCGCGAGCTCAAAGAGCGCTTATTTACCAGAATATTTTCCATACTGCCATACTATGGCACGCGCCCGCGATACGCCATACGCTACCTACCGTATTCCACGGAGGCACGCACGGCGCAGCTCCAAACAGACTACACGCGTTCGCGCAAGATCAGGGGCACCGTATAGCTGGCGTTGAGGTCGAATGCGGGTTCGGGCTGAACGGCACGCACGGCCTCGGTGTAGAACACGCGCTTGAAGCACTCGAGAATGGCATCGGGGGAAAGCCCGTGATTATGCAGGCGCACAACCAGGTCACCTTCGTATACGCCCCAAAACGCCGCAGCAGCTAGATAGTCACGCACTTCCTGCCCCACCATGACGCCGCTATGGGGAACTAGCATAACCGCCGGATCCAACGCCTGCGCGCGCTCGATGTACGCCAGGCAATCGGCATAGCCCGTAAGCGCGGGAATCTGGCAGCAGAACATAACGTCTTCGGGAACGGCGGTATCGTCCGCCAGCTTGCCTCCCGGCACAACGCCTTCGGGAAGTGGGCCTGCGTACACGCCCGCGCTTTCGCACGAGATAAGCAGGCGATATTCCTCATCCCAGAATGCAAGGGAATCGCGCGTGTGGCCCGGCGCCTCAATGACCTGCAGCGAAAGCGCGCCAATGCGCACGGTTTCGCCCGGCTCGAGCACGCGGTCGACGCGGATGTCGGAAACGTCCTCGTACTCAGAAAGGCCCTGTGCATGGGCCTCGGCGTCGTTCAGCTTGCGCATGGTGGCAAGGGCACCCGAACGCTCGAACACGCGTGCCGCATGGGCATGAGCACAAATAACCATTTCGGGCATGCGCTTCTTCAGGTAGCCCGCGCCCGCAGCGTGATCATAATGGGAATGCGTGAGGAGCAGCATCCCTACCGGCTCATCGCCCAAAACGGCCTGAATGTTGCGGTACGTCCGTGGGGCGCACCACGCATAGCCAGCGTCGATGAGCGCCGCATCCCCGCCAGAAACCAGCAGGACCGATTCCCCGCCGATGTCGGCGCCCACACGATAGAGGGCATAGCTCCCCTGGGCGTCTTCGTACAGCTTGATTGGACCATTCGCGGACGTGGTTTCCATATGCCTATCCCTTCACGCGTTTCGCCCCATTATAGGAAGAAGGCACATGGGCATAGCGAAGGGCGGCCGGAAACCGAACAACTTCTACTGGACTTGCCAGATGGAAGAGCTCGGGTCGACCGCCCTTTCAGGCACGGTTGCTTACGCCATGAGCGCCGAAAGCTGCTTCACCCCGTTGAACTGGATGGAAGAAACGGGCTTGCGAACGCCGGGAGTGACCATGTCCACGGTACCGTCCCACGTGCGCACCTCGTTCTCGGCGTCGCCGTCTTCATAATGGTCGGTGCTCACCACGTACAGGCAGTCGAACGTGCCCTCCGCAGGAAGCTCGCGCTTATGAAACCCGTAGTCCACGTCGCTCAGGATGCGACGCATGGCCGCGGGACGCTGAGCAGGGTCGGTGCAAGGCACCAGGCCCGTGCTGCTGTTGTACAGCGCGGTGGGCGAAACGTAGATGGTGCGAATCGCGCGGCGGCGCGCCTGTTCGCTGCGTACCACCAGCAGGCAGCACCCGGCGATGACCAGCCACCAAACCACGTCGACGATAAGGTCGAGCGGGCTGTCGATGCGGTAGAGCCCCAGTGCGTACCAGGCGATCAGCAGACCAATCGAGATGGCGACCAGGATAACCGTGATGATGATAGTGGGCTTACGCATGACGGTTACACCTCCTTGTAGGCAGGAGCGTTCTTGGCGCCATCCTGCATCGGTTGCTTGCTTTCGGGCTCGAGGCCGCGGATGCTGTCGGCATCAGCGCCAAGTCCGTTGGTGAACGAACGACGACGTGCGATAGCCACGGCGTAGATAACGGCGGAAGCCAGGATGCCGAAGGCCATTGCCCAGTGGACCCAGCAGGTGGGCTGCTCGGAGTCGGCCGCGAAGGCGTCATCGGCGGCCAGCGGGGTCTCATCGTCCAGGATGGACTCTTCGGGACCAGCCAGCGGAGTGGCATCATCGGGGATGATCGTGGCCGCAGGACCAGCAGCGGCAGGCGTGATCGCCGCGGGAGCGCCAGGCGCGGGAACCGGAGTGAAGCCCGCAGGCGTTACGCCACCGGGAACGACAGCCGCGGTCACCGTGAGCGTGCCAAGCGAGTCGGTGAGCACGTAGTTATCGGAGCTCACCTCGCCCCAGTCGATCTTGTAGGTGTTCTGGGAAGAACCAACGGCCGTCTGAGAACCGGTAGCGGCGATGGTCACCTTGCCCTCGTCGGCCACAGCCAGACCTTCGTAGGTAACGGGAGCCGTAAGAGCCGTGCCGTCGAAGACCTTCGTGGCGGTGCCGGTGGTGACGTTGAGCGCCGCGGGAGTGATGGCGTAGGTGGCGTGCATCTCACCAGCGTAGTCGCCCATGCCAATCACGCGGACTTCCTTCGTGCCAACGTTCGTGACGTCTTCGCTGTACTCCAGCGTGTAATCGGTACCCTCAACGAGCGTTGCGCCCGTCGTCGTGTCGACGATGGTCACGGGCATGGCCTGCGCCAGGCCGTTGTACACAGCGTCATCGGGACCGGTTACCGTGAAGCGTGCGTTCGGGTCATCCGGATCGGGCTTCACATCGGGGAAGACAGCCGGCGTGATGGAGAAGGTTCCGCCTTCCGTGGCAATCTGGTAGTTCGGGTTGTCATCTGCCACGAACAGGACCGAGATTGCGTAGTCGTTGACTTCCTGGCCGGCTTCGCGGGTCAGCTGGTAGACCGGGGCAACGCCGTTTGCGGGAACGCCCGTTACCGTGGCGGTCAGCTCGGGGTCGGTCGCGGCATCGTTGTCGTAGACCTTCGTCTTGTCGTCGGCCTTGATGGTGATGGCCGCAGGCGTGATCTGGAACGTGGCGCCCTCGGTTGCCACCGTGTAGTTCGGGTTGTCATCCGCGCTAGCGGCAACGCTGATCGCGTAGTCGTCAACGTCCTGGCCGGCTTCGCGGGTCAGCTGGTAGACCGGGGCAACGCCGTTTGCGGGAACGCCCGTTACCGTCGCGGTCAGCTCGGGGTCGGTCGCGGCATCGTTGTCGTAGACCTTCGTCTTGCCGTCGGCCTTGATGGTGATGGCCGCAGGCGTGATCTGGAACGTGGCGCCCTCGGTTGCCACCGTGTAGTTCGGGTTGTCATCCGCGCTAGCGGCAACGCTGATGGCGTAGTCGTCAACGTCCTGGCCGGATTCGCGGGTCAGCTGGTAGACCGGGGCAACGCCGTTTGCGGGAACGCCAGACACCGTCGCGGTCAGCTCGGGGTCGGTCGCGGCATCGTTGTCGTAGACCTTCGTCTTGCCGTCGGCCTTGATGGTGATCTTGGCGGGAATGACCTGATACGAAAGGTTCATCGTGCCCGAATACTTGCCCTGGCAATTAACTGCAACGGTCTTCTGGCCAACGTTGGTAACGTCGTCGCTATAGCTCAGCGTGTAGTCAGTGCCCTCGACCAGATATTCCTGAGTCGCGCGATCGAAGATGATCACCTGCGAATACTGAGGCAAGCCGTTGTAAATGGCGTCGGACGGACCAAACACGCTGAAGCGATTATCCGGATTATCGGGATCCGGCTTTTCGCCCGGAATCTGAGCAGGCGTGATTTCGAAATCGCCCTTGTCAACGGTTACGCTGTAGTTCTCGTTTGCAGTATAGGTTGCGTCGAGAACCTCTTCGTAGACATCAACGTCTTCTGCGTGGTTGGTGCGGAGATAGGCAACCTCGCCCAAATCATTGTCGTTGACTAGGCCATCAACGACGCCCGTGAAGGTAGGATCGGCTTCACCGTAAACCTTAGAAGCGTCGGCAACGGTAATCGTTGCAGCCTTCGGCTCGATGGTCAGCGTGCCGGCCTGGGCGGTAATCGCGTAGCTCGCGGTCACGTCCATGCCGTCGTGCATAACCGCATAGCCAGCCGCGACCGGGTTGTTGCCGGCGGCGGTGTCGGCCACGTTGGTGGCGGAGCCCTCAGCGGTTGCCACGAGCTCGTCGCCCTCGAAGAGCGTGCCCTCGGTGACGGTGACGCCCGCGGCGGTCAGGGCCGTGCCGTCATACGTCTTGGAGTCGCTGGCGGCCGTGATGGTGATCGCCTGCGAGGCGTTGCTCATCGTGAGCTCGCCGTTGGCGGTGGTCACGCTGTAGTTGTCGGGGTCGCCCGCGGTGAACTCGAAGCCGGTGACCACGTTGGCCACGGGGCTCTCGCTCGGGAAGGTGATCGACCCGGTGACGGTGGCGCTGATGGCGTCGCTGCCGACCAGGCCGGCCACGTCGTAGCCACCCCAGCTCTGGGGCGTTCCGTTGTACGTGAACGCCTTGTCCTGGGCCGTGATGGTCACGGCCTTGGGCTCGATGGTCAGCGTGCCGGCTTCGGCGGTGATGCTGTAGCTGGCGGTCACGTCCTCGGTGCCGTGCATGACCTTGTAGCCGGCGGCCACGGGGTTGTTGCCGGCGGCGGTGTCGGCCACGTTGGTGGCGGAGCCATTGGCCTCGGCGACCAGGGTGTCGCCCGCGAAGAGCGTGCCCTCGGTGACGGTGACGCCGCTAGCGGTGAGCGCGGTGCCGTCGTAGGTCTTGGAGTCGCTGGCGGCCGTGATGGTGATCGCCTGCGAGGCGTTGCTCATCGTGAGCTCGCCGTTGGCGGTGGTCACGCTGTAGTTGTCGGGGTCGCCCGCGGTGAACTCGAAGCCGGTGACCACGTTCGTGACGGGGCTCTGGCTCGGGAAGGTGATGGAGCCAGTCACCGTGGCGCTGATGGCGTCGCTGCCGACCAGGCCCTCGACCTGGAAGCCGTCGTTGGAGTGCGCCGTGCCGTCGTAGGTGAATTCCTCGCTGGCAGCCGTGACGGTGACGGCCTTCGGGTTGATCGTCAGCGTGCCGGCGACCGGGGTGATCGCGTAGTTGGCGGTCACGTCCTCGGTGCCGTGCATGACCTTGTAGCCGGCCGCGACCGGGTTGTTGCCGGCGGCGGTGTCGGCCACGTCGGTGGCGGAGCCGGTGGCCTCGGCCACGAGCTCGTCGCCCGGGAGCAGGCCGCCCTCGGTGACGGTGACGCCCGCGGCGGTCAGGGCCGTGCCGTCATACGTCTTGGAATCGGAGGCCGCCGTGATGGTGATCGCCTGCGAGGCGTTGCTCATCGTGAGCTCGCCGTCCACGGTGGACACGTTGTAGTTGCCGGCCGTGCCGGTGGCGAACTCGAAGCCGGTGACCACGTTGGCCACGGGGCTCTCGCTCGGGAAGGTGATCGATCCGGTGACGGTGGCGCTGATGGCGTCATCGCCGACCAGGCCCGCCACGTCGTACTCGGGCCAGCTCTGGGCCTGGCCCGTGTAGGCGAAGGCCTTGCTCTGGGCCGTGATGGTCACGGCTGCGGGCTCGATGGTGAGCGTGCCGGCTTCGGCGGTGATGCTGTAGCTGGCGGTCACGTCCTCGGTGCCGTGCATGACCTTGTAGCCAGCCGCGACCGGGTTGTTGCCCTCGGTGGAGTCGGCCACGTTGGTGGCGGAGCCGGTGGCCTCGGCCACGAGCTCGTCGCCCTCGAAGAGCGCGCCCTCGGAGACCGTAACGCCCGCGGCGGTCAGGGCCGTGCCGTCATAGGTCTTGGAATCGGAGGCCGCCGCGATGGTGATCTCCTGCGAGGCGTTCGCCATCGTGAGCTCGCCGTTGGCGGTGGACACGCTGTAGTTGCCGGCGGTGCCGGTGGTGAAGCTGTATCCCTCCACCTTGTTGGCCACGGGGCTCTGGCTCGGGAAGGTGATGGAGCCGGTCACCGTGGCGCTGATGGCGTCATCGCCGACCAGGCCCTCGACCTCGAAGCCCGCGTTGGAGTGCGCCGTGCCGTCGTAGGTGAATTCCTCGCTGGCGGCCGTGATGGTGACCGCCTTGGGATTAATGGTGAGCGTTCCGGCCTGGGTGGTGACCACGTAGCTGGCGGTCACGTCCTCGTCGCCGTGCATGATCAAGTAGCCCTCGGAGATGGGGTTGTTACCAGCTACCGTGTCAGCCACGTTCGTGGCGGAGCCGGTGGCCTCGGCCACGAGCTCGTCGCCCGGGAGCAGGCTGCCCTCGGTGATCGAGACGTCGCTAGCGGTGAGTGCGGCGCCGTCGTAGGTCTTGGAGTCGCTGGCGGCCGTAATGGTGATCGCCTGGGAGGCGTTGGCCATCGTGAGCTCGCCGTTGGCGGTGGTCACGCTGTAGTTGCCCGCCGTGCCGGAAGTGAACTCGTAGGAGGCGACCTCGTTGGCCACGGGGCTCTCGCTCGGGAAGGTGATCGATCCGGTGACGGTGACGCTGATGGCGTCATCGCCGACCAGGCCGGCCACGTCGTACTCGGGCCAGCTCTGGGCCTGGCCCGTGTAGGCGAAGGCCTTGCTCTGGGCGGTGATGGTCACGGCCTTGGGATTAATGGTCAGCGTACCGGCGACCGGGGTGATCACGTAACTGGCGGTCACGTCCTCGGTGCCGTGCATGACCTTGTAGCCGGCTGCCACGGGGTTGTTGCCGGCGGCGGTGTCGGCCACGTTGGTGGCCGAGCCCTCGGCGGTGGCCACCAGGGTGTCGCCCGGAAGCAGTTCGCCCTCGGTGACGGTGACGCCGCTAGCGGTGAGCGCGGTGCCGTCGTAGGTCTTGGAGCCGTTGGCGGCCGTGATGGTGATCGCCTGCGAGGCAGCCTTCATCGTGAGCTCGCCGTTGGCGGTTGTGACGGCGTAGTTGCCGGCGTTGCCAGAGGTGAACTCGTAGGAGGTGACCACGTTGGCCACGGGGCTCTGGCTCGGGAAGGTGATGGAGCCGGCAACCGTGGCGTTGATGGCATCATCGCCGACCAGGCCGGTCACGTCGTATCCGCTCCAGCTCTGAGCCGTGCCGTTGTAGGTGAACTCCTTGTTCTGAGCGGTAACGGTAACCGCCTTCTTGGTAACGGTCAGCGTACCCAGGGCGATACCATCCTGGTAGTTCGGGTTCGTGGCCTTCACGGCGTACGTGATGGAGCCAACATTGGTAATGCTGGGAGCCTCGCTGCTCCAGGTTTCGCCATTGTCGGTGGTGTACTGAAGCGTGGTGCCCTCGGGCAGGGTGGAGGAAACGCCGCCCTCATGAGCCTGGCCGTCATACGCGCCACTGTAGGTAATAGCGGTAACGTCCAGCGTCTGCTTGTCGATCTTCAGCCAGCCGTCGGTGTAGGTGTTAAACGCATTCGTGGGATCGTAGTTGTAACCCGGTGCGGTAATCTCGAAGTCGTCGAGCGTGAGGCCCATCATGTACTTCTGCTCGGAAGCGTCGGTGCCCTTGGCAACGGCTTCCTTGCCCGGCTTCAGCGTTACGGTCACGCCTTCGGGAGCGGTGGAAGTGGCTTCGCCGCCCGCATACATATAAGTAACGGTGTAGCCCGTAACCGACTGCTCGGAACCGTTGTAGGTAACCGTGCTGGTGTTGCCCGTGATCTGAACGTTCAGGCTGGGCTGCCATACCGCATACAGATCCTCGTACGGCTGCTTCTCGTCAGCGGCAACCTGCGTCACTACGTACGTCTCGCCATCAACGGTGGTGGTGTACTGCTCGCCATCCCATGCCAGGAAGTCAGCTTCCGTGCCACCCCGGGTCTTCGTCCAACCCATGAAGGTGTAGCCCTCGCGCGTAGGCGCGCTCTGGATGTTTACGGCCTCGTTGATGCTCAGGTCGCTATCGCTGTGGTAGAGGATGCCCTTGCCTTCATTTTCGGTGCCATAGTTGCTGTACCAATCGATGTGCGTGGGGGTCTTTTCCTCAACGTCTTCGTAGACGGCCTTCAGCTGCACCGTGTAGGTGTACTTCGGATCTTCGGGCGTGCTGCCAGAACGCTCGACAACGCGAGCATCTGCCTGATGGATTTCGAAGGACTCGCCCGGCAGAACCATTTTGTCGGTATCAACGTACGACTGGGATGCCTCATCCCACGTCTGCACGACCCAGCACTTGAAGCGCTTTGCCGTAGGATCGGCCGGCTGTGCAGCCGAAGCAGCGGTTACGTATGCAGCCTCCGTATAGAAGCTAGTATCGGTGGGCTGGGAGCCCTGCTTGCCGCCCTCGGCGGTATTGGCGTCGTACAGGACGTTGATTCCATCGGCACCAACCAGAACGGCACGCCACTTGGCGTATACATCTACGCGCTTGGTGATCCAGAAACGATCAGAGCCGTTGAAGCCCGTGATATCGGAATTGTAGGTTGCGCCATTGCCCCACTGGTCCATGACGTCCGTAAAGTCGGTCAGCTTGTTGTAGTCGGTGGCGATGGCATCGGTGAGCTTGGTGTTCTCGTTGAACACCTTCGTGCAAGCGGCGTCGGAATACCAACCCACGAACTCGTAGCCATCACGCAGGGCCGTATTGGGAAGGGAAACGGTTCCCTCGTACCCAACGCGGAAGTTCATCGACTGGCTCGTGGAACCCCAATCGAGGCTCGGATCGCTCTGCTGCGTGCCGGCATTGGGATGCAGGAACACACGATACTGAACCTGGCGCCACTTGGCATACACCGTAACGCCACCCTCGGGCATGGTCGTGAAGTTGTAAGCCTGGGTGCATTCGGGATCCATGTACCATCCCTCGAATGCATACCCCGTACACTCGGGAGCGAAGTAGTTCGCGCCGCCCGCGTTGTACGAGCTGAGGTCCGCGCCAAAGCTAATGCCGTCGTTCTCGCCCAGCTGCCCGCGGTTCATCTCGTCCAGCGCATTGCCATTGCCATCTACGTAGACGCCGTCCATGTAGTTAATAGTGTAGGAATTACGCGTGTAGTAGAAGCGAATGGTGGCTCCACCGTCCACGTCGGCCCTTCCGTTCACAAACGCGGGATCGGAACCATACTTCTCATAGCCCGTAAGCTCGACGAAGTCTTCGGCCTCGGTGAAGAAACCATACTTGGCCGGGATGGTATTGCCATACTTCACGAAGCTCTTGCCGTTCCAGGTGCGGTCTGCCGCCTGCCCGGGAAGAGCCTCAACGTAGAACTCCATGTACTTGGTGCTAGCGTTGGACGTACTGCGATCGAACGTGACATTCTCGGCAGGCATGACGTCGATGTACACGAGCACCTGATCGAAGGTCTCGCTATCCTGGGGATCCCAGCGCCATTCGGCGTCGGCACCGTTATCGGTAATGGGGAAGTTGTCCCCGATGTACTGACCATACAGCGCCGTGATGGTCTTATACGTCGTGCTGTGGGAGAACCAGCCACCGGGCTTACGGAACGTAAGCGTGTACTGGGTGCGGTCGTAGTACACATTCACCACGGCGTTGCCCTCGGTGGTGATGGTTACGTTCTGGTCGAAGCTATCCAAATGGAAGCCCGTGTACTGCTTGTTGGTGCCGTTGATGCGCGCGTAGGCGTTATCGCCATTGCCCTGCTTCGAAACGGTGTTCACGGTAGAACCTACGCGGCCGGAAAGCGTGATGGCCTCTTCGAAGTCGTAGCCATCGGCGTTCAGGTTCTGCTTCCAGATGATGACCGTGTAGTTAGCAGTAGCATTGGGAATCCACTTGGCATAGATGGTCATTCCCTCGGCCAGTTCGCTGCCGAACGCGAACTCATGGCCAGCCGTGCAAGCCTGATCGGTGAACCAACCACCGAACGTATAGCCAAAGCGGACCATTACGCTGTCGTCGCACGGCTTCGTGGTGACTTCTCCAGCCTTCACGAACTCGGGAGCGTTATACGTGCCGCCCTTGCCATTCTCGTCGAACACGAGCCAATGGCCCAGGGGCTCGGAAACGGAGAACTTCACATCGCCGGTAACGGTAATGGTGTCGCCGTTCTTGTATACGTGGCCCTCTTCGTAACCCGCGATGTTCGACTTGCCCTCGGAAACCAGCCAACCCTCGAAGTTACGCTCGGGGTCGGTGGGCGTGTAGCCCATGTTCACCGTATAGGTGCCTTCGCCCGACTGCAGGTTGCTGGGAACCTCGACGGTTTCCGCACCCTGGGAAACGCCGCTCTCGTCAACGTAGTCGATCTTGTACTGCTTGAAGATCGCCGGATAGTAGGTAACGCTGCTATCGCCCGTAAGCGAAGCAACGGCATTCATGGCAGCTTCGCGCACTTCCGCGATGGTAAGCAGTTCGGTGTCGGCGGTGTAATTCGGATCGGTCGTCCAACCGCGGAAAATCTCGTTGGAGGCAAGGCCCTCTACGCCGGGATCGTAGATAATGCTCTCGACTTCCTCGGCGGTGTCATTCGCCTTTATGGTCATTGCGGGATTCTCGCTCGCGCCGTTCTGGAAGGTAACGGTCAGGCGCGGCGTGACGGTGGTGACGATTGCATAAACCGAGAAGTCCTGGGAGGAAATCTGAACCTGATCGGAGGCGGTCGTCGAAGACGGGATAACTTCGGCGGAGCCAGCGTCGGGAATGTGGACGATGTCAACGTTTGCATCGGCATCGGCTTGCGCTTCGCGAATGCCATCGGAAGCGAGCTTCACGGTGACGGGAAGCTTGGGCTCGATTTCACTCGTCTTGCCCGTAGCGGGATCCTCGTAGGTAAAGGAGATATCCACGGCGGCAATGTTGCCAGTGGTTACGTTGCCCTCTACGACATCGTTCACGGTGCCCAAAACGCTTGCCGCAGAAACACCCGTAACGACAAGCTTGGCTCCCTCGGGCAGCGCGCCCTTGGGAGCGGAAACGTTCACGGCAACGCCATTGGCATGTTCGGTATCGAACGTGACGGCGGGATACTCAGTTGCCTTCTGCTCGGTTGCGCCCGACTCGGCCTTAGTATTAGTAGTAGCGGATTCGGCCTGCGCCGTATCTGCTTCCTTACTAGTATTAGTAGCCTGCTGCGCATCTGCCTCTTCGCTGGCAGCTTGAACGACGGCAGTCGCGTCATTCGTCTGGGCGTCGCCGCTTGCGGCGGCTACGCTTTCAGACTCGCCCTGCTGCATGGCCTCGAACAGTGCGTCGTCATTGCCCAGTGCCACATTCGGCACCATGGCAAACACCATGGCAATGGTGCACATGACGGCAACGACCTTGTCGAAGCGCTTGCGCATACGAGCCTTGGAAGATGTTGGCTTGTCGCCAACGCTTTCCGTGTTTGACTGCTTCATATCCCGTTTCATTTTCGACACCTACCTTCTCGTCGCAACGCGTCATCCGGACGCCTGCGTTCACTCCCGACTAACGGCCTAAGCCGAAACGTACGATTGGACGTTCCCACGCAGAATGCGCTTCTGCGCCTTCTCGGCATACATAGCCGCGTCCAACCGATTTACGTATTCCAAAGCGGAGCTCGCACGCTTCGCCTTATCTCGAAGATCATCGATGCCATCGCCCGGCACGTAGAGTGCGCTGCCGATGGAAACCTGAACCTCGCACGGCAGAGCGCTTTCGCCGTTGAAACGAATGAGCGTCTCGCGCACGCGCTTGGTGATAAGAGAGAGAATTGCTTCGTCATTTACTTCCACAATGACGAAGAATTCGTCGCCGCCGTAGCGAGCGACGGTATCGTCGACGCGGAAGCAGTCGACGAGCAGCTTGGAGAATTCGACCAGAACGGCGTCGCCCGTTACGTGGCCGAAGCGATCGTTGATGTTCTTGAACTCATCGATGTCGATGAGCAGACCTCCGAACGTGCGATGCGAACGCACGAGCTGATCGAGCTTGCGATCAAGCGCGCGGCGATTCCAGATGCCCGTGAGGAAATCGACGCTCGTGCCTTCGGCTTGCACGACCGCGTAACGCGAAAGCGCCGCGACGGCGAGCGCGGCAGGAAGAATCAGAGTGTTGGAGACGATAAGCTGAAGCCCAATGCCCGCGATGGTGATGGCCATCGCAAGCAAGAGCGAGTAGGCCGTCGTCGTTCCGATGCGTACCTGACGCACCAAGAAGAAGATCGCATCGACGACAAGGTAGATGCAGAGGAACGCCGCCTGCGCCCACCAGATCCATCCGTCTGACGGAACCAGGGAGCCGAACGGGCCGGGCAGCACGCCAGCGGTTGCCATCACGGACAGAAAGATGATATCGGCCGCGCAAACGACGCCGTTCGCGACGTACCACCACGTGGGCATTGCACGATGAACTTCGATGCAAGAGGCGGCATATGCAACGCCCAGGAACAGGCAGACGGGAACGAGCGCCTGCTGGAGAAACGCCAGGGGGAAGGAAACGCTGGGCACGCCCTGCAGCAGGTGAGCAAGCACATCGACCAGCACCAGGCCAGCCATCATGCACAGGGCACGACGGAAGAAGCGGCGCTGACGGCTGCGCAGAACAGAGCCATCGTGAGTGGCAGCGAACAGAATAACGAGCACAGCTGCGGAAACCGCGTCGATTGCGATCCATGCTTCCAGCTCGAACATAACGCACACCCCCTGCTGTTCTCTCTTGTGCACACGGGCACAGGCGTACCTTTCCCTACTATTTGCATTGTAGGAAGCGGGGCATTGCAGTTGGTGCCAAACGGCATGCCGTTCGTGCCAAACAAATACCGTTTATGACATTTGGGGGATTTCTGCTGAAAAGAGTCTATCCCAGGGGCATGAGAACGTACGCGCGGAACATGCCGCCCTCGTTCCCAAAGCGGGCAAAGCCGCCCATGCGTTCGGCAACGGCGGTTACGCTAGCCGTGCCAACGCCCGTTCCCTCGTGCTTGGTGGACAGCAACTCGCCCTGGCCGTTTTTCAGTATCTCACCTGCGTATGTATTGCGTACGTCAAGCGTGAACTGACGACCAACGCCTACGTCGATTGCTATGATGAGCGCCAGGCGAATACCGCCCTCTTCCTTCGCGCGCTCCAGGGCGGCAACGGCGTTTTCGAGCACGTTGCCAACCACCACGGAAAACTGCGCCTCGGTTATGCCGCACTCTTGCGGAACCTGAGCATGCACTTGTACTTCGGCACCCAACGCCTGCGCTCGAGACACGTAATGGCCCACGATGGCGTTCACAATGGAGTTCTCGCACCAAATAAGGGGGCTATCATCCGTGATTTCGTCTAATTGACCAAGATACGTTTTTAGGCCATCTGGGTCGTCATTTCGAAGATACATCGCAACGGTGTTTCGAAAATGACGCAAGTCGTGCCGCGCGCGCCGCGCTTGATCGATGCGCTCCTTCATGACCGTATTCTGCCGCAATTGCATATCGAGCAAGTGCTCGCGGTTCAAACCCTCCTGAGCATCCTTTGCACTATGCATGAGATAGTATTCCAAACCCAGAATAGACAAATACAGCGTCATGATGACAAGCTGCAGGAACACGAGCGAGAAGAGCACGTTCCCGTCCACGAGCGACGGGTCGGACGGAACATCGATTGCGAGCACGTCCACCAGATAGCACATGAAGGGCAGCAGCCACGCATTATGCCAGAACGAACGCCCCGACTGCCCCATAACGCCATTTTCCAAAATGTAGGGAATGCGATCGTGAAACAGAGAATACGACGCCGCGCAAAACAGCACCAACGAGCTCCAAAGCACGATTTCCCCGAACCACGTGTAATGCGAAGCAGCCAGCGATTCGGGATACATGAACGCATCCGCAACACGCGCAAACGTCGAAAGGGAATACACGAAGAACTCCGACGTAAAGAACAGGTAGAGCAAGAAGTACGGACGAATGCGCGTAACGGCAATGAGCACGCCGATGGACACGACGCTCGTAAGGATAAACAGCGGCAGCTTGCTTTCGGGGAGAACCTCATACATAACGCCACAGGTAACCCCCATGGCGGCAACGAGCAACATGAACGTCACGCGCGTACGACGCGATATCCACTCAGCAGCAACCAACGGCGTAAGCGTAAGGTACGCCGACGAGACCATCATGAGCTGCTCGCAAACCGAATAGAAGATGTTCGAGAAGCTAACCACGACTAGAACCCTCGGCCATTGCGTTGGGACATCCAATCGGCCCATGCGGCACGAGCCTGAGGCAGGCTGCGACGACTCACGGGAATCCTATCGCCCCCACGCACCACGAATTCGTTGCCATCCATGCGGTCGACTACATCGAGGTTCACGATGTAGCCACGCGCAGGAACGTAGAACTGCTGCAAGCCAGCCACTGCGCCTTCCAGCTGAGCAAACGTAGAACGCACGCGCAAAAACACGCGCTCGGCCAAATGCAGTTCAAGATAATGACCCGCCGAGCGAGCCCAGTAGAGAGAATTCGCGTCGAAGCCTTCCCCGCCCAGGGTCACCATGCGCGTTGGAGCACGCTGCGCCATGACGCGGTCGAGCAGCATCGATAAGTCTTCGTACGCAACGGGCTTGATGAGATAGCCCTGCGCTTGCACCTCATAGCTTTCAACCGCGAAATCACGGCTGGTAGTGGTAAACACGATGACGCAGTCGGGATCGACCTGTCGCAACTTGCGCGATGCATCCAGCCCCGTCATGGCATTGGGGTCGGGCACCATGCCCGCTTCGTCGAGATAGCAGTCGAAGAGAACGACATCGTGACGGCCAGCCTCCAGGCCCTCCAGGAATTCCGCAGCCGTGCGGTACGTGTCGATGGAGGCTATAACGCCGCGCACGGAAAGATAGCGCTCCAAAAGGAAGCGCATGTGCTTCATGTCGTACAGATTATCTTCGACAACGGCGATTTGCATGCCCATATTCTAGCTAATTGGCCCATTACAGGACAATAAGCATATCACCTTGCCGCCCAGCACGCACATGACGCAAAACGCCCCGGGGCGGCTGCAGGTACTACAGCACGCACCGGGGCGTTCACCGCGCCCGCTAAGCCGGCGCGAAAGCCATACGAGATTGGCCTAGAACTCAAGTTCCTTCAGACGGTCGAATACGATGTCCTTGCGCTGTAGGAAATCCCACGGATCGAAGATCTCGTCGAGCACTTCCTGCGTAAGCGTGCACTCGGGGTCGGCTTCCAAGCGTTCGCGATAGCTGGGGCCTTCCTTGGCCTGCTGCACGTCGTGCCACGTGGCCATGGCGTTGCGCTGCACGATGACGTAGGCGTCTTCACGCGTGATGCCCGTCTGAACCAGGGCAAGCAAAACCTTGCTCGAGAAGATCAGGCCACGCGTCTTGTACATGTTCGCCTGCATGGCCTCGGGGTACGTCTGCAGGCCGTCCAGGATCCAGCGCAGCTTCTCGGCAATGTAGTCGAGGGCGATGAAACTATCAGCAAGCGCGGTGCGCTCGGCGCCGGAGTGCGAGATATCGCGCTCGTACCACAGGGCAACGTCGTCGAAGCCAACCTGCGCATTGGCCTTCACAGTGCGGGCCAGGCCGCACACGCGCTCGGCGGTGATGGGGTTGCGCTTGTGAGGCATGGCGGAAGAGCCCTTCTGACCCTTCTTGAACGGCTCCTCGGCCTCGATGACGTCGGACTGCTGCAGCAGGCGCACCTGCATGGCAATGCTCTCGAAGCTGGCAGCGGTGCATGCGAGCGTGCTCATGACCTGCGCATGACGGTCGCGCGCCAGAACCTGGGTGGACAGCGGATCGGGCGTAAGGCCCATATGCTCGCACACGTACTGCTCTACGAACGGGTCGATGCTGGAATACGTGCCCACGGCGCCGCTGATGGCACCCGTAGCGGCAACTTCACGCGCCTGAAGCAGACGGTCGAGAGCGCGCTTCATGGCCCAGGCCCAGCTACCGAACTTCATGCCAAAGGTCATGGGCTCGGCATGGATGCCATGGGTGCGGCCCACGCACAGCGTATTCTGGAATTCGAACGCGCGACGCTTGCAGATCTCGCCGATTTGGCGCACGTCTTCGATGATGATGTCGAGCGCCTGGGTAATCTGATAGGAAAGCGCCGTGTCGCCCAGGTCGCTGCTCGTCATGCCGTAATGCACCCAGCGGCTGGGCTTTTCCTGGCCTTCGGGCACGTCGGCATCGATGTATTCTGCCATGCAGGTAAGGAACGCAATAACGTCGTGGTTGGTTACGGCCTCGATTTCGTCGATGCGGTCTACGCGGAAATCGGCATGCGCGCGAATCCACGCGGCTTCCTCTTTCGTGATGCCCGATGCGCCCAGCTCGGCCTGCGCTTCGCATGCCAAAAGCTCGATTTCCTTCCAAACGGCGAACTTGTTCTCGTTCGTCCAAATGTGGCCCATCTGGGGGCGCGTGTAACGAGGGATCATGCCTGCCCTTTCTTCTTGCGGAATGCTGCACACATTTTAAATCCGCATGGCACTCCAATGCGCGCAAGTGAAGCAAGCACGAGAAAACGCCACGAGAGGCGCGGGCACAAAGGCTACAGCTGCTTGAATACGGCAACCGCGGCTGCGCGCTGATCCTTGTCGGACGCGATGATCACGGCGTCGCCCGGATACAGGTACGTGTCCTCGCCCACGACTTCCATATCGTCGTCATCGCCATGCGAAACGGCCACGAGAAGGCAGCCCTCGGGCATGGGAACGTCGTAGGCAAGCACGCCCTCGTCGTTGTCATGATGGCGCATGCGCGGAACGGTAACCTGGTTCAGCGCCACGTTGCCATGGGACAAGCTGGAAAGCACGCTAATGCCACCCAGCATGGCGTCTTCCTCGATGATGGTGGCAATGAGTGCCGTGGACGACACGCATTCGATGCCCACCTCACGGAAGATGCGCATGTTCTTGGGAGTGTTCACGCGGGCAATGCAACGCGGCACATCGAAAACGCGCGTGGCGATTTCGCACGACACCAAGTTGGCGTCGTCCTTGCCCGTAGTGGATACGAATACGTCGGCGCGACGGATGTCGGCATCTTCCTGGTAGCGCGACATGCAGCCGTCGCCCCAGATAACCAGATAGCGACCCGTGAGCACGTTGGCAAGATGGTCGGCCGTTTCCTGGTCTTCCTCGATGATGGCGACTTCGTTGCCATCGCGCAGCATTACCGTGGCAAGATACTCGCCAACTTTGCCGCCTCCGTTGATAACAATGTACATAGTGGCCCCTAGTCTTGAATCCAACGCGCGAACGAAGGCACCATGGTGCTGCGCACGCAGGCGAGCACGGAGTCGCCATGCTCCAGCACGCTATCGCCCGTGGGAATGGAGCTCGTACGGCCATCAGCTCGTTCGAAGCAGATAATGCGCACGTCATGAGCCTTTTCCAGCTGGGAAACGCGAATGGACTTCATATCATTGCGTTCCAGGTTCAACGAGAATCGCAGGACCTCGTAGTCGCCGAACGTATCGAGATGGAAGCCATGGCCCGAAGAGATCTTAGAGAAGACTTCTTCGGCAACGAGCGAGGTGCCGCACACGTAATCCAAGCCCAACTGCTCGTACGCACGTTCATGGCCGGGGTTGTACAGGCGCGCGATGACGTGGGGCACGTTGAAGATGTGCGAGGCAACTTCCACCGTCATGAGGTTGGCGTTGTCGGATTGCGTTACCGCGGCAACGCAATCGGCCGTGGCAATACCGGCGCGAGTAAGCACGTCCTCGTCGAAGCCGACGCCCTGAACGACCGAGCCATTGAATGCACGGCCCAGGTTGGAGAAGGCGTTCGCGTCGCGGTCGACGACGCACACGTTATTGCCATTCTCGGAAAGCATATTTGCCAGCTGCGAGCCCACGCGGCCGCAGCCAACGACGATTACGTTCCTACTCATCCGATTCCTTTCACGTCATGCAATGCGAAGTATAACGCGGCAGAACCGTGCACCCAAGCGATTTCAGAACTACAGGAAGCGATACGAGACGGTGTGCACGCCCCAGTCGCTCGAAGAGGAATAGCCGAAGGCCTTGTAGACGCCACCGGCCAGGTCGAGCACGCGACCGTACTTGCTGCCGAAGCTGCCCGTATCGGTAACCGTGGCAACGACCGTAATGCCGTTGTAATTGATTTCGACCGCACGGCCCAGCAGATATTCCTGGCCCTGGGGTACGGCAACCGTAACGCCGCTGTCGCTAAATGCACGGCCAGAGGCGGTAAGACGGCCGGCATCGGGGTTGTCGGGGTCGGCGTTGATGCAGTCGGACACGGAATAGGCCGAAGCCTCGCCCGACATCCAACCCTCTTCGGACATATCGGGCTGAATGAGCGGCGCCGTGGGAAGCGGATTGGTGGTGCCCACCTGGGCAGCAGCCTGAATCGTATCGACATTGCCCATGTCGACCGCGGAAAGCAGCACGACGGGGTCGGGGTCGCTCACGGTGATAGATCGCGTCTGCGCCTTCTGGAGAGAGGCACCGCTATCGGAAACGGCTTGCGTAGTGGAAGCAGTTGCGTTCGCAAACGTCGTGGCGCTTTCGCCCGCTTGCGCAACCGAAAGCGTATCGCCCACGCCCAGCGTAGAATCATCGGCCTGGGCAGCGCCCTGCGCAATGCCACGGGGAATGACCAAAACGCACAGTGTCACACAGGCAACAAGCGCGAGAAGGGCAACAACCCCAGGCACCGCAAAGCGGCGCATATGTGCTTGCGTTTGAACCACGCATCTCCCGTTAATCGAATGGCAGGCGAACGCCTGCGCAAGGACGGCTTCGTGCGTGTCTGGTGTGTTTTGCCATCCCGAAACGTATTTGAAAGCTCGAAAATTATACCGAAACGGGCATTCTATACAAAATTTTGCATGCCCCACACGGCCTCTGAAATGGGATTACTCCCGTGGCATTAAAAGGGCGAAGAGTGCATACGCCAGCGTCATGAGCAGGGGCGATACAAAGAAGAGGAGCAAAACAACCACGCGCACCACCGTGCTGTCCAGCCCATAGCGCTGCGCAAATCCTCCACATACGCCAAAGAGGCGAACGTCGGTCTCGCTACGGCAAAGCCGCTTGGTTCCATCCACCCAACCCAGCGACGCGAACTTGCCCACGCGCCATGCCCAGAATAGGTAGACAACCAACAGCACAAGCGAAATGGGCAGCAGAACGTTCAGGATGAAGGCAACCGCCTGCCCCAGCGTAACCCACCAGCCCAAGTGGGCGTACATGCCCAAAAGGGCAATGGCTCCCACGAACGTGATAACCATGCCTACGCCCGCCCAGATGCGGTTCTTCAGGGGATACGAGGATAATTTCCTTGCCACTATGCCCTCCCCCACCAATCCAAGGGCGCCAAGACATCATCGCGGAACTGGAGCGGCTGCCACAGGCCCTCATGCGCGCCGATGAACGTATACGTGGTAAAGCCGATGGCGCAGAACACCACAAACGCCGCGATAGCGCACACCACAAGAGCTGGCGCGTCAAGTGCACGAGCCTGAATGAGCAAGCCGAGCGTGATGGCAAGCAGTGGCCAGGTTTCCGCAAACCACGCATCGAGGCGTATCGAGACGAGGTCGACCGACCACAGCATCACGAGCAGCCCCACGAAAAAGAGCATGGCGCCTTCGGCACAGGTAACAATGTTGTATCCATGCTTTCCGGGAATGACAAACCGGGCACTGCCCACTGCCATGGCAAAGGCGGCCGGAATTTGAACGAGCCCAAAGGACGCATCGAATTGAGCCAGCACGGCAACGGAAACCAGGGACACAAGAAGAAGTCCCACAGCTAGGCACACGCAAATGACCAGCGTACGTCGACGCGAACGCTTGCTTGCGGCGTCGATGGGGCGAATGGGGCATGTTGCCCCATACATGCTCGGATCGATGTCCACGGGCTCCCACGTCTCCTCCTCTTCGGGGAAGATGAGCCAGAGTGCAATGTAGAGCGGAATGATGGCGCCAGCGGTAAGCAGGGCGAGCACGACGCATACGATGCGCATGATGGCAGGGTCGATGTCGACATGGGTGGCCAGACCAGCCGCAACCCCACCAAACACGCCATTTTGCGAGCGATGAATCTTTTCCTCGCTGACGCGCACGCATCGTTCCTTTCCCGCACCAGGCGGCTCGCTGATATCGCTTGTGATGGTAACCCCGCGTAAGCGGGGCGGTCGACGCATGGCGCGTCACTGTTACCCTTCTGTAGCGCGCGGGAAACGTTGTCGCGCCCCGCGCGCCAGGCAGAAAGGCTTATCGGTAATAGCGGTAGTAAGCCGCGCAGCTGCCCTCGGAAGACACCATGCAGGGGCCAACGGGGTTCTCGGGCGTGCAGCTACGATTGAAGTGCGGGCACGCCTTCGGCGTGATGGCCCCGCGCAGCACATCGCCGCAACGACATCCGCGCGGTTCGATGGTGGGTTCCACTTCGGGATGGAATCGCTCCACCGCGTCGAACTCCGCGAACTCGGGGCGAATGTGATATCCGCTTCCGGGAATGGGGCCCAGCCCACGCCAGGTAGCAGTGCAAGTTTCGAACACCTCGTCGATAGCGGCCAGCGCCACGGGATTGCCTTCCGCACGCACGCCGCGCGTGTACGCGATCTCGATTTCCGCACGGCCTTCGTGCAGCTGGCGCATGAGCATGGCAATGCCCTGCAGCACGTCCACCGGTTCGAAGCCAGTGATCACGCCGGGAATGCCATAGCGTTCGGCCAGGAACTGGTACGGAGCCATGCCCGTAATAGTGGATACATGACCAGGCAGAATAAGGGCGTCCACCTGAAGCGACGGGTCGGACACAATGGCCTCGAGTGCACCGGGCATGTTCTTGTGCGCCACGAAGACGGTGAAGTTGGTAAGCCCCATCTGCTTCGCACGGCGAATGGCCATGGCGATGAGCGGCGTGGTGGTCTCGAAGCCCACGCCCACGAAGATGACCTGGCGTTCGGGATGCTCCTGCGCATAGCGCAGCGCATCGAGCGGCGAGTACACGATTTCCACGCTGCGGCCCGCTGCCTTTTCGGCAAGCAGACTCGACGTGGAACCAGGTACGCGCGTCATGTTGCCAAACGTAGTAATGGTGACGTCGGGGATGCGGCACAGCGCGATAACGGTATCGATATCGCGGTTGGCCGTAACGCACACGGGACAACCCGGACCCGAAAGCAGGCGCGTTCCCTCAGGCATGATGGCACGAATGCCCGCGCGGGCAATGGAAACCGTATGCGTGCCGCATACCTCCATGAGCGCGCAGCTCTCGGGCGCAAGCGCCTGGATGGAATCGATGAGCCCCTTTGCAAGTTCGGGGTTCTTGAACTGAGAAAGATCGCGCGTGAGCACGTTTTCGGGCAGGGCCTCTGCCGCTCCTTCTGCCGCAGACATGCTACATCGCCTGCTCAGTGATGCCGATTTCCTCTTCCACCATGTCGGGGAACTGGCGCACCAACTCAAGCGTGTCCTCGGCGAACTGGGGGTCGACAACCTCGATGGCGAACCCCGCATGGACGAGGACGAAGTCGCCCAACGTGGCCTGGGGCGTCAGGTCGATAGAAACCTCACGCGTGGCGCCCATGACCGTGACTTCCACCATGTTGCCATCTTTAACTTCGGTAATTTGAGCGGGAATTGCCAAGCACATACCGCATCTCCTTTTCAGCCAACGCCGGCTTGCGGCGCGGCACCCTTCGTTACTCCCCCGCAGGGAGCGTGTCTATCGTCCGCAATGCTACCACAGCCTGCCCGTATGAAATGCAAGCATCGTTGGGAGGTAGGTCTTTATTCATCGCAGCGGTATAGCCAAGCGCTCCAAGCGCAGGAACCGCATGTTCCATAAGGTATCGATTCATGAACACGCCGCCCGAAAGCACCACGGTACGCACGCCATACGCGGCCTCCGCAAGCTGAGCGGACATGACAATGACCTCGACCATCGCATCGTGGAAACGACGCGCGATGACGCCCACGGAAACGCCCGCGGCCATATCGTCGAGCATAGCCTTGAAGAGCGGCGCCGCGTCGAACAACACGACCGAGGTATCGAGTGCGGTGCTGTTCTCCGTGGCCGTATTCTTCACGACCTCCACGCGATACGCCGCAGCTGCCTCGGCGTCCGCCTGAACGTCATGATCGATTGCCGCCTCGAGCAGCACGGCGCCTTCGCCCTCGTACGTAGGCTGGGTGCATACGCCCAGCAAGGCGCTGGCGGCGTCAAACAGGCGGCCGACCGACGACGTATAGGGCGTGTTCAGGCCGCGCTCGATCATCTGTTCGCAGATGTCGGCCTCGTCGCCCATGACATCGAGCAAGGCCTTCGCAGCAGGATGTTCCAGCAGGTCAAAGGCCCACAGCGCGCCATAAGCGCAACGCATTGGATGCTTGATGGCCGCTGCGCCACCGGGAAGCGGAATATAGGCGAAGTTCGCCAGTCGCTCGAACGTGGCAAGATTCGCCATGAGAACCTCGCCGCCCCAGATAGCGCCATCTTCGCCATAGCCAGTGCCATCGAAGGCAATACCGCACACCGGCCCCTCCAGACCATTTTCAGCCATGGCGGAAACGATATGCGCATGATGATGCTGAACGGCCGTCACGGGCAGATCCTGGCCCGATGCCCACTTCGAGGTGAGGTATTCGGGATGCTTATCGCAGGCCACCGCCACGGGATCCAGCCGTAGAAGCGATGCGTACGCCCCCTTGGCCTCGAGCCATGCGTCGTTGGTGGCCACGTTTTCCATGTCGCCAATGTGCTGGGACACGAACGCCTCGCCCGGACGCGTATAGCAGAACGTGTTCTTCTGCTCGGGACCCGTTGCAAACAAGCATGCATCCTGGCCCGTATCGCCTTCGGGGCGTGCGGGGAGCGCGATGGGCAGCGGCGCGAATCCGCGGGCGCGACGGATGAACTGCACCGCCGTCTGGCCCTCGCCCACGCTCAGCACGCGAAGCACGGAATCGTCGTAGCGCGAAAGGATGGCGCGATTGTTGCCCAGCAGGGCGTCGGCAATGCCGGCAAGCGCGGAAACCGCCTGGGCATCATCGGTCTGGATGGGCTCATCGTGCACATTGCCCGACGTCATAACCAACATGCCGCCAAACGCACGCACGATCAGGTGCTGAAGCGGCGTTGCGGGCAGCATAAGCCCCAACTCGGTAAGGCCATCGGCCAACCCCGCGGCAAGCTGCACGGAGGGCTTCTTCTTCAGCAGCACGATGGGGCGCGCAGGAGACGCGAGCAGGCGCTCTTCCTCTTCGGAGACCAGGCAAAACGCACGAGCGTCTTCGACGCTGGCCACCATGCACGCAAACGCCTTGCCCTCGCGGCGCTTGCGCTTGCGCAGATTGGCCAGAGCAACAGGATTGGATGCGTCGCACACCAGATGGAACCCACCCAAGCCCTTTACGGCCACGATGGAGCCCGCCTTCAGCAGCGACACCACTGCGTCGATAAGCGCATCGCTCTCGCCCACGTTGGTGGCCCACAGGGCCTCGCCGTCGCCCAGCCGCCCTTTCTGGAACGCATGGGTGCCCAGCAGCTGGCTCTTCGCCTCACCCTGCTGCGTAAGGTCGACGAAGCACAGGCGCGGACCGCAGTCGAAGCAGGCGTCGGGCTGCGCATGGAAGCGGCGGTCGGCCGGGTCGGCATATTCGTGCGCGCAATCGGGGCACATGGGGAATTCGCTCATGGACGTCTGCGGGCGGTCGTAAGGCAACGCGCGCATGATCGTGAAGCGCGGACCGCAGTTCGTGCAATTGATGAACGGGTAATGGTACCGGCGATTGGCTGGATCGAACAACTCGGCAAGGCAATCGTCGCAGGTGGCAAGGTCGGGGGAAACGAGCGTCGTGGCGTTGGAATCCACATCGTCGGAAAAGCGAATTTGAAAATCGCCGAAGCCCTCCACGGGCACCTCGTCCATCTTGATGCGCTCGACACGCGCGGCAGCCGGGGCGTTTTCGGAAATCTCCATCACGAAGGCGTCCAGGTCGTCCGACGACGCCTCCGCATGGATATGAACGCCGTCGGTGGCATTCAGCACCCAGCCGCAGATGTTATGCGTGCTGGCAATGCGATAGACAAAGGGGCGGAAACCCACCCCTTGCACAATACCTATAACGTGAATATCAAGCGCTTCGTGCATGGTGTGCCTTTCATGGCAGAAATCGCCGCCATGGGGAGGCACGCACGTGCGCCGGTGGCGGCGAAACGATTACTTCAGAGAACGTGCTACCTTGGCCACGGTTTCGCCCAGCATACGCAGGGTTACGCCGGAGTTATCGGGAAGATGCAGGTACACGCAGCGACGGCCACGCTCGGAAAGCACCTTCAGGTCGCCTTCGGCCTGACCCTTGGCCAGGGCGCCCAGCGAGGGGGCCTTGCAGTCTTCCAGCGGGATGTCCTTCAACTCGTCGGCCGAGATGATCAGGAACACGCCGTTGTTCTTGCCGCCCTTCTGCAGCTGACCGGTGGAGTGCAGATAGCGCGGGCCGATTTCCAGGCAGGACGCCATCTGGAATTCCTTGGCGAACGTGTGGCGAATGAGCTCGAGCGCCTCGCGACGACCCTCGCCCGTGAAGGGCACGAAGGCGTTGAGGGCAAAATAATCGCCGGGCTCGATGCTGCGCATGAGGTTCTTCAGAGCCTTCTCGACCGTCTTCGCTTCCTTCATGGCAGAGCTGAGGCGCACCTCGATCTCGCCCAAAGGCGTGCAGCCCAGTTCGTTCTGCACGAAATCGGGCTCGGTGTGGCCACCGCTGAGGATTTCCAGCGTGGCGGCCTTGGCCGATGCCACGTCGGGCTGGTCGAACGGGCACACCTTCATGAGGTAACCGCACATGGCAATGGCGTATTCCCACACGATGAAGTCTTGCGAGAGCTCGCACACATTGTCGATGCGGAAGTTCAGGCGCGGAATGGCCTGGTCGATGTAGGCCAAACTCATCTCGAAATTCTTGCGCTCGTCCCACAGGTCGGTCTTCGTCTGGTACACCACGACCGTACGGTCGCCCTGGTCCTTCGAAAGCGTAAGGGCATCGCACTCGATGTTGGGCAGAATGCCATGGCCTTCCTTGCCCAGGCTTTCGGCCACCAGCTGCTCAATCCACAGACCCAGAACGCGGCCGCGCTTGGGCGTAAGGAAGCTGAACTTGTCGCGGCCCGCAACGTAGTTATCGTACAGGAACGCGGCGAGCTTGATGGCGGGGTTGTCCACCGAGTCCTCGCTGCATGCGCGCTCTGCCTCGATGGCGTGCGCGATGTAATCGTCGAGATCGATGCCTACCAGCGCGGCAGGTACCAGGCCGAATACGGAAAGAGCGCTATAGCGGCCACCCACGGTGGGCTCGCCGGTGAACACCTTCAGCCAGCCTTCGCGCTCTGCCATCTTCTGCAGTTCGCTGCCCGGGTCGGTAATGGCCACCAGGTGCTTCACCACGTCCTCTTCGGACATGGACTCGCACAGCGCCTTGCGCACGGCCACCAGACCCGAGTTCGGCTCGATGGTGGTGCCGCTTTTCGACGAGATCATGAACAGCGTGGTGTGCGGATTCAGCTCGGCCAGGATGGCACGCACGCGCACCGGAGAATCGGAGTCGAGCGTGCGGAACTTAATGCGATTCGAATCGATGCTGTTGTACTTCGTAATGGTCATGGGAGCCTGAGTGGAGCCACCCTCGCCCAGAAGCACCACGGCTTCGATGCCGCTCTCATGCACGCGCTGAGCGAACTGCTTGATGTCCTCGATGGGATACGGAGGGTTGCTGGCCAAGTCGGCCCAGCCCATGAAGTTCTGGGCGCATTCCTGCGCTTCTTCGGAAAAGCTGTAGAGCGTGGCATCCTTCGCGTGAAGGCGGCTCGCCACCTGTTCCTTCACCAGAGTCTTGGCGGAGGGGTACACCTTCTCCATGTCGCCGTTAAGCATATGCTTCCTTTCGGAATAATCAGTACAACTAAAGACCGCCCGCACGGGCAGTCGGAATATGCGTATCAAATTCCAGTAGTATAGCGCAGCCGAATGCAGCCCACATGGAAAGTGGAGACGCTGTGACCTTCGCGACATCCAATATCAACACCTGAACGCGTTCGCCCAGGTGAACGGTATGGGATTATTACGAACGCGCCGAAAGCATAATGCTCACATGCGTCTCGCCACGACCCACGGTGGTAACGACGCACGTACCACGCGGGTCGATTTTGCCATCCATATCGAGGACCGCAACGGTGTAGGTGCCGAACCAGCGTCCCTCGACGAACACTTCCTGCCCTGGCTCTACGCCCACAGCCGCAAGCGCTTGCCCGCACGAAGCCAGATCTCCCTTTTCCAGCTTGCTCGAAACATCGCCCTGGTACACCACCGCCATGACGCTGGCATTACCCACATCGTCCTGCGTATCTACCTTGACATACATTTGACCCGTTGAAAGCTCATAGCATGCCAAAGCTATAGCGGCGACAACCAGAATGGTTATGGCCGCTATAGCTTTGGCATCACGTCTGGGAACTATAGGTGCTTCCTCCTTGGGGGCCTCAACTTGCTTCTTCGGTCGACCCATGACCGTCCTCCTCAAAACTCTCCCCTCGCGCATAGCGCGATTCCTCCGCGCCATGCTAGCAAATAAAAATGTAGAAATGCAGCAGCAAGGAGCTTCTTTTCGTTCCCCCTGGGCAACGAGTCTTTCCCCCTGTCCAGTCATGGAGATTTGATGTACAATACAATTTGTGCTCTTCTTTGCGCTTGGCCTGTTCATTCGGCAAAACGGGCACGAAATGCGGGTTCGCACAGCCGTGCGAAAAGGGGTAATCCGCTTCTCACAATCGGCGCGCAGCAATGCGCACAACGCAAGGAGAAAGCCATGAAACAAGGTAGCACGCTCCTGAAAGTCGTATCCATCATCATGATTGTGTTCGCAGGCCTAGCCATCATCGCCGGAATTCTGTTCCTGGCGGGCGGCGGCATCGCAGCCACCTCCGGCGCTACCACCACCGGAACCCTCGATATCAACGGCACTACCTACACGGGAGCAGAAGCGGCCATCGGCAGCGGCATCATCGTAGGCATGCTGGGTGGGCTCATGCTCTTCTCGGGCATCGTCGACCTCATCATCGGCATCGTGGGAGTAAAGGCCTCGGGTGAAAACGGCAAGTACACGGCCGCATTCGTCCTGGGCATCATCGGCGTCATCTGCGCTGCGATCAGCCTGATTTTCGGCGTTGCAAATGGCGCCAACACCATCGCCTCCGGCCTCGTTGGCCTGGTGCTCCCCGTGCTCTACCTGGTGGGCGTCATGCAGACGCGCAAGCAGCTCGAAGAGCAGCCAGCCGCACCGCAGCAGTTCTAACCAGCCCCTCTTGCATGCACGGCCACCCCGCCGTGCATGCACGTGGTTCAGGCATACGAACCTCGTCCCGCTCCAGCAGCCAAGCCTGGTGCGGGACGATTTGCATACAGCGGCCAGAATGACCAACCAGCCCTCTGATTCACTGCTATACTCATGTATCACATCCGTTACGAATGCATGTTAGCGAGGGTTTCCTCATGAGCAAAGATGCCATCCTGCATGTGCGCATCAACGCCGAAGACAAGGAAGCGGCAGAACGCATTTTCGCAGACCAAGGCACAAGCCTTTCCGAGGCGGTGCGCATTTTCGTAAAGCAGAGCATCAAGGTAAACGGGCTCCCCTTCCACCCCACCTCGTCGCAGGGAAAGGGTGGCCTGCACGCACAGGGACGCCTAGAAGCGTATGCGCATCAGGAAATGCGCGAAGCAGAACGTGAAGCCTGGATCAGATCGCTGAGTGATAAGTATGAAGCTTTTAATCGATGAGACCGTAATCCTTCGCTACCTTCTGAACGACCAGAAGGGCCATTCGCGCGAAGCAGCCAAGGCAATCGCCACGGGCGAAGCGTATACCTACCCAGAAATCCTAGCTCGCGTAGCCGTATCCCTGCGTGACGTGTACCGTGTACCTCGCAGCCAGATTGGCTACACGCTCATCGAGCTTATGGACGACATCTACGTGGTCGACGAAGACGTGGCACGCTACGCCTCGCGCCTCTTCGGCTCGAGCATGCTCGACTTCGTGGACTGCCTCCTCGTGGCGCGCAACGCCCTCCATGGGGAAAAGATCATGTCCTTCGACAAGCCCCTCATGAAGCGCACGCTCGTTCTGTAAGGGCGCCAAGCAGGTTCCCCGCGGACCGCGTCCCGAGGGAACGCCCCCTGGACGGGCTAGCCGCCCCGCGCGCAAACACCGCAAGCAAAGCCCCTCATGCATAGGGGCTGCACAGCTCCACGCACCTTGCGAACGTAAACAACCAGCACCAAAGCAGGAGGCCGCCGACATAACGTCGACGGCCTCTTCAGCAGCGGTATGTGCGCGTGAACTACTTCACGGTAGCGCGCTTAGCCTGCGGAGCAGCCTGAGCAGCCTTCTGCTTCTTGTGGTAGGCGATCCAGTAGATCAGGCCAACGAACACCGCGCCACCGATGGTGTTACCAATGGTGGCAAGGCCGATGTTGTAGAAGGCACCAGCCCACGTAAGAGCCTGAGTGCCATAGCCCATGCTCGAGGCAACAACGCCCATGGGCAGGAAGAACATGTTGGCAACGCAGTGCTCAAAGCCCATGGCAACAAAGGCCATGACGGGGAACACGGCGGTGAAGATCTTGTCGATGACGCTACGACCAGCAAAGCCCATCCACACAGCCAGGCACACGAGCAGGTTGCACATGATGCCACGGAAAAGAATCTGCGTAGGAGCAAGGTTGATCTTGCCAGCAGCCACAGCGACCATCTGAGCGCCGATCGTATTGTCGCCAGCCTTGGTGCCCATCAGGCCGCAGCCAACGATGATGCCAACCAGGATGAGCGAACCAACCAGGTTGCCCAACCAGACAACGACCCAGTTCTTCAGAACGGCAGACCACGCAGCCTTCTTGCTGTTCGCAGCCATAACCATGAGGCAGTTGCCCGTGAAGAGCTCGGAACCGGCAACGATAACGCAGATGAGGCCCAACGAGAAGCAGAGGCCACCGAGCACGTTAGCCGCGGCAAACGAAAGCGTCTGATCGGCTTTGACGTACGTCATGAACAGAGCACCCATGCCAATCTGGATACCAGCCATGATAGCCAGCGTGAACATGCGGGGCACGTCCATGTTCGCCTTGCCAACGCCTACGGCCTCGGCCTTGGCTTCCAGGGAAGCGGCGGCGCGACAATCAGGCGCGACAGCGGCAATGTCTTCCTTCGTAATCTGTTCCATATCTCCTCCTAAAAAGAGACTCGCGGGTAACTACCCTCCCAGCAGCTACCCGCAAACGATTGACCTTTAATCAACCGCTAGCGCGGGCACAGCCGAAAAGTCATAGCCTTGCACGAATCGAGTGTGCAATTCTTCGGCAGTCTCGCGAACGGCGGGGGTTAGCGCCCCCATAAACTCCATTTGGGCTGGCTGAATACCTAGGAAAATCAATTCATCACAGCACGATTCAAGCTCGCTTAGCATAAACGAAATGGGAAGCGAGTGAGTGGTCATCATGTAATCGGTAGCAACATCTTCGGCAGAAAGCCTACGAAGGGCGCCCGGTTCCAATTCCATGGAAGCGGCATCCACCACTACCAAAACGCGTGGATGCTCCCTGCGCACCACGGAGACAAAGTCCTCGGGCATCTGGCCACCATCAAGAACCTCCCAGTTGGGGGCAGGTTCGTTTTCCAAAAGCTTTGCCAGATGCGGCCCGACGGCATCATCACCGCGAAGCACCGCACCTACTGTGAGAACCATCTGTTCACTCACGAGCGTCGTTCCCTTCCCATCATGTAAATGGCCTTATTGCCAGCCATTGCCTTCAACACGGACTTGAACCCATCGAGCCAAACACGCTGCGCCGCATCGGAAGCAGCCTCCTGCGCCGCTTCCGCGGCCGCAAACAGCTCCGGCACGTTTTCGTGGAGGATCTGAATTTCCCCGGAACGGAGAATGCCCTCCATCTTGTAGCGCGCATGACCTTCCGGCATAAGTTCGCAGATGGAACGATAGCACGTTACGCTGCACGACAGGCACTCATCGAAGCAATCGATGACGCCCGTATGATGTCCCACGGCAAGCGTGTAGTACACAATGTCTTCCTCGCGCGTGCCCTCTTTGGGGATGGAACGTTCGTCGTCGACGAACTTCCTACCCAAGCGATAGAACACCACCATGTCTTCAGCCGGCCGCTGGGCCGGCCCCACCACGAGCGATTCCTCGCTCGCGTGGTGCCGGCTCATTGCTTCCGCTGCACTCATAGACGCAGCTACGCCCATACTAGTGCCTCCCTACACCAGAAAGGATTGCCTGAGCAGCGGGGTCAAGCGATTCCCCGTTGGGCGCAAGACGCGAGAGCCCCTCTCGGAGCGCCGCATCGCGGCGGTCGCCGGAAACGGTCATTTCGGCAAGGTCGTTGCGAAGCTTCGTATATACCTCGACCTTACGCGGATCGATTTCGGCCTCAATGAGCGCGTTCACGTTCGCGAACACGCCACCTTCCTTTTCCATGGCGGAAAGGAACGCGTCGGACAGGTCTTTGCCGTAACGATAGCCCGAATACAGACGTGCGTCCTTCTCGATCTTCGTCATCACCTTGTACGGAATGTCCTCGAAACGAAGCGTTGCCGGGCTGCCGTCGTCCACCTCGTCGAGGTGATGCAGCTTCTGGCCAAGCAAGCCCAGGGCGATTGCGAAGCCGTAGATGGTCTGAGCGGGCGTGGGCGGACATCCAGGGATGTAGACGTCGACCGGTAGAATCTTGTCGGTACCTCCCCACACACAATAATTGTCGTGGAAGATGCCGCCCGTGCAACCGCATGCGCCGTACGAAACTACAAGTTTGGGGTTAGGGGCTGCTTCGTAGGCGCGCAATCCTGGCATGCGCATGGCGCGCGTGACGGCGCCGGTATACACCAGGATGTCAGCATGTCGAGGACTGGGGGTGTTCTTGATGCCGAAACGCTCGGCGTCGAACACAGGCGTGATCGTCGCGAAAATCTCGATTTCGCAACCGTTGCAACCGCCCAGGTCGCAACGGTAGATGTAGACGGATCGCTTAATGTCGTTCAGAAGTGCCAGCTTGGCTTTCTGCACGCTTTCCTCAAGCGTAACCGGATCGGGCTTGTACTGCAGACGATCGGGAACGTTGTGATCGATAATCATTAGCGGGCACCTCCACCATAAAGCTCTTTGATCTTCCTCAGGCGGTTCTGCTCGGCAATGCGACGTGCTTCAGCGAGCTGTTCCTCCGAAGGCTCGGGAGTGGGGTCGCCCTGAGCGTCCACGCGCTCCTTGGCGCGATAGGCATCGGCCTTCTGCCTGCAAGCGGGGCACATCCCCATCGTCTTCATGGCCTGGCGCGTTTCGGCGTCCTGCGCATCGGACTGGGCGATGATGCGGGAAGCGTAGTCCACTTCCTTGGCGGAAGCGTAGTACGAACCGCACTCGCTGCACTTCTGCAAGCCATAGGTAGCCGTCTGCTCCAGGTCGTCCTTTGCGAATACCGCAAGCTCGAATTCCTTGGTGAGCTCGATGGCCTTCGTGGGGCACACCTCTTCGCATCGACCGCAGAAGATGCAACGGCCGAAGTTGATGGACCACGTGGTGGTTCCGGCGTTCATGTCGAGCTTCATCTGGATGGCATTCGGCGGGCACGCAATTGCGCACGCACCACATGCAATGCAATCCTTCAGGTTGTGCTCGGGCTTACCGCGATAGTGGTCGTACTGATGGAGAGGCGCTGCGGGATACTGAATGGTCGCATCGCCGGTGCGGAGTATTTCCTTGATAGTCTTAAACATCTTCGCACCTCCTAATCCGCGAGCGGGCTATGCTTGCGCGTGCGAGCATAGGTTTCCAGTTGCTGTTTCGTAACTACCTTTTCCGTGCCCTTCTTCACGTCGATGATGCTCACGCGCTCCGTGCAGGAATAGCACGGGTCGATGGAGCCAACGATGAGAGCAGCGTCGGAAATGGTGTTGCCGCGGAACATGTAACGCAGGACCGGCCAGTTGCTGTACGTGCTGGCCTTGGCGCGCCAACGGTAGCACTTCTGATCATTGCCGATCATCGACCAGTGCACGTCCTCGCCACGAGGAGCTTCCGTCCAGCCAAGGGCGAACTTGTGCGGGTCGATGTTGAACTTGTCGTTCAGCACGATGCCGGAAGGCAGGTCGGCGGACAGCAGCTCCTCGATGATGTCGATGGAGTCGAGGAACTCGCCCACGCGAACCACGGTACGGCCGAAGACGTCGCACGTATCGGCGGTGATGGGCTTGTGCTTCGCGGCGATGGCAGCATAGCCGTCGAAGGGATGCACCCAACGCACGTCGCGGGCAAAGCCACTACCACGCACGCACGGACCAACGGGGCTGTAGTCGCGGGCGATCTTCGGATCGAGCTTGCCAACGCCTTGAGCGCGCTTCAGGAAGTTCGGCGTGCTCAGCAGTTCGTCTACCAAACGCTTTGCGTCGGCACGCAGCTCGCCAATCAGGCGCAGCGTCTCGAGCTTCTGCTCGGCCAGAATGTCGCGACGCACGCCACCGATGAGGTTGTAGCCATACGTCTTGCGGGCGCCGGTGAGCAGCTCGGCCAGGTCCATCGACTTCTCGCGGATGCGGAAGAAGTGCTGGAAGCCCGTGTCGAAGCCGCTGTAGTGGCACACGAGGCCCAGATTCAGCAGATGAGAGTGCAGGCGCTCGGTCTCCAGCAGGATGGCGCGGATGTACTGGGCGCGCAGCGGAACCTCAATGCCCTGGGCGCGTTCCACCGTTTCCGAATAGGCAACCGAGTGAGCGTATCCGCAAATGCCGCAGATGCGCTCGGCCAGGAACGACACGTTATCGTAGTCCATGCGAGCCTCGGCGCACTTTTCCATGCCGCGATGCACGAAGAACATGCGGTAGTCGGCGTCAATGATCTCCTCGCCTTCGACGTACAGGCGGAAATGGCCCGGCTCGTCGGAGGTGATATGCATGGGGCCCATGGGGATCGTGGTCGTCTCGTGATCGCCCGTGTCCTTCAGGAACTCGTAGTTCTCGATGTCCCTCGTAGGCGCGGGGCGATAGCGATAATCCATGGCGTCCTTGCGGAGCGGATGGATGTCCATCGGCCAGTCGTCGGGCAGGACCAGGTTGCGGTTGTCGATGATGCCAATGGCATGCAGACCGAACATGTCCTGAACTTCGCGCTCACTCCACACCGCAGCAGGAACCTTGGGCGACACGGCGTAGAACTCACACGTATCGGCAGGTACCTCCACGCGCACGGTGAGCATGCAACGATCTTCTTCCTCCATGGAGAGGATGTAGTAGAGAGCGAAGCAGTTGTTGAAGGAACGCTCGTCATTGCCAATCATGACGGGCATCCAGCCACCGCGCTGATAGTACAGGTACTCGATGACCACGGGAGCGGAGTCGCGGGCAACGGTGATGACCGGCTGATAATCAGTCGACCAGCTTTCCGAAAGCACCACGCCCGGATACCTCTCGCGGACCGCCTGAATGTGGGATTCGCCCGTGCGGAGCGCTTGTTTCTTTCTTGATGTCACGATATATCTCCTTTGTCGTGCACGGGACTAATTGGCTTGGATAAGGTCGCTCACACCCGAAAGCAGCGAGCCAGTATCAAAGGCGTCGACATCTTCCTGCATGACGATTCCAGTGGCGTTGTTAATGCCCGTCATAAGCGGCTGAGGCATAGCCACGCCGAACCACAGGATGCAGGCGGCCAGGATAACCTCGGGAACGAGAGCCATGAAGGGCATATCCTTCTTTTCCATGCCTTCGGGCGTCTTGCCCAGGACCGAGCAGCCAACAACATGGGCGCACGCGCAAACCACGATGGTGAGCGCAATGGCAAGCGCGATGATGATGGCCAGGCAATCGGCCTGGATGCCCGCGAGGAACGCCGTGATCTCGGAGGTGAACATGGCGAACGGCGGGAAGCCAGCCAGGGCAAAGAAGCCAACGGCCATGAGCGTGCCCGTAATAGGAGCAACCTTGATCACGCCGGTGACCTTACGCAGGTCGCGCGTACCGTACTTCATGAGGATGTTGCCGGATACGCAGAACAGCAGCGCCTTGGTAAGGCCATGGAAGATGCTGTGCAGCAGAGCCGCGGCGATGCCCAGAGGGCCACCAAAGCCCAGGCAGAGAACGACGATGCCGATGTTCTCGCACGAGTGATACGCCAGCTTGCGCTTCAGGTCGTCCTGCGTGTACACAGCGAAGGCGGCAACGCAGATCGACAGAATGCCAAGCGTGAGCAGAATCGTGCGGGGATACGTGGTTCCGATGCTCGCAACGGCCAGAACGTAGAAGCGGATAATGACGAGCACCGCGCACTTCAGCAGAACGCCGGAGAGCAGAGCCGACACGGGGCTGGGAGCCTCGGAGTGAGCGTCGGGCAGCCAGGTGTGCATCGGGAACAGGCCAGCCTTGGTGCCAAAGCCCACCACGATGAAGGTGAAGGCGATGGTGACCACGACGGGGTCGAGCTGGCTGGCGATAGGAACGATGGACGTCCAGAAGGCAGCCTGCGTATTGTCGGACATGACCGCTGCAGCGTTCGCGTAGATGAGCAGCGTACCGTACAGACCGAAGGCAACGCCAGCGGTGCACACGATAACGTACTTCCACGCTGCTTCCAGAGCGAGCTTGGTCTCGTAGCAGCCAACCAGGAACACCGTAGCCAGCGTAGTAGCCTCGATGCAGATCCACATCATGATGATGTTGTTGGACGTAGCGGCCAGCAGCATGGTGAAGACGAACAGGCTGAAGAACGCGTAGTAGTTCTTTACCTGCTGGGGCTGCATGTTGCCCGCCTCGATATCGTGCTGGATATACGGAACGGAGAAGACGCCAACGAGTACGCCGATAACGCCAATGAGCGTTACGAACACGCTAGACAGCGAGTCGAGCCTAAACCACATGCCCAGTGCCGTGATGGTCTCGCCACTCGTGAATTCGCTGACCACCAGTATCATCGAAAGGATGAGCACGCCAACAATGGACAGCGTGTGTATGAGCTCATACGCCGTATGAGAAACGGAGCGAGCAGGCAACACGGCCATAAGCAGCGTGGCGGCAAGCGGCAACGCCAACAACGCTACAAGCATAGTTGAAAGATCCATGTGTTATCACCTACCCCCTCAGGTTCATAAGGTCGTGGGCATCGAGCGTTTTGTTCACACGGTGAATCTTGCAGGCGATGAACACCATGATGACTACCGCGAACACGGCGTCGGTGGCGATACCCGTTTCCACCAGACCGGGAGCGCAGGGAGCCAGCAGGGCCAGCGTTACGTGAGAGCCGTTCTCCATCAGGCAGTAGCCGAAGACCTGCTTCACGATGTTGCGCTGAGACACGATGCACGTGAGGCCGATGGCGAAGTGCGCCAGCGAAATGGCGAGTGCGGGATGCACAGCCGCCGCCGTAGGCAGGGAAATGCCCATAACCGCCAGGTAGCAAACAACCACTTCGGCAATGACCAGCAGTACGCAACCAACCGGCGATAGCTTCGAGGGAAGCTCGACATCGGCGTCTTCGCCAATCTTCTTAATCGTGTAGAGCATAATGCCCGGAACAAGTACCACTTTTGTGACGAACGCCGACACGGACCACATAAAGAGCTCGCTTGAACCGGTAGTGGCGCCAAGCGTGGCGAACATGGCCACGATAACGAGCGACTGCAACGCGTACATGTAGGCCGCTACGCGCAACTTGCGAGCGAGCACCACGAGCGTGGAGGTGATAACCAGGACGCAGCCTAGCAGGTTGACGATCAGAAATCCTGTTTCCATTAAGGGCACCTCCTAACCAATCCAGGCTGCGGCGAAGAAGCCGGAGCAGAACGTCATGATGATGAGGACGATGAAGACGCCCTTCATGGCAGCGGGCACAGGAGCCGAGTTCTCAACAACCTCGCTGGGCTCGCCGAACATTACCGAACCCATCCACTTCAGGAACCACATGAAGCAAACGACGGTTTCGATGAGGGCAATGACCACGATGAAGAGCAGCGGGCCATTGTTCGCGGCGGTAAAGAAGCCACCGCTGAAGATGTAGAACTTGCTGAAGAAGGCATTCATCGGGGGGCAGCCAGCGATTGCCAGGGCGGCAACGCCGAAGCCGATACCCAGGATGGGGCGCTTCTTCAGAACGCCGCGCAGCTGAGGCAGCATGCGGGTGCCCATGGTGCAGCTGAATGCACCTGCGAGCAGGAAGAACAGGGTCTTAGCCCAAGCGTGGTTGAAGATATGCATAACCGCGCCGTCGAAGGCCATGCCGCTTCCGAAGATGTAGAAGCCGAAGCCCAGGAAGATGTAGCTGAGCTGGCTGATCGTGGAGAACGCCAGCAGGCGCTTCATGTCGTCCTGAGGCAGGTACATGAGGAACGCGAAGACGCAGGTGACGATGCCGCCGATAACGACGACCCAACCAACGACCTCGGATACCGTACCAGCGCAGATGAGCGCACGAGCGAACACGCATACGCCAACCTTAACCATGGACGCGCCATGCAGGTAAGCGGAAACGGGCGTGGGAGCGTTCATTGCGGAAGGCAGCCACATGTAGAACGGAACCTGCGCGGACTTGCCCCACGCGGCAAACAGGATTGCCAGCATGACGAACGTCTTGGGACCTTTGGCCAGCGTGCCGATGGCAGCCAGTTCGAACGAACCCGTCTGAGCGAAAAGAATCGCCGTCGCCAGGTACAGGCCCAAGGAGCCAATGTGCGTGACGATGAGAGCCTTCATGGCGGAGGCACGAGCGACTTCCGTGTCGTAGTAGCCAATGAGAGCCCAGGAGCAAGCGCCCGTCACTTCGAAGAACACCAGCTGACCGATAATGGTGGAGCTGTATACCAGACCAGCCATGGCAGCAATGAAGATGATCAGGAACGCATAGAAGCGCCTACGGGGCTTGTCGGGATGCTCACGATTCGTGGGAGCCATGTACGCCGTAGAGTAAATGGTTACCAGCAGGCCAATGATGACGAAGGTGGGAGCAAGCAGGCAGCTCACCTTGTCGAACACAAATCCCATGATGGGAACCGTGCCAAACGAGAGCCAGGTTACCGTAACCGGCTCCATGCCACCGCCAACGAACTGAGCGCCGACCACCAGAGTGGCAAGAGAGGCCAGCGTTGCACCCGTGATGCAGATACCCTTATCGGCGTGCCTCGGCGAAATAATCGTGAGGAGCGCGCATACGAAAGGCACGAGAATGGATGCACTTGCGAACAATGTCATGTCTCATTCCCCCTTTCGTTAAATACCCAGCACGCAGAACGCGAAGGCGCAAACGGTAACTGCGACCACGAACCACGTCTGACGACCAGTGATGTTCCAGCGAACGCGGCTGACCACGTTTTCCAGGACCATCGTGATGAGTAGGATGACCAGCATCTTCAGGACATACACCACCGTGCCCAGGGCCACGCCGGCGAAGCTGAAGTCAACCGAGCTGCCGAAGGGCAGGAAGATGGCGATGAGCAGCGTAGCCATGATCGCCTGCTTCATGGGCATGGCGATGTGCATCATGGCGAGCGCAGGACCGCTCATTTCAGCCAGAGGACCTTCCTGAAGTTCCTGTTCGGCTTCTGCCAAGTCGTAGGGCAGCTTGCCCATTTCGATGTAGCAGTCGACCGCGAAGGCGACGCCCGCAACGACGAAGGCGATGGGGCTGGCGATGGAACCCGCGCCTACCGCAACGCCCATTTCGGCGATGTTGGTGGTGCCGCAGGCCAGGGCAGCTACGAACAGGGCCAGCATGAGGGAGGGCTCGACGAGCGTGCCGATGAGCAGCTCGCGAACGCTACCGGTGCCAGCATAAGCGCTTCCGGAATCGAGGCCGGCCAGGCCAAAGAAGAAGCGCGGCAGCGCGAGCAGGTACACGATCAGGATCGCGTCGGCCAGCGCCGGGATGGGGCTGACGCGCGTAGCCATGGGGAGCCCCATTGCCAGCACGAACATGGTGCCGATGTAGAGCGGCGGCAGGATACGCGAAATGTTGCTGGAATGATTGCTGTGCACATCCTGACGTTTCAGCAGCTTCGCAATATCGTAGTAATCCTGGAATACGCTTGGTCCGCGACGCGTGTGCATCTTGGCGCGGAACTTGCGCGCGATGCCCGATACCAGCGGAGCGAGCAGTACCAAGAGGATGCCCTGCACGAGAGCGATAACAATTTGAATCGGTTCTAGCATGTGAAGCACCCCCTTACATGAATACGACGCCGAGGATCAGGAAGGCAACGAGCGCGACCACGATATAGCAGATGTATACGCGGAAATCGCCGGCTTCCAACTTGCTCGACTGGCGCGCAAGCCATTCGACAAACTGCGCCGTAGGATCGACCAATGCCAAATCGCCCCAGTTCTGAACGCGATAAGCCCACTTCGAGAGACCCTGGAACATGCGAGCGCATGCGGGGCTCTGCGCGGACAGGCTGTCACGCAGACGATAGAACGGAGCCCAGAAATGCTTTACCTGAGCGCCAACGCTGTTGGCCACCAGGGGCATATCGGACGTGGGGTTGTAACCGCAAGCCCAGGGATCGGGCTCGTTGGAAACACCACCCGTGCTCTTCGCGCGGAACACGGCCCAAACGGCGACGATGACGCCGAGGAGCAGAATCGCAACGAGGGGCGTGGAGATGACGCTCTCCAGAACGGGATTGACCAGGTTCGCACCGGTTGCGGTACCCGCGATGGCGGTATCGGCGATGCTAGCAGCAGCCTGGGTGAGCGAAGGCACGATCCAGGGAGCGCACACGCCCAGAACGACGCAGATGATAGCCAGCAGCACCATGGCAAGGCGCATGGGTGCGGGAACTTCCTTGGCGTTGGCGGCCACATCGCTGCGGGCAGCGCCCAGGAACGTTACGCCGTAGGCCTTCACGAAGCAGGTAACGGCAAGCGCACCCGTGATGGCCAGCATGACCGCGCCAAAGGCGCAGATCACCTTCACCAGACCGTCGCCCGCCATTGCGGCGGTGAACAGACCCTGGTAGGTGAACCATTCGGAAACAAAGCCGTTCAGCGGCGGGATAGCGGAAATGGCCAGCGAGCCAATGAGGAAGCACACAGCCGTGGTAGGCATGAGCTTGCGCAGGCCGCCCAGGATTTCCATATTACGCGTACCCGTGGAGTACAGCACCGAACCAGCGCCCAGGAACAGGAGGCCCTTGAACATGGCGTGGTTGATGAGGTGGAACAGGCCAGCCAGCAGACCGATAACGGTAAGCGCATCAGAACCGGTGGCAGCGCCGATAAGGGCAATGCCAACACCCAGAAGGATAATGCCAATGTTTTCCACCGAGTGATAGGCCAGCAGGCGCTTAATGTCGTGCTCACCCAGAGCGTAGGCTACGCCAAGCACACTGGAGATGGCACCAAACAGAAGCACCATAATGCCCCACCACAGTTCGATCTGGCAGGCACCCAGCAGGTCGAAGCCGACCTTTACGATACCGAAGATACCAATCTTGATCATGCCGCCGGACATGAGCGCACTCACATTGGAGGGCGCCGCGGGATGTGCCATGGGCAGCCAAGAATGGAACGGAATCATACCAGCCTTGAAACCGAAGCCCAGGAACGCAAGCGTGAAGCAGAGGCTCGCGATGACGGGCGAGAACTGCGCGGAACGGAACGCCTCGAATTCGAAGCTGCCCGTAAGAGCCGCCATGGTAAGGAACGAAATCATGATCATGAAGAAGCCCACGTGAGCCATCACGAAATACATGAAGCCGCCCTTGATGGAAACGTCGTTCTGCTCGGTAATAACCAGGAAATAGCTGGTGAGCGACATGAGCTCGAAGAATACCAGGAACCAGAAGGCGCTATCGGTAGTGCAGACGCAGTTCATGGACGCTACGAACAGGTTCATGAAGAACGCCATAGCCGAAATGCCCTTGCCACGGTAATCGTCGAAATACGAGAAACCGTAGATCCACGCCGCCAGAGCAAGCACGGAAAGGACCGTTACCATGATGCCGGACAGAGCGTCCAGGCGAAGCGTGAACGCAAAGAACACGGTACCCATCTGGAAGGTCTGCACCGAACCGGTAATGGCTCCAAGACCAGCGATCAGCGAGGCAATGGCAGCGATCGCGCCGAAAGCGCAACCTACCGTCTTGCCCGCGCTTTCATTCTTTCCGCAGAGAAGCGACAGGATGCCGCCCACCGTGGAGATGCCTAGTGAAGCAATCAATAGATTCATGGCTCTCTACCTCCCTTCCTTGTCGTGTTCTTGCTGTTGGTCGAAGTTTTCGACAATGACCATGTTCCCCTTGATGGCCTCGAGGCGCTTACCCTCGATTTCGGTTGCGTCGTCATCGCACTCCACCAAACGCAGGGCGTTGGTGAGGCATGCATCGACGCAATGGGGATGGCCGTGGTCGTACTCGCACAGGTCGCATTTGACCGCAGCGGAGTAAACGCCGATTTCCCACTGGAGAATCGGGTCGGTGGATGCGGGGAACGTAGGAGTCTTGTACTCCGTACCCGCAACACCCGCAATGGGCGTACCGAACATGTGGATAGCCCCGAACGGGCAGGTGACTGCGCATAGCTTACAGCCGATGCAAACGTGCTCGTCTACACGCACGCAGCCGTCATCGCAAATCGTGATTGCATCTACCGGGCACACGCGAGCGCAAGGAGCGCCTGAGCAGTGATGGCATGTTACTGATGCCACCACGTCTCGGCTCTCGTAGAGCGCCAAACGCGGCTCGTCAAGCAATCCGGCATTGCGATGCCCTTCGGCGCACTCCGCACGGCATGTGCCGCACGCAATGCATCGATTCGGATTGATTGCGATAAAGCGATTCATGAATTCACCCCTTTGTGTGAAACTCGTTCTCTCCTCCGCACCCGCGTATCGCTTCCACGGGCGCGCCCTAAGCGCGGGGCCTCGTCTTGCGACCCCGCGCGACGCTCCTCCTATCACTAATTAAGAACCGCTGCCGATTCGCTTTCCTGTTCACTACGCGCGAACTGCTCATCGGCCAACTCGCTGAACTGACCATCCGCCGCAACTGCCAGTCGTTCCTTGAGCTCCATATAGAGTTCCATGCAGTGCTGCTCTGCCCATACCTGGTCATCGATTCGCTCGATCTGGCAAGCGCTGTATTTGTCCTCGGGCGTATGCGAACGCGTGTCCACATGATGCAGGGCCAAATCGTTGCACTTGCCAATCCACCACTGGTACGTCATGTAAACCGCACCGTCGTTTACGCGGTCGTCTACGAATGCACGAGTGATGATCTTTCCACGGCGAGAATATGCCCAGATAAGGTCGTTGTGCTTGATACCACGAGACTCAGCTTCCTTCGGGCTGATATGCGCGTAACCAGGCTCGTCTGCCAGGTCGGTAAGCTCGCGGCAGTTGCCCGTCATGGAACGGCAGCTGTAGTGGCCCACTTCGCGCACCGTGCAGAGCACCAACGGGTACTCGCGATCGGGCACTTCCGTGGGGCCCTCGTAATCGCATGCCATGAGCTTGGCTTTGCCATCGGGCATGCTGAAGTTGCCGCCCAGGAACAAGTCCGGCGAGCCCGGATGGTCGAGCGTGGGGCACGGCCACTGCGCGTAACCCAAGCCTTCCATCTTTTCGTACGTGGCGCCATAGGCGGCAGGCCACAGGGCACGGCATTCTTCGTCCCAAATCTGCTTCGTGTTCTCGTAGTGCATGGGGTGACCCATACGCGTGGAGAGGTCCGCGATGATATCCCAGTCATGACGGCATTCACCCTTGGGGGGAACCGCTGCGCTGAAGTACTGGAACGTGCGGTCGCAGGCGGAGAATACGCCTTCGTGCTCGCCCCAGCTGGTTGCCGGCAAGATTACGTCGGAGATTTCGGCCGTCTGCGTCATGAAGATGTCGATAGTGACGTTGAAGTCCAGCTTCATGAGCTGTTCCTTCAGCTTCTTCGCATCCGGCTCGGTCTGCAGGCCGTCTTCGCCCATACAAACGAAACCGTGGATTTTCCCCTCATCCACCAAATGGCCGATATCCGTGATCTTGTATCCCACGTGATCGGAGAGCTGTTCAACGGGAATATGCCAGGCATCGGCGAATTTCTGCTTGATGGCAGGGTCCGTAACGCTCTGGTAGCCCGGGAAGAAGTTCGGCAGCGCGCCCATGTCGCAGGCACCCTGCACGTTGTTCTGCCCGCGCACCGGCGCGAGACCCGAATTCGGCTTGCCAATCTGATGGGTAATGCACGCGATGGCAGCGCACATGTGCACCGCTTCGACGTTCTGAGCGCTTTGGCAAACGCCCATGCCCCAGCACAGAATAGAAGAAGGCTCTGCCGTTGCATACATGCGTGCAGCCTCCCTCATCATAGCCGGGTCGATACCCGTAATGTCCTTCGTGGCTTCGGGAGAGTATTTCTGCACTACTTTCACGAAGTCCTCGTAACCTGTCGTGTGCTCGCGCACGAATTCCTCATCGACCAGACCCTGCTCGATGATTGCGTACGCGAACGAGTTAAGGAATGCGATATTGCAGCCGTTTTTAATGGGCATGTAAATATCGGCAATTCGCGCCGTCTCGATGAAACGAGGATCGGCGACGATGATCTTCGCGCCCTTTTCCTTGGCGCGCACGATACGACGCGCAACCAGAGGATGCGAAGTGTTCGGGTTATAGCCGAACAAGAATAGACAACCAGCGTCCTCCATGCCAGGAGTGCCGCAACTCATAGAACCTGCTCCAACTGTGTCAATCAGACCGACGACTGTGGGGCCATGTCAAGTTCGCGCGCAGTTATCTACGTTGTTGGTACCCAGGCATGCGCGAGCAAAACGCTGCATCGCCAAGTTGGATTCGTTGCCCGTGCCACGCGACGACCCAGTGGTCATGATGGCGTCGGGACCATACTTCTCCTTGATGGCGGTAAGCTTCTCCGCCACGTAGTCGAGCGCAGTATCCCAACTAACGCGCTGGAAAGGCTTGCTGCGAGACGTACGCATCATGGGGTGGAGCAGGCGTGGCGTTAGGATCTTCGTGTCATTGATGAAGTCATAGCCACTCCAGCCCTTCAGGCAGAGTTCGCCCTCGTTTGTGAGACCCATTAGCGGTTCAGCGCCGACAACCTTCTCGTTTTCCACGAGAAGGTTGAACTTGCAGCCTGTTCCGCAATATGGGCACACAACCATGTGCTTCTCCATATTGCCCTCTCTCTCCTCTTCCGTGCGCAGGCCGACGCCTTCCATCCGGCGCCGGCCTGCGCGACCTACTAAAACCTTGCGGCAAAAGTCTGAGACGCCTCGGCAGCGTTCAGACGTTTGTCCCTGACATTGGCGTCGATGTCTCGCTGATCAACCAGCGAGAGCGCGCCCGAGGTGCATGCCGAAATGCATGCCGGGCCATCGGGCCTATCGACGCAACGGTCGCATTTCACGACAACGGGGGTGGTGCGAGCAGAAAGCTCGACATCATTAACTGTGTAGGGGCGGAAGATCTCCGCGACGTCTACCGCACCGAACGGGCATGCCATTACGCAGCCGCGGCATCCGATGCATAGAGCGATGTCGACGGCGACGCGGTTGCCGTCGCGATAGAGGGCGCCCGTGGGGCACGCCGCCGCGCAGGGGGCGTCCTCGCAATGACGGCAAACGACCGGCGCAGTAGTATCTACGTCGGCATGCACGACATTGAGGCGCGAAATGGGCACATCGCCCGGCTGGAAATGCTTAACCAGGCATGCGGTCATGCATGCCTTGCATCCCACGCACTTACGCGGATCTGACACAACAAACTTGCTTCCCATAAAAGCCCGTCCTTTCCCTCTCGCTTCTCCCGAGCGACTCGTATGGGGAACCTGATTAGGTTGTATGCAAGAAATTCATATTTGGAACGAAGGACATCACATTTATGTTTTGCCCTTCTAAAAAGTGAGCAAGTTCGAAATTTCGTGAACTCGATATGAAGAAGATTACCGTTTTGACATCTAATCGTCAATTAAGGCACCGATATTATTAGTTCAGCTATTCGTATCACCCCAGCTAAACATCATTATTTATTAAAGACACTTTTTCTTGCCAGATTGCAACTCTTGGTACTTTATACTTAGTTGGAAATAAGGGAATATTACATTTGTAATACAGCAAATGTAGGCGAACAAAGGGGCTTGCCGAAAAATAGGTAATTACGGGTACACACAAATGTGTTACATATTCTTTAACTTTCCTGGGCTTTTGAGTTTTTAGAAAAACAAAACCGCGTATTTCTGTGCATCCAGGGCGACGTAAAACGAAGGCCGCATTACGGTCGAAATCGACGGGTTTTAAAGCCGGAAAAAGAGCTGCGTAATAACCGCTCCAAACACAACCGATTCACGATACGTTCACACAGCGAAACGAAGAGTTGCACGGCCCTCACAACTTCTCTAAAAGTCCAGGTGGAACGCCTAAAATCGGCAGTGCTCATACCTTTTCCCGCAACCCATAGATCAATTCTCGCACGCTGCCAGGAAGGGTACAGAAACGCCCTTTTCGCTTTATCGCGTTTTTGAAACCCAAAAACGCTCTGACCTTGCACTTTGTATTCAGATAGTGTTACGTCCGTTATACAAAGTTGAAGGCATTATTCCGGTGCGGTAACGGCAAAACGCCGCAACTACCTTACTAAGTTCTTACGTTTTCCCAGATGAGATACATTGCACTGCTAACTGACCCTTATACGTTCCAACTTGTTCTCAGTAGAGAATATATTGACAACAATTATGGAGGTTTATAGAGTTTCGGTAGCCCGTATGTAAGACGAGACATAGGGCGCTTCTTTTCTGCGTTTCATCATCAGCAACAATCCCACTTCCTATTCTGCGAGGAAGAGCTGACGGGCATTCCCCTGCCCATTTCAAAGAGCGCATGAATCTCGCCTTCAAGGGCCAGGAGAGGGTTTTATCCAGCCAAGAGAAGGAGACGATGGTGGACGGAAACAAGTTCATCGTCGGCGATGCTGGACTCTGCATTGGATGCAGGACCTGCATGGCCGCGTGCTTTGACAAGCACGACATTGTTGGTGACGTGGCTATCCCGCGCCTCAACGTAGTTTCTACCCTGAAGGTATCTACCCCTATCGCATGTCGTCATTGCCAGGACGCCCCCTGCGCCCGTGCATGCCCCGTCAATGCGCTCTATCACGAAGACGATGGCCGCGTAGCCATGCGTGAAGACCGCTGCATTGGCTGCCGTAGCTGCATGATGGCATGCCCCTATGGCGCTATTCAGATTGTCGGCCGTCCCGAAAACGTATACACCGGTTGCGCGGACGAGCTCTTCATTGGCGAAGCCGGCAACCCGTACATCGTCAAATGCGATCTCTGCCACGATCGCGAAGACGGACCCGCATGCGTCGGAGCCTGCCTGACTGGCGCACTGCATGTCCAGGACAACGTCTCCTTCGATACGTCTCGCAAGACCAAATGGGCTGAAGCCGCCGAGGCGGCTGGCGCGCTTTCGAGCGTTCCCCTGAATCCGGTCCTTGCCTAGCAGAGAGAAGAACACTATGGAAAAGCATATGGCGGTCTGCCCGTACTGCGGAGCAGGCTGCAAGCTCAATCTTATTGTCGAGAACGGTGTTGTCGTAGATGCCGAGGGCATCGACGGCGTCACCAATGAAGGCGAGCTCTGCCTGAAGGGCATGTGCGGCTACGACTTCATCAACGACACGAAGATTCTCACTCCCCGCATTCTGCACCCCATGATCCGCCGCACCAAGGGCGGTCCGCTCGAGCGCGTGAGCTGGGACGAAGCTCTCGACTTCACCGCTAAGAAGCTCATGGCCATCAAGGAAGAGTATGGCCCCGACGCCATCATGACCACCGGCTCTTCCCGCGGTCCCGGAAACGAAGCCAACTACGTCATGCAGAAGTTCACGCGCGCCTGCATCGGTACCAACAACATCGATAACTGCGCCCGTACCTGCCATGGCCCCAGCGTTATCGGCCTCATGGACACCCTGGGCTCTGGCGCCATGAGCGTGTCCATCCCGAACATGGAAAAGGCTGACTGCATCTTCCTGTTTGGCTACAACCCCAGCGCGTCGCATCCTATCGTTGCCCGCCGCATCGTGAAGGCCAAGGCCCGCGGTGCCAAGCTCATCGTCGCCGACCCGCGCGTTACCGAAAGCGCCCGCATCGCCGACATCTACATGCCCATCAAGAACGGCTGCAACCTGGCCTTCATGAACGCCTTCGCGAACGTCATCGTGAACGACGGCCTGATGGACAAGGAATTCGTTGACGCTCACACCAACGGCTTCGACGAGTGGTGGAAGGTCATCTCCAAGTACACCCCCGAATACGTACAGGACATCACAGGCGTCGACCCGGCCACGTTCCGTCGCGCCGTGCACATGTACGCCGAGTCCCCCAACTCCATCATCGGTTGGGGCATGGGCGTTACGCAGCAGAACCAGGGCGTCAAGACGGTCCATACGATTGCCGCCATCGCCTGCATCACCAACCAGATCGGCCGCGATGCCGCAGGCGTTGCTCCCGTTCGTGGCCAGAACAACGTTCAGGGCAGCTGCGACATGGGCATGTGGCCCAGCCTGTTCCCCGGCTACCAGAAGGTTGCCGACCCGAAGGCGCGCGCCAAGTTCGAGCAGGCCTGGAACCTCCCCGAGGGCTTCCTGTCCGGCCGCGAGGGCTTCAAGCTCACCGACGTGCCCCATGGCGCGAAGAGCGGCGAGATTCGTGCGTTCTACAACTTCGGCGAGGACCCGGTTCAGACCGAGCCCGATTCTACCGACATGATCGAATCGCTTAGCAAACTCGACCTGTTCATCAGCCAGGACATCTTCATGACGCAGACCACTGCTCTGGCCGACGTCGTTCTGCCCGGCACCAGCTGGGGCGAGCATGACGGCGTGTTCTCCGCCAGCGACCGTACGTTCCAGCGCTTCACCGCTGCCGTACCGCCCAAGGGCGAGTGCCGTCACGACTGGGAGATCTTTGCCGACCTGTCCACGCGCATGGGCTACCCGATGCACTACAACAACACCAAGGAGATTTGGGACGAAATGCGCGAGCTATGCCCCAACTTCTATGGCGCCACGTACGAGAAGATGGAAGGCACGGGCCATGCCCAGTGGCCTATCCCCACGCTCGACTGCCCCGGCACCCCCACGCTGTACAAGGGCGGCCAGTTCACCACGGCCGACCACAAGGCCATCCTGATGGCTCACGACTACATCAAGCCGACCGAGACGCCCGACGAGGTATATCCCCTCGTTCTGTGCACCGTTCGCGAGGTTGGTCACTACAGCTGCCGTTCCATGACGGGCAACTGCCGCACCCTCACCGCGCTCGCCGACGAGCCGGGCGAGATTCACATGAATCCTGCCGACGCAGCTGCGCGTGGCATCAATGACCAGGACATCGTTCAGGTCAAGTCGCGCCGTGGCTCCGTGTACACGCGTGCCATCATCGACGACCGCATCAACAAGGGTGCCGTCTACATGACCTACCAGTGGTGGATCGGCAAGTGCAACGTCCTCACCATGCACCAGGTCGACCCCCTGTCCGGCACGCCCGAAGACAAGCACTCCGCTTGCCAGGTCATCGCCCTTCCCGATCAGGTTGCCGCAGAGCGCAAGGTTACCGCTCTGTACAACGAGATGAAGGACTTCCTGGCTGGCGAAGCCGCTGCTCAGGATGAGGAAGTTAAAGAAGCACAAACCATCCTTGCATAACTAGCCTCCTCAGCCTCATGCTGTAGCGGGCGGCCCCTCACGGGGTCGCCCGCGTGCTTTTACGCCGTATCATTTCCCGATGAGCTTGCGCCGCGCCAAACGAGGGAGAACAATACGAACGGAAGACACGCGAACGAAAGGGCAGCCATGAGCACGCAAACCGAACCTCTGCGCCTTGCATGTGACACGCATACGCACACCATCTTTTCCCGCCACGCATACTCCACCATCGAAGAAAACGTGCGCACCGCCGCAGAACGCGGCATCGAGCTGCTGGGCAGCACCGATCATTTCAGCGACATGCTGTACCTACAGCGCGACATTCGCAACTACCAGTACTACAACAACTATCGCGTATGGCCGCGCGAATGGCACGGCGTAAAACTGCTGCATGGCGCTGAAGCGGACATCGTTAACCTGCACGGCGACCTATATGGCGCCGACGACGTATTCGCCACCAGCATCGACGGCACGCCCGTAGAACCCATATCCATGCAGGACTACGTCTTCCGCCGCTGCGACTACGTGGTCGCAAGCGTTCACAACAAGTGGTTCGCACGCAACGCAACCATTGGCCAGGCAACCGATATGTACGTATGCGCCCTCGAGCACCCGAAGGTGCTCACGCTGGGTCACTCGGGCCGTTCGGGCATTCGCTACGACATCGACACCGTGCTGGAAGCCGCCCGCGTGAACCACAAGCTCATCGAGATCAACGAATACAGCTTCACGCACGTAGAGAAGTCGCACGAGATGTGCCTGGAAATCCTTGAACGCTGCGCGGAGACCAACACGCCCATCGCCGTGAACACCGATAGCCACATCTCGGCCGAAATCGGAGACTTCCGCTACGTCCCCAAGCTGCTAGAGGAGATGCACTTCCCGCGCGAGCTCATCGCCACGCGCTCGGCTGACGCGTTCCTGGACGCCCTGCGTGCCGCACATATCGCACCTGCCGAAGAGTGCGAGCCCATACCCGGGCTGTAAACGCTGCATATCCACCTCATACGCTACAAGGAGCCTGCCGCCATCTTGGCTGCAGGCTCCTTTCACATTCGGACATTCGCCCCTGCAGTTGAGCCCACTCCAACAATGGACGGCCCGTATAGCGTCCTATTGCAAACCCAAGGCGCGTATCAGCCACCAGAGCAGGCCAAACAGCAGCAGGCACGCTACCAGTGCTACCAGCAAGATGGGCACATTCCTCCGCGTGGACCCACGATCGATACGAGGAAACCTCCTGCGAAGCCTACGCTTATCTGCGGCAAACCAGACGAGTACCGCAGGAAAGACGAAGAACAGCGCAGCAAACACTACAAAGAGGAACGCCTTCATCCCCACCGGCCAACCAAAAAGCAATAGCGGTTTGTTCGCCCAAGCGAATCCTATGCTCGCCGTCCAGGCCACGAACAAAATGAGCAGCAGCGCATTCCATGCGACACCCACCCCTGCAGGCACACGCGAACCCTGCTGCGCTCGAGGAGCAACGCGGCCTTCTAGCGCACAGAGAAACGCCTCCTTGAGCTCGCGAGCCGTCTGATAGCGATCATCGGGGTCGAAGGCCATCGCCTTCCTCACCACCGCAGCCAACGCCTCGGGAACCCCCGGAACACGAAACTCCACTCCCCTGCCAGACCATACGGGGTCATGCGCTTGCAGGCAAAACGCCAGCAACGCCCCAAGGCCATACACATCGGTACGCACGTCGGTCTGGCGAAAGCCGTATTGCTCGGGCGCCGCATACGCAGCCGTGCCAAAGTGAGCAGTATCGGCGGTGGCTTCCCGCTTATGAACGCGCGCAACGCCGAAATCAATGAGAACGGCACGAACACGACCGTCGTCCGCCCCATCGCACATGACATTCGAAGGCGTGATATCACGATGGATGATAGGGCCCACCGAAGCATCATGCAAGGACGCTACGGCATCGCACACCTGCGGAAACACCGTTGCCGTAAGGGCCATCCGTCGCTCGGGATGCGCAAGTATGCGCGAGCGCAACGACGTGCCACCCACGCATTCCATAAGCACTTCAAGGGAATCTACAGCGTCATACACACCGTACAAACAAGGCAGGTTGCGCATCTCCCCGCCAGCCTGCTGCTCCCGCCAAAGCAAACCATACGTGCCGCCCACCTGGCGCTTATCGGCTTCGCCGGAAAAGATCTTGCGCACATACGGGCCATCTTCGGAATCGTCGGGGTTAGAACGATATACGCGCTGCGTTATCTCGAAGGGAGACTCCTTCAGCACGGCATCGACGCGATACCGATCGCGCTCTTCACGCGCCTGCAGGTAGCTGCTTAGGTCCTGATGTAGAGAGTCTTCGTTCATACAGGCCATCGTACCAAAAGAGGGGCCGCACAGAGCGACCCCCCTCACAACGTATTTCGCCAAACGCTACATGACTTCGGCAAGCTTCTGCGTAACGCGTGCGCTCACTTCGGCGTAATACGCCGCATCGGCAGTGGAAAGCGAATCCTTATCGATAGCGTTGTACTTCTCCATGAACGAACTGTACCTCGACATGATGCTGGAATACTTGCTCAGCAGCGACGAGACATTGCCCGAGCTCTTGTACTCCTTCATGAAGTCGACGTACTCGTCAATGAACGCCTCATACTCGTCCAGGAAGGACTTGAGTTCAGGCGTTACCTCGCTATCGCTCGAGGAGCTAGACGAACTGGAGGAGCCTGACGAGCTCGAGGAGGACGACGAAGAACTGGACGAATTCATAAGGGCATCGTATGCGGTCTTGTACGTCGATTCATCAACGGGAGTGAAAAGAAGCGTATCCGACCCCATCTGGAAAGAGAGCTTCCCATCTTCCATCTGAGCCACTGCGCTCCAGTCGTCATCAGCTTCCGAAGACTTAATTGTCGCCAACCCATCCGATTCCGTCCACTTGAACGGGTCATCCTCCGACGAAGTGACGGAACCCGTACCATCGGCATTCACAACCATCACGTAATTGAAACCATTCTGCTTCCGCGCCTGAGAAATCTGATCCGACGTATAGGTCGTCCCCTTCACCTTTCCCGAATCAAGCTGCCAATAGCCCACGAACTCGCTCTTCTGCTCCTGAGTAGTCGAAGACGAATTCGACTGCTGCGATCCAGACCCCGAGCAACCAGTCATGCACGCTCCAACCACGAGCGCAGCAACCACCACGCACGCGGCAAACACGCTGCGAATTCTTATCCCTGCGTTCATAATCTACCCCTCTCAAACATATGAAACACTCCGTTACGGCACCACCCAGTTTGGTTGAGGCGAAAAGCGATTTCATTAACTCGCAGTTAATGAAGCGCCAAAAAAGTTCGGGTAGGGTACCCTTGAAACAGAAAGGAAACCCATGCAAGAACCGCTAACTGACAAGATGCTCGACGAGCTGCTCAACGCTCCCAGCGTTGACGAGTTCATCGATGGGCACGAATTCACCGAGCGTTCGCTTTCGGAATACCTGCAGACCCTGCTCAAAGAGAAGGGTCTTGAAGAGGCCCAGGTTACGCGCATGGCCAACATCATCCCCACCTACGGCTACATGATCTTCAAGGGGCAACGCCGACCAAGCCGTAACAAGGTGCTCCAAATCGCCCTTGCCATGGCGCTGAACCTCACCGAAACCAACCGCGCGCTCGAAGCGGCTGGCGCAAGCCTTCTGTATTCGAAGAACAGGCGCGACGCCATCATCATCTTCTGCATCGACCGCGGCTGCAGCTTGCAGAAGACAAACGAAGAGCTCTACCGCTTCGGGGAGGAAATCATCGGCTAGCAGCTTGGCGGTACCCCACGCATAAGCCAAGCACGAGAAGCCCGCGAGCATGCACGTGCCCGCGGACTTCTGGCATTTGCACGCAACGCGCCCGAATGCCTAAAGCGACCCAAATTCCCGAGGTGCGCACTCAACGCCCAAAGCGTTTCCGCCGCACGCCACGTCTATCACGCACGAAAACGCCCGGCCGCATAAGCGAACCGGGCGTTGCACTGTTATGACCAGGCCGAACTACAGGCCCAGAGCTTTCTTCAGGGAAGACACACGGCGGCGGGAAACGGGAACCTTTTCCTCACAGCCATCGAGCGTGAGCAGCAGCGTGCCGCCGGAAACGGACTCGACTTCCGCCACCTGGGAAAGGTTGACCAGATAGCCGCGATGCACGCGGAAGAATCCATGACCATCGAGGCGCTTTTCCAGCTGGGCCAGGCTCACGGTGCTGAAGTACTTGTCGGTATCGGTCTGCAGGTACGCGTAATCGTCGCGCGCCATGACATAGCGGATGCTGTCGATGCCGATGAGAATCTTCTTGCCGCCCTTTTCCACGGGGATGCGCTCGAGCTTCTGAACCTTGGCATGCAGCGCCACATGTTCCTTCACGCGGGCGATTGCCTGAGACAGGCGCTCGGTTTCCACGGGCTTTACCAGGTAATCGATGGCATTGACCTTGAAGGCATCGATGGCGAACTCGCTGTACGCGGTAACGAACACCACGGCCGGCGGGAACTTCAGATGCTGCAGGGCGTCGGCCAGCTGCAGGCCGCTTGCCTCCGGCATACTGATGTCGAGGAACATGACATCGCAGGGATAGTCCTTCAGCTTCTCGATAGCTTCGCGCACGCTGGCAGCCTCGGCAACGACTTCCGTCTGGCCGAGCTCATCGAGCAGGAACTTAAGCTCTGAACGAGCAGGAGCTTCGTCATCAACGATAATAGCTTTCAGCACCACGTGGTGCTCCTTTCAACCGGTCTACCCCACATATTGTGGTGGTACGCATCGATTTACCGTTCCAAGTATATGACAACGCATGCCGTTTATCCGAGAATTTCGCATGTTCGCCGTAACGACGTAAACGTGTTACATCTGAATACGGTATGCGTCTGGAACCATATGCGTCAAGCCACAATATATGGCATGCGTCCGCATATATACGACCATGGATGCAATCTCACCAAAAGACGCGCTCTAACTGGGGTTATTCAATCCTTTGCAGCAATCCTTCAAGAACAGGGTCACCGTAGTTCCCTTGCCCTCTTCGCTCTGCACGTCCATGTAGGAATCGGGACCGAAGTAGCCCAAGATGCGTTCGTTGATATTGCGCACGGCAATGCCCAAACCCGTGGAAGAACCGGGGGCGGCAATGTTGCGGCGCTTGTCCTCGCTCATACCCACGCCGTCATCCACAATCGATATGAGCAAATCATCGCCCTCGCTCCATGCCTTCACGGAAATATGCAGCGTGCCGCGCGCGGGCATGGCATGCTTAACCGAGTTCTCCACCAGGGGCTGCACCATGAACGCAGGAACGAGCTTGCCGGAAAGCGAAGCGGGGATATCGGATTCCATCTGCAGGCGCTCCTCGCCGAAACGCGCAATCTCGAACGTCAGGTAACGCTGCGTCTGATCGATTTCGCGCGACAGGGGGATAAGGTCGGACGCATCTTCGAGCGTGCGACGGTAGAATGTGGCAAATTCGCGCAGCAGCACGCGCGCCTTGTCGGGATCGGTGCGCACGAACGACGCGATGGTATTGATGATGTTGAACAGGAAATGCGGGTTGATCTGGCTCTGCAGTGCCTTTAGTTCCATCGACGTGGCGAGCTTCTTCTGCTCCTCCAGCGCCGACGCCGCAACCTGCGTGGAAAGCAGTTCGGCAAAGCCCGCGGCGATGGACTGCTGCGTCTCGTTGATATTGCGCGGGCGCGGGTAGTAGAACTTCAGCGTGCCCACGGCCTTGCCGCTCACGATGAGCGGGGCCACGATGCCCGCGTTGATGATGTGATGGTCTTCGGGAAAGCCAATTTCGCTCGAGGAATGAAGCACGCGCATCTTTCCATCGTCGATGGTGGCATGCGTGGCAACCGTTCGAATGGGCGATCCCTGCTTGTTGTATTCCTTGCCGCTACCTGCGTAGCCGATAATCACGCGCTCGTCGGTAATGGCCACGGCAATGGCGCTGGTGGCAGGCAGCAGAGCCTCGCAAATCTCCTGAGCGCTTGTCTGGTTCAGGCCACCCGACATACTAGCAGCCATCTTGCTGGCCAGCTTCAGCACGGCGTTGCTCTGCACGGCGCGAATGCGGTCGGGGTCGAGCCAGAGGCGAATAAGAATGATGAGGCTGATGGTGAAAATGGTGCCCACAGCCACCATGAGCTGCATGTTGCGCATGGGGTCGATGACCATCACGATCATACACACTGCCGCAATAACCGCGACAAAGGCGAATGCGGCTTCCGCCAGCAAGTATTGAGTATGACGGGAAACATGCGAGAACATAGGCAGACCTTCCTAATTGCCCAAAGAGACGATCTCGTTCACGGCGAGCATGATGGCCATAAGCATCAACATACCGCCAAAGATAAGACGCAGCACGCGGTCGGGAATGCGACGCGCAAGCTGAGCACCCAATACGGCACCGGGAATAGACCCCACGGCCAGGGCGAGGCCCGCAAGCACTTGCACGTTTCCCAGCAGGTATTGCGTGGCCGCACCGGGAACGGACAGGATAGCCACGGCCAGAAGCGACGTGCCCGACGCCTGGCGCATGGAAACACCCGCATAGGCTAGAAACAGCGGCACCATGATAAAGCCGCCGCCCACGCCCACGTAACCACTCAGCACGCCGGCGGCAAGACCAACGCTAGCTCCCACCAGGATGCGACGACGAGGGGATATGGCATCATCGCTCGATTCAGGGCCGCGAGCATCCTGCGATACCGCATCGACCTTGCGCACGGACGCCTTGGGCTTGCGCAGGCCCTTTGCGAGCATGCGAGATGCACTGTAGACGATAACGCCAGCCGCCACCAGCATGATAAGCCACGACGGCGATACGCTTGCAAGCCACACGCCCACAGGGCTCGTGCAGGCACCGCCCAAGCCAGCCGCCAACCCCACGGGCACCAGGCACGTGCGGTTGCGAACATGCGTAATCACGCCGGCAATCGACGTAGGGATGATGGTGAAGAGCGAAGTGGCGGTAGCCTGAATGGCCTGCAGGCCGTAGCCCAAACGAAGCAGGGGAACGATGATCGTTCCCCCGCCTATGCCAAGCATCCCCGAAAGGACGCCTACGATGACCCCAACGAAAACGGATATGGCAAACGTCGCCAAAAGGGGCACCTATGCTATTCGGAATCGGGCAGATTCAAGCGAATCTCGCTGGTAGCGCCCGGGTCGAGGCTTTCCTGCTGGCGCATTTCGCCATGGCGCAAAGCCGCCGATTCCAGCAGCGCCGTACGCAGAATACGATCGTTTTCCGTGCGAGCCATAAGCTCGGGCCATATGTACTGGAACTCGAAATACTTCGAGCAGTTCGATTCCGCGTATGCCGTGGCATCGGTAAACGCCACTTTCGCGGCATTGCGATACTGCTTCTTGTCGGGACGCCCGAAACTGCGCAGCAACGCCGTGCGCATGATGCGATGGCGAATGCCCGACTCCAGGAACGGCCCAGGATACGGCATGAGCGATTCGGGCTTCACCTGGTTCAAGTCAATCTGCGTACGCGCGTATTCCATCTTGCGGTACTCGTAGAGCCAACGGAAGATGTCCTGGCGGAAACGCGTGCCCTCGCTCTTCGTGTCGGGCGGAAGGTGCAGCATGACCCATTTGTTGTCGAACCAAATGTCGGAACCGTACATGCGCAGGTTGAGCATGTAGTCGAGGTCTTCGCCGCGCACGACCCAGGGGTCGAAGCAAACACGACGATACGCTTCGCGATGGAGCACCAGGCAACCGCCGCAGACATGGTTGCTGCGCGAAAGACGCGGGCCACGCATGGCCGAATCGATCCAGGAATTGAACGCGGAGCCCTGCTCCCAGTAGCGGTTGTACCACTTGTCCTGGCTCTTCGAATGGTAGGTGCCTTCGGAATTCAGGTAGTAGCCCGTCTTGGCCAGAATGGGAATACCACGGCGCGTAAGCTTGCCCAGGCCGTAGACGCCCTTCGCCAGGAACTCCGGATCCTGAATGACGACGTCGTCGTCGAGGAACACCACGGAGTCGTAGCCGAAGATATTGGCCAGCACCAGGCCCAGATTGCGAACGGCGCTATAGCCTTCCAGGCCGATTTCGTATTCCATACGGCCCATGTTCAGCTGCTCGAAGCGCTGACGAATGAGCGCGAGTTCGGCCTGACCAACGGCGATGATGTTCAGCGACGGAAACTGGGCGCAGATGGCCTGCACCTTCTGCATAGCCGGAACGGCGGCGTCGCGCTCTGCTGCCACGGGAATGACGACCTGGCCCACGCCACGCACGCGCTGGAGCGATTTCAGCATGCGGCCCAGCTCGCCGGGGCGGGAAAGCGGGGTAACGTGGTCGTACACCGTATGATGCCCCGTGGGGCGCGCCTTCTCGCGGGCGGAAATGTATGTCGGGACGATGATTAGCGGATTCATGCCCCTCCTTTCGAAACCGCTTTATTGTAGCCGACGTAACGGGCCTTGGCATCATGTTTCACCAAACCAGCCGCGTTCCGCTTGCCGGCAATGCGCCAGATGCAACGCAGGCCCGCCTTCCTGAGGTAGAAGGCGGGCCCATACCATGCCAACACTGGGAGGGATGTGCTGACAGGGAGCGATGTTATGCGCTATTCCTAGGCTTTCTTGATGTACTCGAGAGCCTCCGTGGCCGAGATATAGCCGGAATCGATGCACAGGCCATAGCAGAAGCCGGGGACGTCATAGTACGGCGAATAGTACAGGCTGCCCGAGTCGGTGCCCGCAGCGTACAGGCCGGGCATGGGCGTGTTGTCCTCGGCCTTCAGCACGTTGCAGTTATCGTCGGTGCGCACGCCGCCGAAGGTGCTCCAGGCGCTAGGCTCGTTCTGCGTAACGTAGAACGGAGGCGTTGCCACCTTCGAAAGGTACCAGGGATTCGTGCCGAACTCGGCATCCACGCCCGCGTCACAGTACTTGTTGTACTGGGCAACCGTTTCCTCCAGATCGGTGAGGCCGAAGAATTCACCAAGCTCCTTCAGCGTATTCGCCTTGTAGCACCAACCTTCCTTGATGCCCTCTTCGATATCGGAATCGAGATTCTCGAGCACACGATCCTTGAAGTAGTTGCCGATGAACCAGTTTTCGCTGGTAGCACCCTTGGCGGTGGTGTACTCGTACAAGCCCTGGGTCTTCATGGCATCCACGTAGGCCTGGTCGACCACGGCGTACCACGGGGCGTTCAAGATGATCTGCTCGCTGCCGTAGCTCATGGGATAGTCGCACAGCAGGCCCTCGTTGATGAAGCGCTTGCCTTCGGCGTCCACCAGCAGGCAACCATACAGGCCAAACTTGAAGGCGGTGTTCTGGTCGAACTTGTCCTGCTTGGCGGGGCGGGAGGCCAGGCTGTTGGTTCCGCCGTACTCGCAGGGGCAGTAGCCGAACGTCTTGTCGAGCGCAGCGCCCGCAGCCTCGGCAGCCAGGATGGTGTCGCCCGTGCAGATGCTATCGCCGCCACGCGCAACGTTGAGCTTGCGCGTATGCAGGAAGCGCTCCTGCAGGTCGCGATTGCCCAGATAGCCACCTGCGCACATGATTACGGCCTTGCAGTTGTACGTGATGTTCTTCTTGCTCTTCGTGCAGTTCGCACCCGTGACCTTGCCCTTGTCGTCAACCACGAGCGACACGAACTCGGTATCGAACTGAATGTCGATGCCATCGGCCTCGACGGAGCTCTCCCACAGCTTCACGCGCTCATCGGACGGAATGGTGATCAGGTGGAAGCCGCCCTTTTCGCCCACGAACGGAGTCTCGAAGCGGAAGTTCGTCTCCTTGAAGGTGTAGCCAATGCCCTCGAGCTCGGCCACGGCGTTCTTCGACTCTTCCAGGCAGCGGCGCAGCAGAGCCGGATTGGGCGTCCAGTGGGAGTACTCCATGACGTGGTAGAACGCGTCATCGACGGTGAGCGTCGTACCGCCTTCCTTGTTCTGGAGCACGTCGGTGCCCACGGCGAACGGACCCGAAACGTACATGCCATTAGGCGCGGAGTAATCGGCGCCCTTTTCCAGGATGACGACCTTCGCACCACCCTGAGCGGCCACGTGAGCAGCCATCATACCAGCAGCGCCAGCGCCGACGACCACGATATCCGCTTCGCGGGTCTCGTCAGCCTTGAATTCCTCGGCAGCCTTGGACGAATCGTCCGAGCTGGAAGAGTTGGCCGACTTGGCCTGACCGCAACCAGCAAGCGCGCCCATGCCCGCAATGCCGAGCGCGGAAAGCGCGGCGCCCTTCAGGAATCCGCGGCGATTCATATCTACGTTAATCGCCGACGTTACTTCTTTTCCCTCCATGCGTTCCATGCAAAACCTCCCTACTCCCTGTGTTAAGTTGTGTGGAACATATGAAGACACCGTAGTGCTTGAAGCTGGTTGAGGGTCAATAGCTTTTCGAGAAAAAGTTTATGACCTGGGAATACGCGATTTTTGACACACGGGGTGCTGCTTCGTTAGGCTAAAGTGGAAAAAATCCCTTCATGTACGCGCGCGCAAGCGTTACAAATAACAGACGCGCAAATTTGCGCACATCGCACGAATTGCAGTACATGGGGGCATGCAAGACGCGGGGTTCGCAGTGGTTTTCCGCTGCTTCCCCTCACGAATACGGAAAGGAGAGCAGACCACCGCATGAAGGACCATTACGAAAAGGTCATCACGCTCTGCTGCTTCCTTTTCATCTTTGCCAACATCGGATTGCCCAGCACGTCGTTCAGCGTCTATCAGCCCTACATCGTGGCAATGCCCGCCGTGGGCAACACGGGCGGGTCCATCATTCTGGCCGTTCGCACGCTTACCACCATCGTGGCCATGCTGTTCGTAGACCGCTACTTCAACCTGCTTGGCGCACGCATGGGCGTGTGCTTCGCCACCATCCTCACGGCCATGGGCTTCTTCGCCTATTCCATCGCCACGGCCATGCCCATGTTCATCATTGGCGCCATTCTGGCGGGCGCAGGCTACGGCTTTGGCGGCATGGTTGGCATGACCATGCTCGTGAACAGGTGGTATGAGGGCGATCGCGGTAGCGCTATCGGCTTTGCCACCGTGGGCAGCGGCGTGGCGAGCATCGTTATTCCCGTGATCGTGGTGGCCATCATCAGCAATATCTCGCTGCAAATTGCCTTCATCGTAGAGGCATATATGGCGCTCATCATTGCAGCCATTATCGGCGTGTTCCTACGCAACGACCCCTCCGCCATGGGGATGCAAAAGCACAAGCACATAGCGACCGCCGCCGAAAAGGCGCATCGCGTTACCCATCACAAGCCCATCCCCATGCCCAACAGGACGCGCAACCGCTTCTTCCTGGCGCTTGCCGCCGTGGGAGGCATTTGCATGGGCGCGCTCACGTACCTTTCCGTATACCTTACGACCTCGGGATATAACGATTTCTTCGCCGCCGCCATGCTCTCCGTGGCCGGCGTGAGCCTGACCATCTCGAAATACGCCACCGGAAAGCTGTTCGACAAGATCGACACGGCACGCGCAACGGCCATCATGTTCGGCCTGCAGACTGCGGGCATCCTCTGCCTGTGCGCTGCCGTAGTCGTGAATCCCCTGTTCGCAATTGCGGGCTCGGTATTCTTCGGCGCGGGCATGGCGCTGGGCACCGTGGGCACGTCGGAGTGGTCGCTGGAGCTGGCGCCCGAACACGGACGCGGCAAATTCATCAAGAACTGCCAGGTCGTGTACGTCATTGGCGGCCTGGTCATGAACTTCCTCCCTGGCCCGCTCAAAGACCTGCTGGGAAGCTACTTCTACACATACGTCATTCTGCTCGTGCTTTCCGTTGCCGCCATGGTTATCGTCGTCGCCACGCTCAATCGCTGGCGCGCGCCCATCGAAGCATAGGCAAGCCTACTGCAGCTTCATTCTTCCCCCGCCCCTATTTGGGTAGGGATTTTCTTGACCTTAAAGCTGGTTTAAGGTGTAGTTTGTCTTATAGGGGAGACAGATATGCCGTCTTGGGAGGGGCCATGCATATCAAGGAATTTTCGGCCATGACAGGCCTTAGCCAGTCAAGCATTCGTTTCTACGAGAAACGAGGACTGCTGCAATCACCGCGCGAGGATAACGGATATCGTGACTTCTCGCCCGAAGACGCGTTTCGCATGAACGCATTCCGCAAGCTGCTTTCGTACAACTTCAGCATCGACGAGGCTATCAACTACATCGACAGCCCTCAGGCAACCGATGCTTTTCTGACCAGCCTTGCATCGCGCAAGGACAACATCGAAGAGCAGATCGAGATCCTGAAGCGACGCGTGGACACCATCACGAACGCGCTCGGCTACATCGAACAACGAGAAGGCGATAACGTCTTCTCGCTCACGAATGCGCCCGATTGCCTGTACATCCAGGCGTCCGTGAAGCGCGACTTCTCCGTTTCCATGAAACGACAGGAAACCATCGCGGAGTTCTACGGCCTGCTTGGAGCTTCGCAGTGCATGCGCATCATCAAGAGCAATCTCGTGGAATCGGAAGCGCACACGGTAATACCCAATTACATCATCGGCGTGCGTCAAACCGATGCGCATCTGCTTTCGCGCAACGCTCGCCAGCACGCGCGTCTGCTGCCGCTGGGCCCCTGCGTGTATTGGCGGCGCGAAATCACGCGCTCCGAGGGCACGAAAGGCTCATCCTACGAGCCGCTGCGCCGCTATCTGCGAGAACACAACCTGAAGATAGCCGGCGATATCCTCACGGCACCCCAGTTCCTGAACCTGGACGGCAAGGGCACCGACGTAGAGAACATCTACGTGCCTATTGAGGAATAGCCAGCACGCCCCATCGTATAATGGACGCAACTGAAGGCAAACGATAGGAGCGCCATGCGCATCGGACCATTCGGCGTGACCGAACTACTCATCATTCTGCTCATCATCGTCGTACTGTTCGTGGTACTGCGCAGGAAGAGCAAATAACCGCATATCGCAACGCAAAAAGGACGCCGGCTGCACATCGCGACCGGCGCCCTTTGCTTGTATGGGATGTTTGCTATTCGAAGATGGCCTTGGAAACGGCGTCGTTGTGAGCCTTCAGGCGAGCAGCCGTCTCGCGCACCACGAACCAGGCGCCGTTCTTGTCGAAGTTGGCACGCGCCTGCTCTTCGTGACCGGGCGTCATCTCATGCAGGGCGGCATCGATGTCAGCATCAGTGACTTCCTGGCCCATATGGCGGAAATACGCGTCGAGCGCAAAGCCCTGTCGCAGCGACTCATGCGCGTGCATGGCGATCATCATGCTGAACTGCTGCTCGTTGGCACCCTGCTGCTGAGCGTACTGGGCGATGGTCATGCCCTGCGCAGCCAGGTTTGCCTGCATGTTCTGCAGAATGTCGCGATGGGTGTTTTCCAGGTACAGGTCGGGAATGTTCGCATCGAGGCGCTTGGCCAGCTCGGCGTCGACCATGTTCTCGTCCTGCAGCTTCTGCTGCTGAGCCAGCTGAGCCTCCATGCGCTCCTTCACGGCAGCGCGGAAGCTTTCAGCGGTTTCGCCCACACCCGCGCCCTTCATGCTCTCGCGCACGAACTCGTCGGTAAGTTCGGGAACGCGGCGAAGACGCTTCTCGATGAGCTTCGCACGCACGTTGAACGTATCGGGAGCGGCGTTCTCGGGAGCACCCGGCAGCTTGGCCGTGAAATCAAACGTACGCTCGTCGCCCGGCATCATGCCCACGACAGCGTCGATGAAACCGTCGGGCATTTCGCCCCTCACGAGCGCAATGCGCGAGTTCTTGCCGGAAAGGCTGGCCGCTTCCTCGCCATTGACCTGCGTGGTCATGTCGAACATGGCGTAATCGCCCACCTCGAGCGGGCCGCCAGCCTCCTCGAAGGACGCAAAGCGCTCCATTTCCTGGGCAATCTGCAGGCTAACCATCTTGTCGGTAATCTCGATGGACTGGCGCTTCACATGCACGGGCGAATAATCAGTGAGCTCGTATTCGGGACGCAGAATGAGATCGATCTTCATCTCGAGCGCATTCTCGTCGAACAGGCCATCCACACGCTCAACCGTAGACTGCGGCGTAAACATGATATGCAGGTTCTTCTGGTTCACCACAGCAGGCGCAGCCATGGAAGCCACGTACGACGTAAGACCAGCAGCCACATTCTCGGCGCCAAACTTGTCCTCGAGAGCCGCGCGAATTTCGCCACCCTCACCCGGAGCCAAACGAGCCTCCTGCGCCAAACCCAGCAGGCCCTCGCGCACCATAGAAGCCTTATCGCCAGCCGGAATGCGCACCGTAACGCGCATTACATGACCGTCATTCACCAGCTCATCAGACAGAATCTCAATAGCCATAACAATCCTCTCGTCTAAATAATCCGCGTATAGGATAACAGTAAACCATCCCTCCAAGCCCCAAATCCCGGCGAGCAGAACCAACTCGCACCAGGGCGCGAGCGAAACGAACGCCCGCGGGGTTGTCTACGACCCGGCGAGCGGAACCCCGTCGCAGCAGGGCGCGCAGCGAAGCGTCCGCGCCCGTGGCCCCACGGCCCCAACCAACTCGCGGCAGGGCGAGAGCGCAGCGAATCGCCCGTGGATACGCCCCAGCCGATCGGAACCCCGTCGCAGCAGGGCGAACAGCGAAGCGCCTTCGCCCGTGAGGCCGCCCGCCGCAAGCGGGACCCGTCCACAGCAGGGCGCGCAGCGAAGCGTCCGCGCCCGTGAGGCAACCCCGCGACCCGGCGAGCGGGACCCACTCGCAACAGGGCAGACCGCGCAGCGCGTCCGCCCGTGAGGTTGGCCACAACCGGCCCCGGGTTCCGCAACCCGCAACACGCAGCGGCGGGGCGGGCGAGCCCCTGCGGTACCCTGTGAACACCAACCAAAGCGCTGATTCCCGGGGTTGGGGCCGCGGGCGAAGAGAACCCGAAGGCGCAAGCCGAAGGGTTCTCGCCGCCCACGGCCCCAACCCCGGGACAGCGCCAGTACAAAACTCCTGAACAGCGCAGCGCACGAGCACGGCTTAACCCCTCAGAACCAAAAAGGTCCCGAGGGAAACACCCCTCGGGACCAAGCAACCCCACAACACCGCCGTGCGAGCAGCGGAGCGAGGCGTGCCGCAGGGGCTCGCCCGCCCCGCCGCGGACGGGTTGATTGCCCTACTCTGTGCGCAACGCCTCCACAGGATCGCGACGACTCGCGTTGCCCGAGGGGATCAGCCCCGCGACGAACGTGAGCAGCACGCTCACGCCGATGAGCACGAGACCCGATACCCAGGGCAAAATCATCACGTTCTCGACGTCGAACGATGCGGCAACAATCGCGTTGACGGGTATGCTCACCAGCACCACGAAGCCAATGGCGAACACGCCGGCGATCAGGCCCTCGATGATGGTTTCGGCGTTGAATACATTGGCAACATTGCCCTTGCTGGCGCCCATGGCGCGCAGGATGCCAATCTCCTTCTTGCGTTCGAGCACAGAAATGTAAGTAATGATGCCGATCATGATGGAGCTCACCACGAGCGAAATGCTCACGAAAGCAATGAGCACGATGCTGATCATGTTCACGATGTCGGTAACCGAGCTCATGAGCGTACCGGCGATGTCGCTGTACTGGATGGTGCGACTGTCATTGCCCTCGTCGGTCATACGCTGGTTGTAGCCATCGATGATGGAAAGCACTTTCTCCTTCGCGGCGAAGTCCTTCGGGTAGATGCCAATGGATTCGGGGTTGTCCAAGCTGGCGTACCCCAGCTTCTCCAGGTTGCCGTCGTACGTGAGCTCATCGGCATTCATGTAGTTGGTCAGCAGCGACACCAGGTCTTCCTGAGTCATGTTGAACTGGATGGCCTGCGCGAAGGCGTCGGCGTCGAAGGAAAACGCACTCTGCAGGCTATCCGACAGGCCCGACATCTGGCTGGTAAGCGAACTGCCAATGGCCGAGGAGAGCTGCGATCCCAGCTGACCCGTTGCCGCCGCCATCTGCGTGGCCATCTGCGTGGCCATTTCAGTGGCCATGGCTTGCGCAGCCTGGGAAATCAGATTGCCCATAGCCTGCTGCATGTAGGGGGCGTACTGGTTGGTCATGTAGTCCTGCATGGCGGTTTGCAGAGCCTCACCATACGCCTGACCCATGAGCGCATTCAGCTGGGCAACCTGTTGCTGCACCGATTCGGTTTGCAGATACGCAGCCCAATATTGCTGCATCTTCGCGGAATCCTGGAAATCGGCAAGCGTGCCTCCCTGCGCAATCACATAGGGCGCAAAGCCTCCGGTGATTTGCCCGGAAACGGCCGTTATGGCTGCACGCTGCTCATCGTTAATCGAAGGATTCATCTGCGAGAAATCGGGCTGCGGCGCATTCGCGATGAGCGCGGCCATGGTATCGGAATCGAAGAGACCCGACATATCCACTCCGCTCATATCAAGCGAACTCGCATCAAGGGAAAGCCCGCTCAAATCCATGCTCGACATATCCATGCCGCTTAGGTCCATGCCCGAGAAATCGAGGGAACTCGAATCGAACCCGAATGCGTTCGACAACGCCTCCTCGTCGACCTTGAACATCGAGCTCATATCGAAATCGGACGCCTGACTATCCTGCAGCTCCTCGAACGTCTTGCCCGTAAACACATCCACGTCGGGGCTCGCAAGCTGCTGCTTCACGATATCGGAGGACGAAGCCATCTCCATGAGCTTCTGCGTGAGCTCGGGCGTATACGCCACGCCCTCGTTGAGGACCGCGGAGCTGGATGCGGAAGCGGGCTTCACCACGCCCACGACCTTCAAGTCGATGCCCTGGTTGACCTGCTCCTTCATGTACTCTTCGTCTTTGCTCATATCGGTCCAGGTGCCCTGCTCCTCGTTGTATCGGTACATGGAGCTTGCGGGAACCACCTTGAACGACAGGTTCAGCGCATCGTCGTACGTGAAGTCGCCCGACGTTTCGGGAACGACCACCTCTTCGCCATTCAATGCCTGCTTGACCATGTCCTCCATGACCGAGGTGTCATACACGCCCAGGCTGTAGAGGGTGTAATCGCTAATGGCCCCCGAGGAATTGAGCACGAGTATGGCTTCGTTGTAGTTTTCGGGCCAACGCCCGGCAACTACGTCCATCTGATCTTCGAGCATTTCGCGATTGTCGAGCATCTCATCGAACGACGACATGCCCGAGCTGCTGGAGAGAGCACTCGAGGAGATGCCGTTCTGGAAGACCGACTTCATGGACGAGGGATTGAGCTGCGTTACGCCCGAAGACGTATCGGGTGAGAAGGCATTTACCTCGATACCGTAATCGTACTGAATGGTGTTCACGTACTCGTCGATGCCGCTTTCGCCACTTTCCAGGTACTGCTTGAACGCGGAAAGGTCGTTGTTCTTCACCTTGGCGAACATGTCGGTCATGATGGTGGACTCGGGAATGCTGTTCGACGTAGAGAACTCCCCGTCGCCCGATCCTTCCGAATCGCTGCCCGTGGTATAGCCCATGGTGGCCGTGAGCAGGCTCGATACGTCGAAGCTGCTCTTGGTTACCGTAAGCGGATAGCTGGTAAGCGCCTCTTCCTCGGTATCCAGGATGTAATTGTTCACGCCGTTGGAAAGCGCCAAGATGGCGGCAATGCCAATGATGCCGATGCTTCCCGCAAATGCGGTAAGGAACGTACGCCCCTTCTTCGTCATGAGGTTATTGAACGAAAGAGCAAGCGCGGTAAGGAAGCCCATCGAGGCCTTCTTTTCCTTGCCGCCTGCACCCTGCCCAGGGTCGTCCACATGCACGGCAGTTGCCGCATTGAGCGCAGCGGCAGTAGCGGCGGCGCGCGCCGCTTCGTTGGCGGGGTCCGGAACGCCCACGATAGCCGAATCGTTGAACGGATTGAACGCATCGCTATCGCTGATGATGCAACCATCGGCCAGGCGCACGATGCGCGTAGCGTACTCTTCGGCCAGTTCGGGATTGTGCGTAACCATGATGACCAGGCGGTCGTCGGCAACCTTCTTCAGGATGTCCATAACCTGGATGCCCGTTTCAGTGTCGAGTGCACCCGTAGGCTCGTCGGCCAACACGATATCGGGGTTGTTCACCAACGCGCGGGCGATGGCAACGCGCTGCATCTGACCACCGGAAAGCTGGCTAGGCTTCTTATGCAAATGATCGCCCAGACCCACTTCCGCCAGAGCATCAGCAGCACGGCGCTTTCGCTCCGCGCGCCCCACACCCGAAAGCGTCAGCGCTAGCTCGACATTCGAGAGAATGGTCTGATGAGGAATGAGATTGTAGCTTTGAAATACGAAGCCAATACGATGGTTGCGATAGGTGTCCCAATCGCTCGAACGGTAATCTTTGGTAGACGTGCCGTTGATGACGATATCGCCACCATCAGCATGATCCAAGCCACCCAGAATATTCAGCAGCGTGGTCTTGCCCGAACCCGAGGGACCCAAAACCGCCACGAACTCGTTATCGCGGAAGTTCAGTGTCACGCCGTCGAGCGCCTTCTGCACGAAATCGCCCGTCTTGTAGGACCTTCTCAAGCCCTTTACTTCAATCATGCGATACCAACCCATCCTAGACCGCATGTGCTCTATTCAATCGCACACTAGACAATATTGGGGACCCATTATAGAAAGACATAGCATCGCAGATGACCCCAGCAGAACTCTGCAACCGAATCGCCATCTTTCACATGGCATAATGGAGGCTCGACACAACTATCGAGGTGACCCATGAGATTCCTGCACACCGCAGACCTGCACATAGGCAAACGCGTTCGCGGCTTTTCGCTAAAGGAAGAGCAGGAACGCGCACTGGAGCATATCGTGCGCATCGCATGCGAAAAACGCGTTGATGCCATCGTGGTGGCGGGAGACATATACGACAAGCCCGTGCCCCCTACCTGGGCACTTGGTGCTCTCGAACACTTCCTGGAGCAGGCAACCGATGCGGGCATCACCGTCATCATGATTGCCGGCAACCATGACAGCGCCGAGCGCCTTGCCTTCGGTGCCCGCTTCATGAGCGCCGAACGCGTATGCATTGCCCAGCCCTTTTCGGGCGAACCGCAGTTCATCGACATGGAATCCGCCACGGGCGCAGCGCGCTTTCACCTGATTCCCTTCGTGCGGCCCGTGCACGTACGCGCGGCTTATCCCAACGAGGCGGAGTCCATCGCCAGCTACACCGATGCGCTGGCATGCGCCGCGCACCATCAGCCACTGCGCAGCGATGCAGCAAATGTGCTGGTAGCGCACCAATTCGTGGTGGACGGCGAAACCAAGCCCGAAACGTGCGAATCGGAAACCATCGTGGTTGGCGGGCTCGACAGCGTGGAGGCGCGCGTGTTCGATGCGTTCGACTACGTGGCGCTGGGCCATATTCACGGACCGCAGCGCGTGCGCCGCGATACCGTGCGCTACAGCGGCAGCCTGTACCCGTATTCGTTTTCCGAAGCGGGCAGGCAAAAGCACGTGGACATCGTGGACATAGACGAATCAGGAAATGCGCAGGTCACCAGCGTGCCGCTTCCCGAGGAGCGAACCCTTCGCGAAGTACGCTGCACCTTCGAAGACCTGCGAGCGGCCGCGCAGACCGACGCGCACGCAGATGACTACCTTCACATCACGCTCGAAGACGAGGCGCTCATGGATGCCATGGCGAAGGTGCGCGAATTCTACCCGAACGTCATGCAACTCGACTTCGCACACGATGCGGAGGCGTTCACTGGCAATACGCAGGAAGTGGCGCATAACGTGCGGAAACGCGATCCCCTTTCGGTCGTGAGCGACTACTACGAACAGCAGGCCGGCGAAGCGCTTTCGGAACAGCAACGCGAATTGCTGCACGTCATCATCGAGGAAGCACGCGAGGAAGAGGAAGGGGGCGCCCAATGAGGCCGCTGGAACTAGACATGGCCGCATTCGGCCCCTACCCCAAGGAAGAGCATATCGACTTCGATGCGATCAACAGCGGCATCTTCCTCATCTGCGGCCCCACCGGCAGCGGCAAGACGATGCTGTTCGACGCCATTAAGTACGCGCTCTTCGGCCAAACATCGGGGCAGCGTCGCTCGGAAAACACCCTGGCCAGCGCTTTTGCCGACCCCGCCACGGAACCCTACGTGCAGCTGCGCTTCACGCACGGCGGGAACACGTACGCCGTGCGCCGCACGCCGCCCCACAGAAGCCCAAAGAAGCGCGGAACCGGATTCACCGAGCGCCCTGCAACGGCCGAGCTTACCTGCGAAGACGATGGCAGCGTGCTAGCCAGCAAGCCCACCGACGTCAACGCGGCCATCGAGGACATGCTCGGCATCAGCGCAAATCAGTTCAGCCAAATCGTCATGATCGCGCAAGGCGACTTCAGCCAGCTGCTCACCGCCGACACGAAGCAGCGCGGCAACATCTTCCGCCGCATCTTCGGCACACAGCTCTACGAGCGCGTGCAAAGCATGCTCTCCGACCGCAAGAACGCCCTGGAAAAGCAGGTTGCCTCGCTGGAAGACAAGGCCCGTTCGCACGTGGAGCGCATCGTCGCAGCCGAGGGTGACCCCGCCTTCTATCTGGAATCATGGCAAGCAGCAGAGCGCATCCTGCCGCTCTGCCCCACCATCATCGAAGCGCTGGAGCGCTCCCTGCAGGCCGACAAGGAACGCAACGCCGCCGAAACCGCCGAGGGCAAGCGCCTCGCCGAAGAAAAGGCGAAGGTCGACCAGACGCTTGGCGAAGCCAAGGGCATCGAGGACGCCCGCCGAGGATGCGCGGAGGCGCAAGCCTACCTTGCCGAACACGAAGAACCACTCGCCAAGGCGCAGGAACTCTACGAACGGCTTGAAGCGGGCAGCGCCCAACGCGCCAAGCAGGAGGAATTCCTTACGCAGTTCACGCAGCAAAGCGAAAAGCTCGCCTCGCTGGCGGCACAAAGCGCATCTGCAGCGAAAGCCGAAGAGGCTGCACGTGCGCGCCTGGCAACAGCGCAAACGGAACGCGAAGAGGCGCGCAATACGGCGGACGCTCTTCGCGCGCAGGTCGACAAGCTCGCCGATGCCGCTGCCGAAGTGCAGAAGGCGCAAACTGCGCTCGACGACGCTCTGCGCAAGGAGCATGACGCGCGCGAAGCTCAACGCGCACGCAAGGCACTCGCAGGCAAGCAAGCGGCCAAGGAACGCGCTTCGCAAGCGTATTCCCTGGCAGATGCCGAGTACAAGAGCGCACGACAAGCCGCTGACGAGGCTGAAGACGCATTCCTCGCCGCCCAGGCAGGCATCTTGGCACGCACGCTTGCCGCAGGTGACGCATGCCCCGTATGCGGATCGACCGAGCACCCCCACAAGGCCACGCTCACCGAAGGGGCACCCACGCAGGAGCACGTCGACGCGCTGAAGGCAGCGAAAGACGAGGCAGCCGCGAACCGACAAAGCGCTTCGCAAGAAGCGGCGGCGGCGAACGCGGCATGCAGCGCCGCCGAAACGGCCTTCCTGGCCCAGGTAGAACGCGTATGCGGCACCACCCCGGCAACCGTAGACGAAGCAGAAGCCATCCTGCAGGATGCCGCAGGCTCCATCGAGGGCCATGCGCAGGCAGCCGAACGAGAACTGCGCGCCGCACAGGAAAGCAATCGCCATGCCGAGAGCCTGCGAGCCAAGGAGCGCGCGGCACGTGAAGCGCTCGCCGCCGCCGAAGACGCGCTCGCAAAGGCACGCGAGGCGCATCAGGTAGCGCACACGGCCGCAGCCACCGCCCAAGCGGCGCACGAAACGGAGCGTATCTCCTTCGACGAACAGGTAAAACGCCACCTGGGCTCCGACGTCGCGGATACGCAGGAGAGCATCGCGCAGCTCGCGAATGACCTTGCCGAGGAAACGAAGCGCTATGAGCACGCCAAGGCGGATTACCGCACGCGCAAGGAAGCATTCGACCAAGCCAAGGCACGCACGGAAACCTATGCCAAGCAGATCGACGGCAAGCCGGAAATAGCGCTCGACCCCCTGCGCGAACAGGCGGCAAAGCTCCAAGAGCTCATCGAGGAACAGCGCAACGCCTACGTGAACACCCGCCATCGCATCAAGACGAACGAGGAAATCGCCCGCGCCCTTTCCGACCTCGTGGCACGCGGTGCCAACGCTGACAACGAGTACGCCACCATCGCACGGCTGGCGGACCTGGCAAGCGGCAACGGCGCAGGGCGCGCCGGAAAGCTTTCCCTGGAAACCTACGTGCAGGCCCTCTACTTCGAAACGGTGCTTGCCGCCGCAAACGAGCGCCTGACCATCATGTCGGAAGGTCGCTACGCGCTCGAACGGCGCACCACGAGCACAGACAACCGCAGCAGGACCGGCCTGGACATGAACGTGCGCGACGCCTACACCGGCACCAGCCGCGATGTAAACACGCTTTCCGGCGGCGAAAGCTTCCTCACGTCCCTATCCCTGGCCCTGGGCTTTTCCGACGTCATCCAACGCGAAGCAGGTGGCATACAGCTTGATTGCATGTTCATCGACGAGGGATTCGGATCGCTCGACCCCGATACGCTGGAACTCGCCCTGCGCATCTTCGACGAGCTTAGCCGCGACGACCGTATGGTGGGCATCATTTCCCACATCGACGAACTGCGCGAGCGTATCGAGAATCAGATTGTCGTGCAGAAAAGTCATAATGGAAGTAACATTTCGATGAAAACCCTCTAAAACCAATTCAATTTTGTACTCTATAATGACTTCAAATACATTGAACGTAACGGCAAATACGCGTCCCAACCTTCAGGAAGCACGGTGAATCATGGCATACGACCAGCTCAAACTTGAAAACCAGCTTTGCTTCCCCCTCTACGCCGCCGCGCGCGACGTGGTGAAGCACTACAAGCCGCACCTCGATAAGCTGGGCATTACCTATACGCAGTACATCACCCTCATGGTCCTGTGGGAACAGGAAAGTGCGTCGGTAAAGCAACTGGGGCAGCGCCTGCACCTCGACAGCGGCACGCTTACGCCGCTCTGCAAGAAGCTGGAGTCAAAGGGCCTGGTAGAACGCGTGCGCGACAAGCGTGACGAGCGCAACGTCATTGTGAAGCTCACCGCCGAGGGCCGCGCAATGGAAAAGGAAGCCGCGAAGATCCCCAACGAAATGTCTGCATGCGTGCCCCTCACCAAGGAAGAAGCTTCAACGCTCTACAGCCTGCTCTACAAGACGATGGAAGGCCTCGACGCCTCCGACGAATAGGTATCACGCGAAACAACGCGCTGGGAGGACCACATGGACAACGCCACACTGCTTGAGAAGCTCCGCTGCAACATTCCGCCGCAGCAGGAACTGCAAGATGCCATCGTTATCGACGAGGTACCCAAGCCGGGTTACGTGCGATTCACCGTAGACGTGCCCACGTCGTTCTCGAACTACCACGGCGGCATCCATGGAGGCATGGGATACTTCATCGGCGAAATCGGCTGCGGATTCGCAACGTATTCGCTCGGCTTCAACAACGTATGTCAAACGGCAACTATCAACTTCATCAAGGCCGTGCCCTGCTGCACGGTTGTCGTGGAAACGGAGCCCATCCACGCAGGACGCTCCACCGCGGTGATTCGCGTCACCTCGCGCCAGGCGGAAACGGGCAAGCTGCTGTTTCAGTCCACCCACACCATGTTCCTGCTGGGCCCCATTCAGGACTAAACGCTACAGCTTGTACACCTTGAGATCGGTCCCCTCGACGGATCCAACGAGCTGCGGAGCATCGGACGACCCTGCCAGCGCTATCAGGTCGGAAGACGTGAGCCAGTAGCTCACGCCCAGCGCACGCGCGTCGGCCAGGGCAAGGCGCGCCGTGAAGCAGTCGGCACGCGTCGTCTCGAATTCGCACGCGCCATCCGTGGCCTCAATAGCTATCCACGCATATCGGTTATACGCATCAACAAAGCTTCCATCAGGGTCGATGGTGCTCCAGTATGAAATATGGGGGTAGGTGGAAACGCCCGCAGGACACGGAATGCCCTGAGCAATGACGAGCTGCGATTGCCACGGCGCATCGGCAATCCACGTGCCGGCTTCCTGTTCCTGAATCTGAGATGCCACGTTGCCGATGGCGCTATCCGTAAGCGAATCGGCGCCCAGCTGAAGAGGATTAACGCACAAGCCAGGCAGCGCAATGGCACAGGCAAGCACGGCTACGCAAGCACCCTCATGCAGAGCCTTTCGCCCACGCGCAAACATAACCGCAAGCACCACGACGACCCAAACGAAGACGAGCAAGGCCATCAAGCCCATGAACAGCATGCGCTTGTTCGCCGTAATCGTCTGCAACGTGCAAAACGCAATGACCACGGTGAAAAGGGCGCTCGCCCCAAGAACGACCGCCCATGCAAAGGGACGCGGTTGCGCAGGGGCCTCCCCCTGTGCTGCAAGAGCCAGCGAACGCATGAGCAGAACGATATCGAGAAACGACAGCACGAGCAAAAGACGCGTGAACGTGACGTTGCTGAGCAGGCTGATGCGCGCGAGCCATCCGGGGAATCCGATGATGCCGTACGCCGCCAAAAACGCGTACACCGCAAGCACTGCAATGAGCAGGCCATCGCGCTTGCGTACCAGCTGCACGATCGCAACGATTATCCCCAAGGGGAACAAGCCAAACATGCTCACATACTCGCATGCGTTCATGCTGCCATCGGCGGGCATGAAGTCGGCTTCGGCAATGGGCGTGAAGAGACCGTAGCCCCATCCGAACAGGTAACGAAGCACGCCACCGCCCGTTTCGAATCGAGAACCCGGATACAGCGAGGATCGCACGGCGCTAATGACGTCTTGCGCCTGGAAGAGCACAATGCCCACGAGACCGGCGAACACCAGCATGCTGCACAGGAGCGGCAGCAGATAGAACCGGAGGAAGGACGGGCGGGCGCGATTCGACCGAACGTGTCGAACGATCAGCCACACACCCATCGCGCCACATGCGTAGGCAACAGGCACTTGCCATGCAGGGTAGAGAATGAGCGCAAAGCAGCAGATAAGCCATGCAAGCAGGGCAGCCCACATCCACCTTCGGGAAAGGCGCTCGCTTTCCAGGAAGTGATGGAGGACGAGAACGAGCCCCTGTCCAAAGATGAGAAGCTCGGCCGTGCCGTTCACCGCATACCACCATTGCACGCTCTGGCTGAAGGTGACGAGCAGCGCAAAGGCAAAGCTCAGGCCACGACGATCCCGCGTGATAAGGAGCCCCATCTGCAGGGACACGAGGAACAGCGCCGCCGTACGCGCCGACCAGAAGAACGCAAGGCCATGCGAGAAGCCGAAGAAGAGATAGCCCCACAAGAAGGGACGGAAGAGCGTGGCGAGGGCCCAACACGGCTGGGCATACACCATCGTGACATCGGAGCCGTCGGCGATGGCCGTTGACCAGGCCTGGAAGCCCGTGCCCTGCTGTGCAGCAGCGAACACCGTGTTCACCGCCCATTCGTCGCTGCGCAGGGCGCGCGACATTCCCAGCAACGTGCCACGCGGAGACGTTCCGGTAAGCACGTCCCACTGCGCGAGCGAAGACCCGCTCAGGCCCACGAGCGTGCAGAGCGCAACGACCCCGATGCAGAGGGCAACGCGATGGCGAAAGAGCCACGCAAGCAATCGGCGCTGCTGGGAGATGGCCTCGAACAATACGAACGCAATAAGGGCAAGCGCGAGCACATGCAGCACGGCCGACAGGGTCACTTCACCTGCCAGCAACCCATAGCTGGCAGCCCCGCGCGACACAACGCACGCCTCGTGGAACAACTCGATATACACGGCGATGAACAGCGCGGAAACGGCGCACGCCAAAGAGAGAAGGGGGAGCTTTCGGACCCTAGAGCCACATTCCCTAACCACCTCGAGAACCAACGCTCCTCCTCTTGCACCTCATATTTTGCGAAAGCAATAGCCGCATTATACCGCCCACCCAAAGATTGCCCGTCGCCTGGGAGCGGGAAATGCGAATAACGAGTGTAATATGCCAACACCGCAACACCCAGCCGACACGCCAAGCGCGGCGGCTATACTGATACGCAAACCTCATGGAAAGGAAACGTATGGAAAACTTCGAATTCGTCTCCCCCACCCATTTCGTCTTCGGCAAGGCCGCGGAAGAAAAGGTTGGCCCCATGCTGGCGGAGCGCGGCGCGAAGAAGGTGCTGCTCACGTTTGGCGGCCAAAGCGCTCGCAAGAGCGGCCTGATCGACCGCGTCGAGGCATCGCTTTCCGCAGCTGGCGTGGAGTACGTCGAACTGGGCGGCGTGCGCGCCAACCCGGAAATCGGGCTCGTGCGCGAAGGCGTTGCCATCTGCAAAGAACAGGGCATCGACTGGGTGCTCGCCGTGGGCGGCGGCTCGGTCATCGACTCCGCCAAGGCAACGGCGCTGGGTGCCTGCTACGACGGCGACGTGTGGGATTTCTACGAGACGAAGCAGGATCCGGAAGGCGTACTGCCCATCGCCGTGGTGCTCACCATTCCCGCCGCCGGAAGCGAAGGCTCCAAGAACAGCGTCATCAGCAACGACGAGCTGGGCCGCAAGACGGGCTACGGCCGCAACGAAATGCGCCCCAAGATCGCCTTCATGAACCCCGAGCTCACGTTCACGCTCCCCGCGTATCAGACGGCTGCGGGCATTACCGATATGTACTGCCACCTGCTGGAACGCTTCTTCGATGACGTGGGCAACGTGCCCGTCACCGACAACCTGAACATGTCGCTCATGAAGACCATTCGCGCCGAAGCGCCCCGCGTGCTGGTAGACCCGGAAAACTACGACGCCCGCGCGAACATCATGTGGGCTGGCATGCTGTGCCATCAGGGCCTTGCGGGCATGGGCCGTCACGAAGACTGGGCCACCCATGGCCTGGAGCATGAGCTTTCCGCGCTGAACACCAGCATCACGCATGGCGCTGGTCTGGCTGTAATGTTCCCCGCCTGGATGGAATACGTGTACAGCGAGAATCCGCAGCGCTTCATCCAGTACGGCGCCGAAGTGTTCGGCCTGGTACCCACGGGCGATGTCGACGCCGACGCCTACAACGCCATCGACGCCACGCGCGCGTTCTTCGCCAGCCTGGGCATGCCCACCACGCTCGATGAACTGGGCGTTCACGAGGAGGACATCGAGAAGATGATCCCCACGCTGCGCGCGAACAAGGGCGAGGTGTTCGGCAGCTTCATGAAGCTGACCATGGACGACGCCCGCGAGATCTACAAGATCGCGCTGGACTAGGTGCCGCACCGAACGTGGAAGGCTACAAGACCATAGAGGGGCGTGCCACGGCCGAAATCGAAGCGAAGAAAAGCCGCTTCATCGGCCAGCTCGCCCATGTCGACTCCGAAGAGGAAGCGCTCGCGTTCCTAGAGGAAATCAAGGCCGCCAATCGCATGGCGCGACACAACGTATACGCGTACATCATTCGCGCCGAGGACGGCGGTATGCCCCGCGTGCGCTATTCCGACGACGGAGAACCACAGAAAACCGCGGGTATGCCCACGCTGCAGGTGCTGCAAGGCGCCGAGCTCACAAACGTGGTATGCGTGGTCACGCGCTACTTCGGAGGCACGCTGCTGGGAACGGGCGGGCTCGTGCGCGCCTACACGCAGGCTACGCAGGAGGCCGTTCAGACCGCCACCATCGCCGTCATTTCCAGCTGCGTCGACATCGAAGTCACCATTCCCTACACGCTGCACGACCAGCTTGCGCACATCGCGGCAGCGGCGGGAGCAAAGACGGTCGACACCAGCTACACAAGCGAAGTCACCGTGCGCTTGCGCATGCTCAACGGCACGCAGGAGCCGCTGCTGCAGAAGCTCCGCGAGCTCTGCCGCGGGCAAGAATGCTTCAGCGTGACCGAACCCTTCGACGCCAGCTTCTAGCAACAATCACCAAAATGCAAAACGCCCCACCCTGCCACTGGCAAGGTGGGGCGCGCTATTCTATGTGTCGGTCGCTACTCGGAAAGCTCGCTCGTGCAATGCGGGCAGCGCGTGGCTTCGATGGCCACCTCTTCTTTGCAGAAGGGACACGTCTTCGTGGTCGGGGCTTCTTCCTCTTCCTTGCTCGCGATGCCCTTCATCTTGGCTATGCCCTTCACCAGGAAGAACACAACCAGCGCAACGAGCAGGAACGTAATAACGGCATTGATGAAGGAGCCGTAGTTGATGGAAGCCGCATTGGCACCCGTGCCCAAGGTAACCTTCATGGCCGAATAATCGATGCCACCGGTAACCAACGAAATGACGGGCATGACGACATCGCTAACGAGCGACGAGACGATGCTGGTGAACGCGCCGCCGATGATGATGCCAACGGCCATGTCCATCACATTGCCCTGAGAAGCGAACTCCTTGAATTCCTGGATGAATTTCTTCATGCCGTCCCCTTTCGAAAACTCCGCCTAACCCTTTGGCTAAGTATACTCCGCCAAACCGCCAACGGCATTCCGCAAGCTTGCACGATGCTAAAGCGAATGGGGCGCCCGGGAATTACGAACTCTTGCGCACGGTCTCCTGATAGCCAAGGCCCCATTCCTGCATGCTCGCGATGATGGGGCGCATGGAGTTGCCAACAGGGGAAAGAGCGTATTCGACGCGCACGGGGACCTCGGGATATACCGTACGCGTAATGATGCCGTCGCGTTCGAGCGCCTTCAGATTGTCGGTAAGCACTTTCTCGGAAAGACCATCGATGGAACGACACAGCTCGTTGAAGCGATAGGCGCGATCGAGCAGGCGCTGAATGATGAGGATCTTCCATTTGTTGCCGATGAGGCGCAGCGTGGTGGCAACGGGGCAGTCGGGAAGCTCGTCTACAGTGAGCATCATTAACCTTCCGTTCGGAGGGGTACTTACTTTTTGTAAGTACATAATAGATTAGTGCGTTCTTGTGGTCAAAACACTCGCCCCGTACGGTTAAGACAAGCCCCTCGCAGGGAGGGGCAGCAACCGATCAGGAGGCATGACATGAGCAAAAACCTGAAGCGCGTAGCCCTCTGGGGCATCTCTGGCGGCTGCGGTAGCGCAGACCCGAAGTGGAGCGGATGCGGCAGCGCAGACCCCAAGTCCGGCGGCTGCGGCAGCGCCGATCCGGCATGGGCGGGCTGCGGCTCGGCCGACCCGAAGTCTGGCGGCTGCGGCAGCGCAGACCCCCAGTAGGCAGGAAGGTGGGCGCGCCGCTGCCAAAGCCACAACGGCGCGCCGTTTTCCCCAGGAGGAACGATGAAACCAAGCTTCGCCATACAGTGGCACATAACCGACGAGTGCGACCAGCGCTGCAAGCACTGCTACATTTTCGCCGAGGGCGCATGCACCCACCTCGAGAGCATGCCCTACAGCAAAGTGGTGAGCGTATTCGAGCAGTGCGTTGAAATGTGCGAAGCATTCAACCGCGAGCCGTACTTCTACCTAACGGGCGGCGATCCGCTGCTGCATCCCGACTTTTGGCGCATCGCGGAACTGCTGCACAATGCAGGCGTGCGGTGGGCGATTATGGGAAACCCCTTCCATCTCACGCCCAGCGTTTGCGCTCGCCTGAAAGCCCTCGGGTGCCGTAAGTACCAGCTCTCGCTCGATGGCCTGGAACGCACACACGACGATTTCCGCATGCCGGGTTCGTTCGCGTGCACGCTCGACGCCATCGATTTGCTGAACGAGGCGGGCATTTGGACCGCCGTCATGACCACCGTATCGTCGGCGAACATGGACGAGATTCCCGACCTCATCGACCTCATGGCCGAGCGTAACGTAAGCGTATACGCATTCGGACGTTACTGCCCCACGTCGGGCGAGCGCCGCGACGAGTTCCACATCGAGCCTCTTGCGTACCGCGACTTCCTGCTGCGCTGCCAAAAACGCATCGACGCCCATGAAGCAGCCGGATGCGCCACCACGTTCCAACGCAAGGACCACCTATGGACGTTGCTGGAATGGGAGCAGGGACGCTTCCGCATTCCCGAAAACGCAGAACCGAACGGCATCTACGATGGATGCCACTGCGCAACGGGCCACATGACGATAACGCCCACCGGCGACGTATATGGATGTCGCCGCATGGAAAGCCTGGTCGGAAACGTACTAGAGGAGCATCCGCGCGACATCTTCCTAGGGGACAAGATGGAAGCGCTTCGCGATTTCGACCGCTTCGAGAAGTGCGCACACTGCGAACTGCTCGGCTGGTGCAGGGGCTGCCCCGCCGTAGCCGCTGGCTACACGGGCAACATGTACGCGCCCGACCCGCAATGCTGGAAGGACCTGGAAGATACTCCATCGACCCACGTTGCATAACCCAGCGTAATGACCGTAATTGCATGACCCGCACGAACAAGGAGCCTGCAATGCACATCCCCAAGACCATGAGCGCGCTCAAAATCGACCGCGTGACACCTGGCAGCGAAGCACGCCTAACGGAGATACCCGTACCCGAGGTCAAACCCGGATGGGCGCTCGTGCAAATAAGGGCATTCGGCCTGAACAACGCTGAACGACTTGTCCGCCTGGAGGAAATGGGCGAACCATGGATTGCGCCTTCGGTCGTCCCCGGCATCGAATGCGCTGGCGTGGTGACAAACCCCGGCGACACCGACCTTGAAGCAGATCAGCGCGTGGTGGCATGCATGGGCGGCATGGGCCGCGAATTCGACGGATCGTACGCCGAGTACGCCCTGCTCCCCCGCAAGAACATCATGCGCGTCCCCGACCATATCGACTGGCCGTGGGCGGAACTCGGAGCATTCCCCGAAACGTATCTAACCGCTTGGGGATCGCTATTCGAATGCCTGCAGCTGGAACTGGGCGATACGCTCCTCGTACGCGGCGCGACATGCGGGCTGGGGTACGCCGCAGTCCAGCTAGCCAAGGCCCTGCGCGTAAAGGTAATGGCCACGACGCACCGCACTACAAAGTTGGAACTGCTACGCCAAGCAGGAGCTAACGAAGCCATACTCGACGAAGGCCATCTAGCCGGCAAGGCAATGGGCGCGAACAAGGTGCTCGACCTGGTGGGGCCACGAGACCTCCGCGATACGCTACGCACCGTGGAACATGGCGGCATCGTATGCTCGACGGGCATACTCGGTGGCGTTTATGCATTGAACGATTTCGACCCCATCAAGGACATCCCCAACGGCGTCTACCTAACAGGCTACTTCAGCAACTACCCCACCCAAGAACTCTTCGACGCGCTGTTCGCCTTCATGGGCGACCACAACCTGCGCCCCCTCTACAACACCGCGTTCCCCTTCACCGACCTCCCCTCTGCCCTCGCCCAACAAGACGCCGGCACCGGCGGCAAAATCGTCATCGTGCACGACTAAGGGCAATCAAACAACCACCCAACCCGCAACGCGAGCTTTCGACAACGCCGAAAACGAGCGGGACGCAATCCTCAACCCGAGGCCTCGAGCTTTCGCAAAGCGAAAGCGAGCGAGACCCAATCGCCCCAACCCGAGACGGCGAGCTTTCGCCCCGCGAAAGCGAGCGGGACAACACGAACCCGACCCGCAACGGCGAGCTTTCGGCTCCGCCGAAAGCGAGCGGGGCCACAAACCCAACCCGGGATGCCGAGCTTTCGCAAAGCGAAAGCGAGCGGGATGGAGCACCCCAACCCGAAAAGGCGAGTTTTCGGCTCAGCCGAAAACGAGCGGGCATGCGGCACGCCCCACCCACAGGTCCACCAAAGCAGCTGAGAGTACAGCTGGCGAGCGCGATAGACGCGACTGGCGAAGGAGTTGGCTTCCGCCAACGACTGAAGCACGGAGCGTCTAGCGTGCCGTCAGATGCGCTCTCAGCGGACGACCCAGAAATAGAAGGCCCCCGTCCCGAGAGAGAAGGGACAGGGGCAAGAGGAGGAGGGACGTCGGAGACCGAGGGAGAGAGGGAGGAGGTGGTCTCTGCGACGCCTTTCGGATTGAACCAATCCGTCGGGCTGACGGGAAAAGATTGAGGGAGACCGTCGAACCCGATGACTGTATAATGCCAAAAAAATTGGCACTGCACAGCACCCCTAGAGGAGTATTTCCCATGCTCCCTCATAGCACGAAGAGGGTGAAAAGCCTGCTCAACCACTCATCACCCTCATATATTATGCACTATCCTCCATAGGGGATACACATTTGGTCCATTGCGGCTCCCAATTCGGCCAAAGCCGAAAAAGCCGCAGCAGTGAGCGTAACTCGGACGAAAATGGGACAGTCGGCACAGACTCGCGGGGTACAATATCAGAATGAATTCCATGTACACCATACCCACCCATCTGAACGATACGCCGGCACAGCATCGCGCCGCGATCATTCAGTCCATCCGCAGCGCGAAAGCGCAAGGGCGGCGGCCCGTGCTTCTTTGCGCAAGCTACGCGCAACAGCTTTCCTGGCAACGCACGCTCGCGCGCGAGGGCTGCGGGTTCGGCGTCGCCGTCACCACGCTACCCGCATGGGTCGAAGAGCTCTGGATGCTCCATGGCGACGGCTCCGCCATCGTCGGCCCGCTTACGCGCACGTTCGCCATGAGGCAGGCAGCGCACGAGCACGTGTGGAGCAAGAACCCCACCGAGGGAACGCTCAAGCTCCTCGAGCGATGCGCCGCCGAGGCAATGCCCTACGCAACAACGGAAGGCTGCGTCCTTTCCGCCGAAGAGCTGCACGTTGCCCAAACGGTCATCGCCTACCGGGCGCTGCTACGCGAACGCAACCTCATCGAAGCAAGCGAAGCATGCGCACTCCTGGCCCAGCGCGACGCACTTGGTGCCTATCAGCCCATCGTCGTAGACGTTGCCGAAGAGGACCTCACGCACGCGCAATGCCAACTGCTCGAGGCAGCTGGCGCCGCGGCCCAGTTCCACACCGCCGCACAACCCGGCAACGAAGACCGCGCAGACGAGCTGCGCAGTCTGCTTGCCATGCTCTATTGCAGGCAGAAAGACGATGCCGCCATCGCAGCGCAAGGCCACGTGCGCATGGCCTTCCCCATGGGCCCCACTGCGGAACTGCCGCTCATCGGTATCACAATCGAGCAGTTCGCACAGCAGGGCACGGTGATCGTAGCGTGCAAGAGCCCCGCGCAAGCGTTCGACGCGCTTGCTCCCGCACTCGTCGAGTCGGGCATCAGCTGCTCGTTCGCCGACCGCATGCCCTTCGGCGCAACCCCCATGGGACGCCATCTGCTCAACCTGGCTGGCCTCGTGAACGCAAGCGATACCGACCTGCTGCTGGCCGCCGACTACGCACTCAACATCTTCGCGGGCGTCAACATCGTCTCGGCGTTCCGCTCCGACCAAAGTCGCAGGAACAACCGGCTCATCCAGCCTACCGAAGTGCTTAGCAACCTGGCCAACAACGCCAGCGAATCGCTTCAGGGAGTCATCGGCCTGCTCGAAGAAGGACGCATCGACGACGCGTTCGACGTACTTGCCGCCTACGCAGCTCCCATCAGCGCCTATGGCGTTGGACCCGCAACAAACTCCCCCGCCGTGCTCGCAAAGGCGCGCGAGGCATGCCGCGAAGCCAGCAGCTGGGGCCTTTCGTGGCAGGAAGCCATTCGCTCGCTGGAAGGCGCCTCCATTCCCACGTCGCGCTCCACAAGCGAAGATACGGAAGCCACCGTGCGCTTCATCTCGCTCGAAGACTGCGCCCAACTTCCCGCCGCCTCGGCAGACACCGTTATCATCTGCAATCTCTGCGCCAACGTGTACCCCATTAAGGAACCCGAAGACGCGCTCAGCACGCTGCTGCGCACGTGGGGTTGCGTACGTCCGGCCACACCGCTCGCTACCATGCGTCGCACGTACGCGCTTGCTTGTTCGGTGGCACGGGAAACGCTCGTGCTCGAACGCGCCCTGCACGATGGCCAGACCGAAGAGCTGCAACCCGCAAGCGTCTTCGAGGAGCTCGTCGATTGCTATCGGGCCAGCCTGGCAAGCGACGTCGACACGAACAAGAAGCTGCGCATTCCGCAATCGCTCGTACCATTCGCAGCGGTGCGCGGCGAGGAAGCCCTGGTGGCAAACGCCACGAACGGCGCCCTAGCCACCGAGCGGGAAGCCGACGCACCCGTGATCGGAGAAATCGATGCGAGCGCTCGCTCCTTCATCACCCTCGGGCAGAACCGCGGGCAGGAAACAAGCGACCTCCTGGCTCTTTCGCCCTCGCAAATCGAAAGCTACCTGGAATGCCCCTACCAGTGGTTCGCCAAGCGCCGCCTAAAACTCGACACGCTCGAAGAATCCTTTAGCAAGGTCGAACGCGGCAACTTCATCCATAGTACGCTGGAGCATTTTTATGCACGCTTCCAGCAGACCATCGCGCCCAAGGTCACTGAGGAAACGCTCGAGGACGCCCGCAACCTCATGCAGGTGGTCTTCGAGGAAACGGCGCAGCACCAGTTCGAAAAGAGCCCGGGCAAGGGCCGCTACGTGCCCATCACGGAATCGGAGCGCCGCGCACGCGACGCCATCCTGCCCATGCTGCAGGACTACTTGGAATACGAAACGATGCTGCTGCCCTCGTTCACGCCCCAGTACTACGAATGGCGATATGGCGATGCCGAGCCATTTACCTATGCCGGATGCACCATCTGCGGCAGTGTCGACCGAATCGACGTCGACGAGCAAGGGCGCGCATTCGTCATCGACTACAAGTCGTCTCTCTCCAAGGCATATCGCCTGCACGAGAAACCCGCGAAAGACGAACCGGCGCCAACCACATTCGTGCTGCCCCACAAGATGCAGGCACTCATGTATGCGAAGGTCGTGCGCGACCTGCTGGGCCTGCAGGTGGTAGGAACGCTGTACCTCAACCCGCTCACCTGCGAAATCCAAGGCGCCTACGACTCCCGCATCATTGGGCTCGAAGAGCTGCCCTTCAAGAAGGGCGCCGACGCCACTTGCGCGCAGGTACCCTGGTGCGATGTCCGCACCTTCGACGAGCTCATCAACCGCAGCGAGCAACTCGTTGCGCAACGCATAGAGGAATTGGCGCAGGGCGTGATCCACGCGCAGCCCATCTGCAAAGACGCCTGCAAGTACTGCCCCGTGGGCAACTGCACGGAACGCCTGGAGAAGCGGAGTATATAAATGGATATGACTGGCTACAAACCAGGGCAGTACAACGCAATCACCTACCTCGAAGGCCCGCTGCTCATCTGCGCGGGCGCAGGCAGCGGCAAGACGTTCACGCTTACACAACGCGTGGCGTGGTCGCTCCTGCCTGGCTCGGGAAAAGACGGCAAACCCTTCCTCGATTCCATCGACCAGGCCCTCATCATCACCTACACCAACAAAGCCGCAGGTGAAATTAAGGACCGCGTGCGCCAGGTGCTGCGCAAGGAGGGCATGGTGGAGGAGGCCCTGAAGGTTGACGCCGCCTGGATCTCCACGATTCACAGCATGTGCGGGCGCATCCTGCGCGAGCACGCCCTGGAGCTGGGCATCGATCCGGCCTTCAAGCTCGTCATGGGCGACGAACAAGCACGCGCGCTTGAGCAGGCCATAGAGACCGTGCTCGTGCGCATACGCGAAGAAGGCGATACGCGCTTCGACGCGCTCATCAACGAAGCCGACATCGACAACGTGCGCAGCATGGTGGGCAGGGTTCTGAACACGGCCGCCAGCCAGACCAAGGGGCTCCAGGCGTTCGACCTGGGCCCGAAGGCCACCGACGCGGGCAAGCTCGCCCGCGAGCTGCTGGGGCTCTGCGAAGACCTGCAGGTTGCCGGCACCGACAAGAACAAGGAAACCGCCGAAAAGCTCGCCGACGACCTGCGCGATATGCTCCAATCCGGCGAGGTTTCGTCGAGCGCGCTTGCCGACATCCTGGATGGCGTAAACAAGCGCGGCCTGGGCGGCAAGAAGGCCACCGACCTCAAGGACTGCATTGCGGAATGCGCGGGCATCTGCAAGGCAGAAGCCCAGGTGCCGCACATGGAAGCGCTCATGCTTCTGGCCACCGAAGTCGATGAGGCGTATCACGACCGGCTCGCCGCGCAGGCGTACATCGACACGGGCGATCTCATCCGGACCACGCTGCGCGCGTTCCGCGAGCACCCCAATATCGCGAAGGAATACACCGAACGATTCCGCCTGATCATGGTGGACGAATTCCAAGACACGAGCCAGCTGCAGATCGACATGATCGAGCAAATCGCCGGCCCCGCCAAGACGCACCTGTGCACCGTAGGCGACTCGCAGCAGAGCATCTACCGCTTCCAAGGTGCCGACGTCGAAGTGTACCTGCGCCACAAGCAGGACATGCTGGGGCTTTCCCCCGTTGCCGCCCATCGCGAGGAGCTGGGGCACAACTTCCGCAGCCACGGCGATGTGCTTGCATTCGTGCGCGCCGTCTGCGGACGCAAGGGATACTTCACCGAAGACTTCCTCGACCTGGAGGCGGCAACCGAAGGCAGGCCGTGGAGGGGCGAAGGTCCGCGCATCGAGGTCATGCTCACCGAGTACCCCTCCAAAGGCGGGAAGGATTTCGCCACCCAAAAGGAAGCCGAGCTCATCGCGCAGCGCTTCAGGAGCCTCGCCGACGCAGGCCACAGCCCCGGAGAAATGGTCATCCTCATGGGGGCCACGTCCGCGGCGGGCGTCTACGCCCAGGCCGTGCGCGACCAGGGCATGGAATGCGTCATTACGGGCGGCTCGAAGTTCTTCGAAGGCGAACACGTGCGCACGTGCCAGCGCCTGCTGAAGGTACTGGCCAACCCGCATGACACGGAAAGCCTGTTCGTAGTGCTCAGCAGCGACGTCCTGCCCGTGTCCTCCACCGACCTTCTGTATCTGGCCACGTACAAGACCGAGCCGCAAGGCACCTACATCAGGCAGAACCTTTCCAAGGGCCTGCTCTACGATGACCGTGCGCCCATGGCACAGTCCCCGCTTATGGAGCATGCCGGAACGGTGCTGCGCCATGCCTGGGACAAGCTGGGCGTCGTGGAACCGGGCAAGCTCTTCCTGGAAACCGTCGTCGAATCCGGCTGGCTTTCGCGCCTGGAGGCAAAGGGCGCCGAAGGCCGTGCGCAAGCAGCCGACATCCTGAAGTTCGCGCGTATGGTCAGCGACAAGGCGAGCGAAAACGGCTACGACATGGCCCGCTGCGCGCAGGCCATGAGCGATGCCGCGCAGCTGGGAGGCGAAAAACCGGGAGCGCTTTCCACGGAAGAATCCAAGGCCGTGCGCATCATGACCGTGCATTCCTCGAAGGGCCTGGAATTCCCCATCGTTGCCGTCGTCGACTGCTACGAAACGCGCGATCGCGGGGAAAAGCCCGCGGTACTCGCCGACGAGGGCACCGTATTCGCAGCATTCTCCACGAGCGGCATCAAGTCCGACGAAGAGGACGATTTCAGCATCCACGACGCACGGAACCAGCTCGAGCACGCAAGCGCCATCAAGCGCATCAACGCGGAACGCGAATACGAGGAGAAGAAGCGCCTCTTCTACGTGGCCGCCACGCGTGCCAGCGCTGGCCTTATCGTGTGCATGAAGCACGCGATCACGAAAGAAGGCACGTACAAGCAGGTGCTGGGCGACATCCTGGCAGGCCTTTGCCCTGGCCAGCCCGACTTCCCCGCTTCCAGTTGCACCTTGGAATACGGCGGCAGCGAGCCGCTCGCATTCACGCGCAACCGGGTGTATGACCCCGACAAGGAAGAGACGGAAGAAGACACCATCGAGAGCAAAGAGGGTGCCGTGGAAGAACCCGCTCCTGAGCAGGAAGAGCGCGAGGAAACGCTCGTCATTCCGCACTTCTCGTTCCCACCCCAGCCCCGCACGGTAGCGGTGAGCATGCACGACGATTTCTTCTCGTACTCGTCCATCGCCCCGGAAGGTTCCCATGGCGTTGTGCATGCGCACGAAGAGGAACCCGCCGGCGAACCCGCAGAGCCCATCGAGCCCACAAGCAGCGACCAGCCCGCCAGCGATGCCGACAAGGCTACGTCGTTCGGGTCGGCGCTGCACATGGCCTGCGAATGGCTCGCCCTGCAGGAAAGCATTCCTTCAGAAGCGGACATAACCGAAACGCTTGAACGCTTCGCCGCAGCTTGGGGCGTTTTCGACGTCGAACGCCTACGCAAGGCCTTTACGCGCTGGCTACGCTCAGACATCAAGGAGCGCAGCTTCGCGTATGCACATCACGACCCCGAAGTACCCTTCAGTGCTGCCATTGGTGAGCGTATCCTGGAAGGCGAAATCGACCTGCTCTGCTACGACGATGCAGCCTCTAGCGCGCTTATCGTGGACTACAAGACGGGTGGCAGCCAGGCGGAAACGTCTGCAGCCCTGCACGACAAGCACCTGCTTCAGGCGCAATGCTACGCCTATGCCGCACTGCAGGCAGGGTTTGCCCAGGTAGAAGCTCACTTTGTACGCGTTGAGCAGGAAGATGCAGCTCGCTCGGGACAGCCTCAGGAAGTGGTGTACTCCTTCGAGAAATCCGATTTCGAAGAGCTTCGAGCGATCATCGAACAATAGGATTTGCGCTTCGTACACCCCAGGATATACCGCGTGGTACACCCTGGGGTGTATTGTCACGCGCGCACTGTGACCGCTTCGTGATAGGGGTACCTATGCGAAAACAGGAGCGTATTATCCAAACTGTCCCTGATGCGACGGGGCTACCCCCCCTCTAAACCCTCCCCGTCGCACTTCTCAGAAACTTAAAGGAGCGCTGAACTGCAGACAGCGCTCCTTTTTTGTTGCACCGCTGAGACCGCATCTGGCGGCACGCTAGGCGGCTCCGTGCTTCGGTCGTTGGCGGAAGCCAACTCCCTCGCCTGTCGCGCCTATCGCGCTCGCCAGCTGTACTCTCAGCTACTTTGGTGGACCTGCGGGTTGGGCAACCTGCGCTCGCTTGCTTTCGCTTTGCGAAAGCTCGGCATCGCGGGTCGAGTTTATAGTCCCGCTCGTTTTCAGCTTTGCGAAAGCTCGGTATTCCGGGCTGGAAGGTTAGTCCACGCCGTAAAAGCGGGCGAAGTTGTCGTAGAGCATCTTCTGGTTCTCTTCGTGGCTATAACCAAGGGCCAGAAGGCGCGCGAATTCGTTTTCGGGACTCCACATGGGATAATCGGTACCCCACATGATGTGATCGACGCCCAGATGGTCGACCAGGTAGCGCGCTTCTTCCACCGAAGCCCATCCAAGCATGCTGCTCGTATCGAAGGCGATGTTGGCACCTGCACGAACCGCCGCCTCAATCACCAGGGGACGACGCTTCCAAATGCGGCAGCATCCGAAATGCGCGGCATGCACCTTCAGCTCGGGCACTTCCTCGAGCACGCGCATCAGGCGCTCGGGCGCACTGTAGTCGTAACGCTCGTCGCCCACGTGCAGCAACATGACCAACCCGCGCTTCGCAGCCTCGCGGTACAACGGCATCATGCGCGGGTCGTCGATGTTGAAATACTGCATATCAGGATGCAGCTTGATGCCCTTCAAGCCCAGTTCGTCCAGCTCATCGAAGAGCACTCCGAAATCGGGCATATCCGGATGAGCGGTTCCCAAGCCCAAAAAGCTATCGGGGGCGCTGGCAACCTCATCCGCAATGAAGTGGTTGATGCTGCTTACCTGTTTCACCGTAGTCGCCACGCTGAAAATGAGAAACTTCTCGACGCCCAGGGCGCCCGCCTTCGTCAGCAGGTTCGACGCGGTGGGCACGCTCTCATACATGTCGGTGCGGTAGAACGCCCCGATGGCCGTGGAGGCCTTGGAGGCAATCTTCTCCTTGTAGACGTGGGCGTGCGCATCGGCAACCCTATACACCGAACCGTCGAGTGCCGTGATGGTCATGGGAATCCTTTCACCGTGGTTTCGACGATTACTTTACCACGCGATAGTGACCCGCAACACCACAAGGCAGGCCCTCCGTAATGGATGCAAATAATAGCCAGTTAACGAAAAAGGACTTATCTCTTGCGACGGCCACCGCGCGAGCGAATGCGGCTGGCCTCTTCGTTGCGCTGTTTCTGCTGCTCGTTCTCTTCCGTGAGACGCAGGTACGATTCAAGACGCTGCGGCGGAATCCGGCCCGCTTCGACCGCTTCGCGCACGGCGCAGCCAGGCTCGGCCCCATGCTTGCAATCGCGGAAGCGGCACTCCATTGCCGCCTTGTCGATATCGGGGAAAGCCGCTGCGATGCCCGCATCGGCGTTCCAAAGGCCCAAGCCACGCACGCCGGGCATGTCAACGACCCACCCACCATCGCGCACGGCCACCATGCTGCGGTTCACCGTGGTATGACGACCTTTGCCGTCAGTCTCGCGCACGGCAGTGGTCTGCTGCACCTCGCTGCCCGCCAGCAAGTTCACCAAGCTAGACTTCCCCACGCCCGAACGACCGATGAGCACGGCCGTGCAATCTGCGGGAATGCACGCACGAAGCGCCTCAACGCTGGGCGCATCGAATTCGGACACCACGAGCACGGTGTCGTCATTGGTGGCAATAGCACGCACGAGCTCGGTGGTATCGCGAAGCTGCGCCTCATCCTGAGCCAAATCGGCCTTGGTAAGCGCCACCACCACGCGCGCACCCGTCTCGTGCGCAAGCACCAACTCACGTTCCAACCTGCGGATATTCAGCTCGAATAGAGGATGGGCCACGACAACCACGTCGAAATTGGCCGCAAGCGTCTGCGGCAGCGAGCGCTCGGCGGGATCCTTGCGCACAAGCGAGCAACGGCGCGGAAGGATTTCCAGGATCTGCGCGATATCTGCCGCTTCATCGGCTTCCACCATGACCTCGTCGCCAATGACGGCGCGATGCTTCTTGCCCTTCACGAGCGCCGTGGCATGCTTGCAGCGAAACTGAGCGCCATCTTCGGTACGCACCAGGGGAAAGCCCCGGTCGAGCTGCACTACCCGTGCCTTTAGGCGCATTACCGCCGCCTTTCTCGCAGATAGTAGTACGCACCCATGAGCACGACGCCAACGCCGCAGAGCACTATGCCGGGAATGAAGTCATTCAGATTGAGCACGTCGTGCGTAATGCTTCCAGCCTTCAGCGCCTTCACGGTAGTGGCGTGAATGTCCTGCGAGCCCTCGTGCTCGGTGCAGGCAATATGGAACTCGCCCTGCACCTGCAGCGTCGTTCCGGTGGAATCGTAGCCGCCGTACACGTCGATAAGGTCCAGATCGCTTTCCTTTATGCGCACGGAGATGGTCCCCTCGCGCGAGGCATCCTGGCTGGAAAGCGTAATCCAAGCGTATTCGGTACCGGTGTCGTTCACTGCGTCGCCCACGACCTCGCCAACAACTTGCACCGTAGTGCTATCGAGTGAGGCATCGCCATTCACCAGGTCGTAAATGCTCGTGTCGTACAGGAACGAGTTGTCGGGCATCTGCTGGGTGTTGATAAGGTTGTCGCCCTCGTCGCTGCCATCCACGGCCCATGCCTGCGCCCAAGTAGGAACGCTCATAAGGACGAACGTGATGACAGCGGCAACCACCAGAGCAAGCGCACGTTTCAGCTTGTCGCTCATCAACGGTCCCCCTTCTGCGCACGAGACGCCAGGCGCGGCTTGCACGACACCAGAATCTTAATGCCCACGGCCAGCAGCGTTACGAATTCCAGACGGCCCGCCCACATTTCGGCGATGTAGATGACCTTCAGCGCAATGGGCATGCCAGCACTGGTAATGCCCGCCGACATGCCGCCGTTGCTGGCCATGGCGATGCTTTCCATAAGCGCATCAACGGCATCGTAGCCCAGGGCGATGCCCGCAAGGGCACCCACGATATACACCAATACGAACATGATGAATACCGTCATGGCTTCCTTCACCTCGGCCGCGCCCAGACGCATGCGGCCAATGTGGTAATAGCTCGTCTGAATGCGCGCGGAATCGGGCGAAGCCGTGATCTTCATCGTTTCGATTGCGGACTTGCCGATGATCACGATACGACGCAACTTGATACCGCCCGACGTGGACCCCGAAGAGCCACCGATGGCCATGGCGATGGCCAGCACCAACAGTGCGCCCGAAGGAAACACCGCATTGAGCTGATTACTCGTAAGCGTTGCGAAGCCCGCAGTGGTAGACGCGGAAACGAACGTAAACAAGCCCATGCGCAACATGGTGGGCGCATTGCTGAGCAATGCCACGCCGGCAATGCTCGCAGCGAAGATGGCGAGCATGATCATGATCCACAGCGCACCCGAGCGAATTTCCATGTCATGCAGAAACGCCTCGATGCGGCCCTTGATCACCTCGCTCTGAAGGCTAAAGTTGATGGAGCCCAGCAGCATGAGCACCATGAGCACCACTTCGATGACGACGCTGTGGTAATACGCCACGTTGGTGCTATTGGGAGAAAGGCCCACGGTCATAAAGCTGGAAACGGCCATGAACACGCCATGGAACAGCGAACGTGCAAGCGTCATGCCATGTGCCAGCATGCAAGCGATGAGCACGACAGACGCCGCGCCAATAACGGCAAGCGATAGCTTGATGGTGAACTGAGCCGTCTGCACCACGTTGGGCAGCACATGCTCGCTGTGGCCTTCCGAGTCGTACAGGCTAGAATCGGTTACCGCGCCAAATACGCCAAACGACATGGCAACGACCACCAGGCCCAAACCACCCGAATACATGGTGACCAGGCGCCAGATGCTATCGGCATAGGACAGATGGTCGGGCTGGGAAACAATAGACGCACCCGTAGTGGTAAACAGCGCCATGGCGTCGAAGAGCGCGTCGAGATACGAACCGTAGTGATTGCTCATGACCAGCGGAACCGCACCCATAAGGGCCGCGGCGAGCCATGCGAAGCTCGTGATTGCGATGGCCTGCTGCCTATTCAAGCGACCGGGTTCGATACGCGCCATGCGCAGCGCGGAACCAAGCGTGAGCGCCAAGCCCACCGAGAACAGATAGCGATGAGCCGGTTCCCATTCCTTAGTCGCGAACGCCACCACAAGCGGCACGATCATGCCGATGCCCACCAACGTAAGCAATACGCCCAGGTAATGGGCGATTACGCGGAAGTCATAGAATGTATAGCGCTGCCACATGTCCTATCCGATGACAAACTTGACCGCTACCACGATGATGCCCAGCACCACCACAAAGCACAGCGTGGACAGCACAAGGATACATACGCCCATAACGGACGTCCCCATACCAGTTACCTGTTCGCGCTGAATCTTTCGCATGCTGGCATTCTATCGCGAATCGATGCCAAGGATGTGGAGAGAATAAGACCAGACGGCCACGTAAGCCGTCTGGTCCTTGGGAAACGCTTATTTCGGTCGGGCGCCCACCCCATTGCAGAGCAGGCAGAGCGACGCCTAGGCCTCCAAGCGCGGAGGCTCGGGATCGGGGTTTTCGACGGTGGCAGCGTAACGCAGCTCGTCGTTCAGGTCGATGGTGACCTTTGCGCCCTCCATCACGTTGCCGCGCACCATCTCGTTGGCAATGCGGTCCACGATCTCCTTCTGAATAAGGCGCTTCAGCGGACGCGCGCCAAACACGGGGTCGTAGCCATCCAGGCTGAGCTGCTGCATGGCCGCCGGCGTTACCACCAGGTGGATGCGACGTTCCGCAAGGCGGGCACGCACGTCTTCCAACTGCAGGTTTACGATGGGCTCGATGCTGCCCAGCGACAGCGCGTTGAAGATCACCGTATCGTCGATGCGGTTCAGGAATTCGGGGCGGAACGTTCCACGCAGCGCGCCGTCGATGGCCTGCTGCATCTGCTTCTCGTCGCCATGCTCCGCAAATTCGCGAATGAACTGGCTACCCACGTTGCTCGTCATGATGATGATGGCGTTCTTGAAGTTCACCACGCGGCCCTGGCCATCGGTAAGGCGGCCATCGTCGAGCACCTGCAACAGGATGTTGAAGACATCGGGATGGGCCTTCTCGATCTCGTCGAGCAGGATGACGCTATAGGGGCGACGGCGCACCGCTTCGGTCAGCTGGCCGCCCTCGTCGTAGCCAACGTATCCCGGAGGTGCGCCAATCAGGCGCTGCACGCTGAACTTCTCCATGTATTCGCTCATGTCGATGCGGATCATGGCGCGCTCGGTGTCGAACAGGTATTCTGCCAGGGCCTTCGCCAGCTCCGTCTTGCCCACGCCCGTGGGGCCCAGGAACAGGAAGCTGCCGATGGGACGGTCGGGATCGGAAAGGCCCGCGCGATTGCGACGAATGGCGCCTGCCACGGCGGCCACGGCCTCGTCCTGCCCCACCACGCGCTGATGCAGGCTATCTTCCAAGTCAGCAAGCTTTGCCATTTCGCCCTGCATCATCTTCGAGACGGGAATGTTCGTCCAGGCGGAAACCACCTCGGCGATTTCCTCGTCGGTTACCTCTTCCTTCAGGATGGCGCCGCTCGCCTGCTTCTCGTTGAGCTCCTGCTCGGCGGCAGCCAGCTCCTTCTGAAGCTGAGGAATGCGGGCGAAGCGAATCTCGCTGGCCAGGGACAGGTTTCCCTCGCGCGTGGCGCGCTCCTCTTCGGCATGGGCATCGTCGATGCGGGTCTTCAGCTCCTGCACGTGCACGATGACGTCCTTCTCGTTACGCCATTCGGCCTTGCGAGCGTCGAGGTCCTCACGCGCCGCGGCAATCTCGCGCTGCAACGCCGCCAGGCGCTCGCGGCTCGCCGCGTCGTCTTCCTTCAGAAGCGCCTGCTCCTCGATCTGCATCTGGGTGAGCTTGCGATTAGCCAGGTCGATGTCTTCCGGCATGCTATCGATTTCGATGCGCAGGCGGCTTGCCGCCTCGTCCATGAGGTCGATGGCCTTGTCGGGCAGAAAACGGTCGGAGATGTAGCGATTGGAAAGGTTCGCCGCTGCCACTAAGGCGCTGTCGGTAATGCGCACGCCGTGGTGAATCTCGTACTTCTCCTTCAGGCCACGCAGGATGGCAATGGTGTCTTCCACCGTGGGCTCGCCGATGACGACTGGCTGGAAACGGCGCTCGAGGGCAGCGTCCTTCTCGATGTACTTGCGATACTCGTCGAGCGTGGTGGCACCGATGGCATGCAGTTCGCCGCGTGCCAGGGCGGGCTTGAGCATATTGCCGGCATCGAGCGAGCTATCGCCCGTGCTACCTGCGCCTACAATGGTGTGCAGCTCGTCGATGAACAGGATGATGCGACCGTCGGAGTCCTTCACCTCGCGCAGCACCGCCTTCAGGCGGTCTTCGAATTCGCCGCGGTACTTGGCGCCGGCCATCATCGAGCCCAAATCGAGCGCGATGATATCACGGTCGCGCAGGCTGCTGGGCACGTCGCCCGCGACGATACGCTGGGCCAGGCCCTCCACGATAGCCGTCTTGCCAACGCCCGGCTCGCCAATGAGCACGGGGTTGTTCTTCGTGCGGCGGGAAAGCACCTGCACGGTACGGCGGATTTCCTCGGAACGGCCAATAACCGGGTCGAGCTTGCCCTCGCGCGCTTGCTGCGTAAGGTTCTGGCCATACTTTTCCAGCGCTTCGAACTGGGCCTTTTCGGTCTGGTCGGTAACGCGCGTATCACCACGCAGGTCCTCGTAGGCCTCTTCGATGTTCTTGCGCGTAACGCCCGCGGCATTCAGGATCTTGCCCGCGTCGCCCTTGTCGCTTGCCAGGGCAATGAGCAAGTGCTCGCTGGTGGCGTACGTGTCGCCCATCTTTTCGGCAGTCTTCACGGCCTCGTCGAGCACGTTCATGAGTTGCATGCTCGGGGCGCCGGAAATGCCCATCATGCCGCCGCCGCTTACCTTCGGCATGGCAGCGATCTTGTCGTTCACGTTACGCAGAAGCTGCCCCGCATCGGCGCCGATACGCTTCACGATGGCATTCAGGTTATTCTCCTGCGATTCCAGAAGCGCCTTCAGCATGTGGATAGGCTCGGCTTGCGCCGAACCGGCGTCGCTGGCAATGGACATCGCGTTCTGCAGCGCCTCCTGCGCCGTGATGGCCAGCTTCTGAAGATTTCCCATGTTCATGGTCTATACCTCCTTCGAGGTTGCTGTGATGAGGGATGTGCCCGGTAGCAGAATGCACGGGCAATAAAAGGGTGCTAAAGAATCGACCAAACGGAACGGGGCCCGTTTGGTCGTCATGGTCAGGGAAGACGGCGAAGCGAGTTGGTCTGCGCGACCACGAGCGACGTAACGCTCTCGCGCGTTTCCAGCTCGTGCACGCGGTCGGCCAGGCGGCGCACCTTCTTGTGCAGGGAATCGAGTTCCTCGTCGCGTTCGGCGACGCGGCCCTGCAGGTCGAGGATGCGAATGACGCCAGCCAGGTTGATTCCCTCGCCGGTGAGCTCGTTGATGAGCTCGAGCCGTTCGATGTCGGCTTGCGAGTACATGCGCGTGTTGCCGCTGGTGCGCTTGGGCGTTACCAGGCCCTTCTGCTCGTACGAACGCAGCGTCTGCGGATGCACGCCGGCAAGCTCAGCTGCCACGGAAATCATGTACAGGGGGCGATCACGATCGTCCATTACCATGTTCTCACCTGCTCTTCCGTTGCCGATTCATATGCCTCGATGGCCTTGCGCTGCTCGTCGTTCAGATCGCGCGGCACCTTCACGTGCACGGTGAGGAGCAAATCGCCCGATTCGGCGCTTTGCACGCGGGGAGCGCCCGCGCCACGCACCTTCAGCACCGTGCCTTCCTGCACGCCAGCGGGAACCTTCACGCGAACCTTGCTGCCATTGGGAGCGGGAATGTCGACCGATGCGCCCAGGGCGGCCTCGCCAAAGGTAACGGGCAGGTCCATGAGCACGTTGGCGTCGTCACGCGTGTACAGCTCGTGCGGCTCGATGTGCGTGGTTACCAGCAAATCACCTGCGGCACCGCCGTTGGAGCCCGGTTCGCCCTGGCCACGGAAGCGCAGACGCGATCCTTCCACGGCGCCCGCAGGCACCTTGCAGGTGAAGGTCTGCGTACCCTCGCGACCGGGAACGCGCACGCTCACGCGCTTCTCACATCCGGCAAAGGCCTCATCGAACGTGACTTTCAACGTGACGTTGATATCGCGGCCCTTCATGGGACGCGGGGCGCGCTGCGCGCCGCCAAAGTCGCCGAAATCCCACGAGCCGCCGAATGCGCCTTCGCCGCGACGAATGCTTTCCAGAATGTCGGCCCAGCTGCCAAACCCGGCACCTGCGCCACCACCGAACGGATTGCCACCGCCCCAGCCATGGGGAATCTTATTGGCATCGCCCGTTCCATACTGGTCGTACAGCTTGCGCTTCTTCTCGTCGCCCAGCACCTCGTAGGCTTCGTTGATCTGCTTGAACTTCTCTTCATCGCCGCCGGCATCGGGATGCTCCTTGCGAGCCAGCTTGCGATACGCCTTCTTAATCTCGTCGGCCGATGCGTTCCGTGAAACGCCCAGCGTCTTGTAGTAATCCGGAGTTGCCATAACGTTTCACCTCTTTCAAATACGCAACCAAACCAAAACTTCCATCAGGGCGAACAGCGCAGCGCCTTCGCCCGTAAGTCAAACCCACGACCCTGCAAGCAAAACCCGCTCGCATCAAGGCGGACAGCGAAGCGCATCCGCCCGTGAGTCACCTCACGAGCAGCCCCGGATTCCTTCCCTCACCGGAGGGCCTCCGCGAGAGAATCCGGGTTGTTCCCCGTAGCGGGGGTTGGTCCCGGGCCCTTCCGGGACCCTCTGAACACCAACCCCCGCGCTTGGCTCAGCCAAGCGCAAGTAAAAACATGAAGCAGCGCAGCGCACGAGCGTAGGTTTCGGCCCGTGCGGGGCCGAAACCACGCGAGCAGCGGAGCGGGGCGTCCCGGAAGGGCCCGGGACCCACCCCCGCGGACGAGCGGGAGCGGATTACTCCTTCTCGCGCGCAGGCCCGCCAGTAGCCACCGTCACCATTGCTGGCCTAATCACCTTCACGCCCATCTTGTAGCCCTTCTGGTAGACCTCTTGCACGGTCTCGTCGGGCACTTCGGGGTTCGGCACCGTGGCGACGGCCTGGGCCTCGAGCGCGTTAAACGCCTGGCCAACCGGGTCGATCACTTCCACGCCAGCCTTGGCAAGCACGTCGGCGAACTTGGTGTGCACCTTCTGCACGCCATCGAGCAGGCCAGCTTCGCCATTGTTGGCAGCGTAGTCGATGCTGCGCTCGAAGTCGTCGAGCACGGGGATGAGCCCGCTCACGATGCCTTCGCATGCGCGCTTCTTCTCTTCTTCGCGCTGCTCGTTCATGCGACGGCGGTAGGTGTCCCATTCCGCATGCAGGCGCATGTACTTGTCTTTCCACTCGGCCACTTCAGCCTGCGCGGCGGCAAGGGCGTCTTCGGCAGAAGGCTCTGCGTCGTCGCTGGGGGCGTCGGCCGGGGCCGCCGTAGCGGCCTCGGCGTCGGACGGGATGGAAGCAGCTTCGGGCTGGGCGGTGGTTTCCTCTTCCGAGGCGACCTCGCTGGTGTTGTCCTTGGCCTCTTCCATGTTTACTTACCTTCGTTCTTGTTGTCGTCGACGACCTCGTAATCGGCTTCGATGGGGCCATCGTTGTTGGCGGCGGCACCCTGAGCGCCCGCGGCAGCGTCGGCGCCAGCCTGCTGCTGGCTGTAGACGACCTCGGACAGCTTGTAGCCAGCCTGCTGCATCTTCTCGGTAGCAGTCTTCACGGCTTCAATGTCGGTGCCAGCCAGGGCTTCCTTGGCTTCCTTCACGGCGTCTTCGGCAGCCTGCTTGGTATCGGCAGGAACCTTGTCGCCCAGGTCGCGCAGCGTCTGCTCGGTGGCGTTCACCAGGGAGTCGCAGTTGTTGCGAGCTTCTACTTCTTCCTTGCGCTTGGCGTCTTCCTCGGCATGGCTCTCGGCGTCCTTCACCATGCGATCGACTTCGTCATCGGAAAGGGCGGTGCTACCGGAAATGGTGATCTGCTGCTGCTTGCCCGTGCCCAGGTCCTTTGCGGAAACGTTCACGATGCCGTTGGCGTCGATGTCGAACGTAACCTCGATCTGGGGAATGCCGCGGCGGGCAGCCGGAATGCCAGAGAGCTGGAACTTGCCGAGCGTCTTGTTGTCGGCAGCCATCTCGCGCTCGCCCTGCAGGACGTGAATCTCAACGCTCGTCTGGTTGTCGGCGGCGGTGGAGTAGATTTCCGTCTTGCGGGTAGGAATGGTGGTGTTGCGCTCGATCATCTTGGTCATGATGCCGCCCATGGTTTCAACGCCCAGGGACAGCGGGGTAACGTCGAGCAGCAGGATGCCTTCAACGTCGCCAGCCAGAACGCCACCCTGAACGGCAGCGCCCATGGCAACTACCTCGTCGGGGTTCACGCTCATGTTGGGCTGCTTGCCCGTAATCGTCTTCACCAGTTCCTGCACAGCGGGCATACGAGAGGAGCCGCCAACCAGCAGAACCTCATTCACATCGCCCGTGGAAAGGCCAGCGTCGGTAAGGGCGCGCTGGACAGGCTGCTTGCAGCGCTCGAGCAGGTCATGCGTGATGCGCTCGAACTCGGCACGCGTGAGCGTGTAGTCCAGGTGCTTCGGGCCCGTGGCATCTGCCGTGATGAAGGGCAGGTTGATGTTGGTCTGCGTGGTGCTGGAAAGCTCGATCTTGGCCTTTTCGGCAGCTTCCTTCAGGCGCTGCAGGGCCATCTTGTCGCCACGCAGGTCGATGCCGTTTTCCTGCTGGAACTTGTCGGCCATCCAGTCGATAATGCGCTGATCCCAGTCGTCGCCGCCCAGGTGGTTATCGCCAGCGGTGGAGCACACCTCGAAGACGCCGTCGCCCAGCTCGAGCACGGACACGTCGAACGTGCCGCCGCCCAGGTCGAATACCAGGACCTTTTCGTCCTTGTTCGTCTTGTCGAGACCGTAGGCCAGAGCAGCAGCCGTAGGCTCGTTGATGATGCGCATGACTTCCAGGCCGGCGATCTTGCCTGCGTCCTTGGTAGCCTGGCGCTGAGCGTCGTTGAAGTACGCGGGAACGGTGATTACGGCCTGCGTGATGGGGCTGCCCACCTGCTTCTCGGCGTCGCTCTTCAGCTTCTGGAGCACCATAGCGGAGATTTCCTCGGCCATGTAATCCTTGTTGTCGATGTCGACGACGGCGCGGCCGTCCTTGCCGTTCTTCACGGTGTAGGAAACGGTCTTCTGCTCTTCGCCGGTTTCGCTGAAGCTACGGCCGATGAAGCGCTTCACGCTGGAAACGGTGTTTTCGGGGTTGGTAACGGCCTGGTTCTTGGCGGCCTTGCCAACCACGCGCTCGCCGTCCTTGCGGAAACCGACCACGGAAGGCGTGGTGCGGTCGCCTTCGGCGTTGACCAGGATTTCGGGCTCGGAGCCCTCCATGACGGCCATGGCCGAATTGGTAGTACCCAAGTCGATGCCGATGATCTTTGCCATAATGCTGTTCCTTTCCTTGTACTTGCTGCGCTGCCCGGCCCGAGTTTGCGAGATGCCGATGCGGGCGCTGGCAAGCTTTCTTTGCATAACGGCACTATAAAATCTAAGTCTCCCTCTGTCAAATTTCCTAAAACAGAGCGGTAAGAAATATTTATACCACCTCTGAGCTGGGCAAAGACATCGTGGGCATGCGCCCCAAGATCTCACAAGACCTTAGTCGCAACCATTCCGTAACTTTTGCGACACAGAACCCCCGTTATGCCCATTTTCATAAATGTACCTGCTCACAGGCATGTTACGTAATGCGGGGGTTTTGGTTCCACTTCACCGCCAATCAAAGCCACATAGGGCTTTTTTTCAAAATTGCCTTGCAAAGAAACGGAGTCATGCTATTTTGGGCGCATGGAGAAAGCAGACATGGGTTAGGGACCTATGAATAGAAGGAGGCCATCATGGCACGTCCCCTTATCAGCACGGATGATTGCATCGGTTGCGGCATCTGCGTAGATGCCTGCCCCCAGGGCGTTCTGGAGGTAAACGGCGGCGCGGTGGAAGTCGCCAACGAAGATTCCTGCATCGCATGCGGCGAATGCCTGGAAGAGTGCCCCATGGGCGCTATCACCGAGATTTCGGAAGACTAGCGCGCCACGGCATAGCCAATCTGGCAAGGGAGAGCCCGCAAGGGCTCTTTTTTATGCCCAGGACAGGGGGCAGCGGGTGACAGGGGGACGTACCTGCTGTCACCTTCGTTTTCAGGTGACAGCAGGTACGTCCCCCTGTCACCCGCCCCCTGCCACACAGCATAGGCAGAGCCATGGAGCCAGGCACCTCGACCCGCGGCTTGGGGGCCACTATAATGCGGGGCAAGGCACCTGGCGCCATGGCTCTGGGTGCCCCCTTCCGAAAGGAAGGGCGTGGCGTCCGTCACCGGGGCCGTTAAAGGAGACGGACGCCACTGTATATATGGTCCTCGTTCGCTATGGGTGACACGAACGCGACCGATCGAGATAATCACCCATCCCTTCGGGTGATCTTGCGACGCGCGATGCACAGCAGCGCCAACGCGGTCGCCATCAGGATAATCAACCAAGCGAAATTAGCATCGCCCGTGCGCGGAAGCACGTCGCCGTAGCCGTAGCCCGCGTAGCCGGCCTCCGCCGCGTAGTTGCCAAACACCGGCTCAAAGATGGTGTCGGCATCCATGGTGATGTTGAAGATCGCGTCGGGATCCTCGTAGTAGGTGGTCACGCCGTTCTGCGTGACGTACCAGCCCTTCAGGTACCAGCCGTCGTGGACGTCAATCGTCACGTCATCGCGCGAGAGCGTGAAGCCGGGCTCGATATCATGCGTATGCAGCGTGACGTTACCGCCATCGTAGGTGCCCTGGTAAATCGGGTTGCCATCATCGTCGTAGCCCGTGATAACAACGGTGCCACCACCCAGCGAGGCGGTATGCGTTTCCACATCCCATACGCCGTAGAGCGTAATGTCCGTGCCGGTACCGGCCATCGCGGCGAGCAGGAACATCGCCGTATTCGGGTCGTCGATGGTGGCATCGGAAGGCAGCTTGCCAGACTTCTGAGCCTCAAGCAGAGCCTCCATGAGCTGCTCGGGCGTGAAGTCGGGTACCGTGGCACCCTCGTGCAGCGCCCAGCCCAGGAACGTGCCGTTGCGGCGCGTGAAGCCCTCTTCGGGGAGCTTGAAGTCTTCTTCGCCGTACGTGTACTCGATGTCATCCATCTTGCCCTGGGCAACCGGATCGTTCGGGTCGAAGGTGATGTGGTACGTAATGGGCGTCCAGACCGCCGTAAGCGTGCCGCCGTTGGCGGGAATCGTGTACAGGTAGCCCGGATCCCAAATCCTGCCATCCGCGTCTTCCCAGCCAGTCAGCGTGTAGCCATTGCGCGAGATATCCTCGGCCGTGGGCAGCTTGATAACGCTGTCGGTATCGGGGTTGGTAACGATAGGCTTGCGATAGTCGCTATCGATGGGCACCGTACCGCCAGCCTTGGCGATGGCCGCAGCCTCTTCGCGAGCCGCCTTCTCCTCGATAGTCTCGTCAGCGGGAGGCTCTTCCTCCTCGGCAGGCTCGGCATCGGGATCGGTCCAGATGCCCTTGTTCGGGTCGAGGATGAATTCGTTGCTGATGGCCTTGTAGTACAGACGCAGCACCATGGTGCCGTCACCGGCGATAATCGCGCGCGCCACGGTCACGTACTCGTTGCCCTCGGCATCGGTGACCACCTGGCCATGGGGCACGTACTCGTAGCCCGGGATATCCACATTGTCGGCGTTGCGATACGTGTAGCCCTCAACGTCTTCGTCGGCCCACGCCTCGTCGTCGGTGGTGCCCTCATGCTCGATGCGCTGCGTTTCCGCCCACGCCTCATCGTTGATGATGATTGCGCCGTTCTCGTCATGCGGAATGGTGCCGTCGGCCGCCACGGGAACCAGATTGCCGTCGCCGTCGATGACCCAGCGCTCCACGTAGTACTTGGTATCGCTGTTGGCCACGTAGAAGAAGCGCAGGTGCGTGCTGCCGTCGCCATTCAGGTTCGCAGCCTCGAGGCCCGTGCCCACGTTGTTGCCATCGGCGTCAACCACGAACGTGTAGATCGGATTGCCGTACTCGTCGAGCTTCTGCTTGCCATCCTCATCCAGGACCGGCGTAGCGTAGCCAGGCACGTAGGTGTAGCCAGGATAGTAGCCATCAGGCTTCGCCGTGCTAGAAACCTCTTCATCGGTGGTCGCATTGGCCGCCGGGTTCGGATGCTCCTGGTCGGCGATAACCTCATGGGCGATGCCATTCACGTCTACCAGGTAGTGGCTCACTTCGTAATCCACGTCGTTACGTGCCGCCCACACCGCGTAGAGGATGGTGGAGGTGGTGGGCATCAGGAACATGCCATCGGGCGAGATGAAGTACAACGTCGGATTGGTGTAGGTGTAACCACCCTCGGCGCTGCTGTCGGCGAAGACAATCAGCCAGGTACCGTTCGTGGAAGAACCGCCCATGCCGGTCTTCGTATCGATGCCCGCGCCATGGAAGTTGTCGGCCGCATCGTCTAGGCCGTCGGCCGTGGTCTGCGAGATATTGCCAATCGTACGCGAGCCATCGGGCACGTTGGACCAGCCGATGAAGTAGTAGCCATCGCGATGGACATCGTTCACGCCCGGCAGGCGGAAGGAAGACTCGCTGGAATGGTTGCTCTTCTTCGTGCCATCGGCCTGCTCGACGCCATCGGCATCGGCGTTATGGTTGACCCACGTGCCAGCACCCGGATCGAGAATGAGCTCAATGGTGGTCTTGGCCCTGTAGTACAGGTTCAGCACCAGGCTGCCGTCGTGGGCGATGTTGCCACTCGTGACGCTCGTGTACACATTGCCCTCCGCGTCAACGGCAGTACCCACGAACTCGTACCCAACGAAGTCCTCGTTGTACGCGTAGCCAGGACGCGACTCGTTCTCATCATCGGTAAGAACCGTCGCTGTATGCGTGGTATCGGATGCGCCCACGGTTGCGTCAACGCCCTGGATGTCAGCGTCGGTGATGAGCTCCTTGATGGTGCCGTCGCCGGTGATGCGCCAATGCTTCACTTCGTACGTGGTCAGGTTGCCATACGCGTAGTACAGCTTCAGCACCAACGTGCCATCGGGGGCGATATCGTCACGCGTAAACGATGCGTATACCTTGCCGCCGGGAGCGGTGAAGGCGGAACCGTTGGCGATGAAGCTATAGCCTGCAACGGCAATGTTGTCAGCATGACGATACGTGGTCGCAGCATCGAGCTCGTCGGCCCATGCCTCTTCGTCGGTGATGCCCGCATAGGCAAGGCGATTCGCGACGACCCACGCGGAACCCTCGGCATGCTCGACGGGATTACCATCGGTGCCATAGGGAACCGTGCCGTCCTGGTTCAGGGCGATGGCCACGCCATCGCCGGTGATGACCCAGCGCTCCACGTAGTACGGAGTATCATTGTCGGCCTTCCACACCGCGTACAGGGTAACGGGCGATGCACTAGGCACCGTGTACGTGCCGCCTGCGGCGATGAATTCGGCGCCCGTGGTGGTGGCGATGTTGCCCGCCAGGGCCGCGGCGGCATCGGCAGCCGTACGCGACGGAATGCCCTGGCTTGTACCCACGTTCACGCCACCCTGCGTGGGAATGGTGGTCCAACCCACCAGCGTGTAGCCGGTGCGCGTCATGTCGCTGTTGCTGGGCAGGTCGAAGGTCTGGTCGGTCTTGTAGGTGCCGGACCACGTGTCGGTGGAGGGGCTCCACGAACCGCTGCCCTCGACGAGCGTAACGGAAATGGTGACGGGCTGATAGTAGAGCACCAGGACCATGTTGCCATCGCCGTCCAGGTTGTGACGTGCCACCGTGGTGTAGCCCAGGTAGCTATTGCCGCGCGTCACATAGGTGTAGCCCTCGACGGCCAGGTTGTCGGCATGGCGGTACGTGACCGAAGAATCGAGAGCATCGGCCCAGGCTTCCTCATCGGTGGTGCCGGCGTAGGCAAGGCGCTGCGTGACCGCCCATGCGGCATCGTGGGAAACGACGTTCTTAGACGCATCGCGATCGATGGTGCCGTCCTGCTTCAGGGGAATGGCCACGCCATCGCCGGTGATGATCCAACGCTCCACGTAGTACGGCGTGTCGGTGTTGGCCTGCCATACGGCGTACAGGGTGACCTTGGCGTTGGTGGGCATCACGTACGTGCCGTTGGCTGCGGTGAACACGGCGCCCGTGTCGCTTGCGCGGCCGGTGAGCGCGGCGGCGATTGCTGCGGCGGAGCGGCTTGCCCAGCCCGTGGACTCGGTAACCGAAACCGCAGAACCGGAAACGTTCACCGTGGGCTGCGTGGTCCAGCCAACCAGCGTGTAGCCGTCACGCGTAATGGCGTCGGCGCCCGTGCCGTTGGGCAGCACGTGCGAGGAGTCGCTGGAGTAATGATAGGTCTTGCTACCAGCCCAGCTGGAATCACTGCCACCCACCAGTTCGAGCTCGTTGGTGAAGGTGCCATCGGTTTCCATGGCGGGCTTGTAGTACAGCACCAGGTGCAACGTGCCGTCGGCCAGAATCTCGCCCTGAGCCACGGTGGTGTAGCCCTTGTAGCTATCGTTGTGGACGATGTACTGGTAACCAGCAACCGTCTTGATGTCGTTGTTCGTGTAAGGCAGGGTATCCGTGCCAGTGAAGTCAGCCTTCGCCGTCTCATGGGGCACGCCCTGCGTGTACGTTACGCGATTGTCGGTAGCGTACGTACCGGAATGCGTGCGGACGATCAAACCATTGGCATCGCGGTCGACCACGGGGGTCTTGCCGTCCGGGCCGATCTTCATCTGGATGGCGGTACCATCTTCCAGGATGACCCAGTACTCAACGGTATAGGTAACGTCATTGGCGCGCCAGACGGCGTAGAGCGTAACGTTATTGTTCGTAGGCGTCGAGAATGCCGCACCCGCGGCGGTGAAGGCCTTGCCGCGAGCCCCGAAGTCCGGAATCAGCGTTGCGTCGGAATTCAGGTTCTGAGCGAGCGTTGCCGCCGTGCGCGAATCCTCACCCGTGCTGGTGTTCACGGAAATGGGGGTGCCGCCAGCAGGCGTCACGGTAGGTTCGGTCGTCCAGCCAACCAGCGTGTAGCCCTCGCGCGTGATATCGCTGCCCGTGGGCAGGTTGTACACGTCGTCGGTGGAATGCTGGACGCTGGTATCAACGCCGCTGGCCCACGTACCAGAACCACCCTCATAGGTAATGGTGTTCACGATGGCCTTCCACACTGCGTACAGCGTGATGTTCTGGTTGGTGGTGGGCACCAGGTAGGCGCCGCCCTTCGCAGTGTAGGCCACGCCGAACTCGGCGGCCTTTGCGGCATCATAGACCAGGCCGACTGCCAGGTCGGCGGCCGTGCGCGAGTCGTCGCCCGTGCTGGTGTGCACGTAGATCGGGCTGCCGCCCGCAGGCGTTACCGTGGGCTCGGCGGACCAGCCGATGAATTCATAGCCCTCGCGGCTGATGGCATCAGCGCCAGGCGTGAGGAATTCCTCATCGGTGCCGTAGGTGCCGCTCTTGTCGCCACCCGCAGCCCAGGTGCCGTTGCCCTTGTCGAACGTGATCGTCTTGGTGACGGGCACGTAGTACAGGTCGAGCACCGTGAGGATGCTGCCATCGGCGGCCAGCTTAATCTTCAGACGCGACGTGGTGGTTACCGTAGTGTCGACAGCCGTGGTTACGGAATCGTCGGTATGAGACACCGTGCGCGACATGCCGTTGGTCAGGTACTCGTAGCCGGTGATGCTGTCGTTATCCTGCGTGTACCACGGCTTGGTCGGATCAAGCGTAGCAGCGTCGGCGATGGCCACCTCGCCCGTCACGCCGTAATGCGTGAGCGTCTCGATGGGATGAATCACGCCATTGCCATCCACGTAATAGCGATTCACGGTATAGGGCGAATCGTCATTCGCACGCCAGACCGCGTAAAGCACGCGCTCGGAAAGCGTGGGCATCAGGTATTCGACATCGTCGGCATCCACGAAGACGTACGTCTTGTTCACGGGATCCCACGTGGCAACGAGCGTCCAGTTCGCGCCACCATGGGCGAAGTCATTGCCCGTGGCAGAGGCGAGGCGGTTGGCGGTTTCCTGGGAAGCCAGACCCTCGGCCGTGGATCCAGCCGCATCGGTTGCCCAGCCAACCAGCGTGTAGCCGGGACGCAGGACGTCGGCATTGGTGGGAAGCACCGTGGTGCTCTGCGTGGTGTGCGTGGTAACGGCCTTGCCCTCGCTGCCGGACTTCCAGCTGGCGGGAGCGTCGGTCGTGCCACCCAGGACCAGCCTGAGCGTATTCTCGTTCGCCTCGTAGTACAGGTACATCTTCAGCGGATTGGCGGGGTCGCCGGAAATGCTGCCGGAAGAGCTGGTGGTGTGGGGCACGTTGTCGGCGTCGGTGACGCTGTTGCCGTGCGAGAGGTACGTGTAGCCATCCACGTTGGTGTTGTCATTGGTCACATGCGCGTTGGGCACGTCGTTGTTGCCCTCGGCATCGGCATGCTCGTCAGTAACACCCACGTGCGTGATCTTGTTCTGGCCGTCAACGACCTCGTTGCCATTCTCGTCGATGGGAACGAGCACGCCATCGCCCGTCACCTTGTAGCGATACACGTAGTATTCGGTGTCGCTATTGGCGCGCCATACCGCGTAGAGGGTAACGCTGCGGTTGGTGGGCATCTGATACAGGGCCGTTCCGTTGGCCAAGGTGAAGTACGCGCCACCAGCAGCCGTGCCGCCCGTTACGTCATCAATGGCGTCGGCCATGTTCTGCGATGCAACGCCCGTGCTCTCGTTTACCGACTCACCGTTGTAGGTGGGATACGTCGTCCAACCAACGAGCGTGTAGCCACCGCGCGTGAACGCGTCGCCCGTGGGCAGCGTGAACTGCGAATCGGTGGAGTGCAGCGCCGAAGTGCCCTGGCCCTCCGCGGGCGTGGCGTAGGTGCCAGCCACGAAGTTCAGGCTGTTGTTATTGGCGCGCCATACTGCGTAGAGCTTCTGACTCGTGGTGGGCATGGTGTAGCCCGGCGTATAGAACGTGTAGGTGATGCCATCGGGCGTGGTGGCAACGCGCGTGTAGTTCGCGCCGCCGTTCTGCGGCGTGTTACCCGTAATCAGCGCCAGGGCATCGGCGATGCTCTGGGAAGCATCGGCAGTGGCAGCCTTGCCCGAAGGATCGGTGCTCCAGCCAACGAGCGTGTAGCCAGCGCGGCTCACGTCATTGTTTGTGGGCAGGTTGAAGGCCGACTCAGCCTGGTGCGTGGTCGAGCTGTAGTCGGTAGTGCCCCATGCGCCCGCACCCGGATCAAGCTCGAGCGTCAGGTCGTCAGCACGATAATACAGCGTGTAGCGCATGAGTCCGTTGCCGGTAATCGCATCGGTGGGCGTAAGCGTGCTCGTGTGCAGGACGTTCAGAGCATCCCTGAAGCTCGGATTGAAGGTGTAGCCCACGAACGCGGAGTAGTTCGCCGAATTCACACCCGAGGCGCTCGTGTACTGCGTGAGCGGGTAGACCTCGTCGGTAATGCCGGTAAGGGTATCGGTGATGGTCTCCTTCTCGGTACCGTTACCGTCGAAGCGGATATGGTCGACGAAATAGGTCGTGTCGTCGTTGGCACGCCAGACCGCGTAGAGCGTCTGGTTGGCGGAAGGCACCAGGTAGGCGATGTCGGTGGCATATACGTACGCGCTGCCGTTCCACGTGGCTACCAGCGTCCAGTGCGCGCCACCCGCGTAGAATTCGTCGCCCGTGATGGCGGCCAGCGTAGCAGCCGTGGTCTGCGAAGCGCGACCCGTCGCGGAAGCGCCATCGCTGCTGCGCGCCCAGCCAACCAGCGTGTAGCCCGCACGCGTCACGGTATTGTAGGCAGGCAGCTGAATTTCCTGCTCGACGCGGTAGGTCTTCGGGTTCGTCCCGTTCCAGCTAGCACCCGTGGCGGTGGTGGTATCCCAGGAGCCAGCGCCGGTGTTCAGGGTAATCTTCACCTCGTCGGCCAGGTAGAACAGCGTGTAGGTAATGCCACCGCTCACGTATCCCACGTAATCCCATGCGTAGGTGGTAACGTCGCCGCCGTCGATGGTGACGTTCCAGCCCTCCACGCCGTAGGCATTCAGGCCGTGAGCCAGGTACGTGTAGCCCGTAATGGCGTTCGCGATGGAAGGCGTGGCATCGGCTGCGCCATCGCGGCTGGTAACACCCGTGCTGTTCAGGTAACCATAGGCATCGGCGCCGCTCACGGGAGCGCTATCGGCGTGGACGATGGTGTCGGCCCACGTCTGATACACGTTCGAAGAAACCTGCACCACTTCGCCCTCGCCCGTTACCTTCTTCACGACCACCGTGTAGTCGATCAGAATCGGGCTCCACACCGCGTACAGCGTGCGGTTCGTGGTGGGCATCAGGTACGTCGCGCCATCCAGGAAGTAGACCTTGCCGTAGGTGGCGGTGATGAGCGCGTTCTGGCTATTCAGGTACGTGATGATGTCGAAGGCGTTCTTGCCGGTAGCTTCGTTCACGTCAATCGTCTGGCCATTCACGGTCACGCTCTGCAGCGTCGTCCAGCCAACCAGCTCGTAGCCCGTGCGCTTCACGGTGGACTCCGTGGGAAGCGCGAAGGTGTCGTCCGCGGCATGGTTCTGCGTGAACGTGCCGTTGGGCGAAAGCGAGCCGGACTCGTAGGTGAGCACGAGCGTGTCGGCGTAGTAGAACAGGCGCAGGACCAGCGTGCCGTCGCCGTTCAGGTTGTCGCGCGAGGTCGTGGTAACCGTCTTGCCCTCGATAGTATGGCTCTGGTTATGACCCAGATAGATGTAGCCCTCGATGTCGATGGCGTCGTTCACCAGGTTGTAGCCCAGCGTCTCGGTGGAAGGCACCGCGCCCTGGCTGGCATCCGCGGGCACCACGCCATCGGCATAGACCATCGCGTCGGTACGGCCGGTATGCAGCTTGCGATACGTCTCCCACAGGGTCGGGTCGGCGGCCACGGCCTCAGGCGTGGTCACAATGAGCAGGCCCGTAGCCGGGTCGCGCATGACGTTGCCATTGGCATCGAGCGGCGAAAGCGTGCCGTCGCCGTTCAGCAGCCAACGCTCCACGAAGTACGTGGTGTCGGTGCGCGGCGTGTAGTACAGGTTCAGCACCAGGCCGCCGTCGGCGGTGATTTCCGCGTTCTGCGTCGTGGTCACCGTATGCAGCACGCCGTTTTCGTCACGGTAGGTGAACGAAGCGGTGTCGGCCAGGAAGTCGTAGCCGTTCCAGTTGAAGACCTTGGTGCCGCTCTCCTGGTCCTTGGCATTCGCGGTGGTATCGTTGGCGGGCTTTGCAGCCTCCTGAGCCGTGGTGCCCGTATCGCCGGTGGTGCGGTAGCTCCACACGACCTCGGTGCTGCCGTCGCCGTGGATCTTCACGTGATTGACCTTGTAGTAGCTGGGAAGCGCAGCCCAGTGAGCATACAGGGTGATGGCGCCGATGGGCGTGGAGTACGTGCCACCAGCCACGACAACCACGTCGCCGCCGATTTCGGTGGTGAAGCCATCGAGCATGTAGCCCGCGCGCGTAAGCTGCGTGGCGGTGGGCACCACGAGCGACGTGCCGGAAGCCAGGCGGCCCTGCCATACGTCGTCGGCGAAGGAGAGCTTGCCATCGCCATCGTAGGCGCCCGAACCCGTAGCCCAGGTGCCGTTGTTCGGCATAACCTTCACGGTGAAGGTGCTGGGTACGTAGAACAGCGAGAAGACGGACGTGGCGTCACGCTCGACGGAACCCGTTGCGGTCGTTCCCTCGTACGTGGGGCTGTACGTGGCGTTGGGCGTGCCGCCCTGGACGTCGACGTTATCCTGGTTGTCGTCGCTCTTGTACGTATACGGCTTCGTGGAGGTGTCGTACACCCAAGCCACGCCAGCCGTCACGTTCACGGCAGCATCGGCGTAGCCGGTGTAGGCGATCAGGTAGCCCTTGTAGGTATCCAGGTCGGCCGTAACGTCTTCCACGGTAACGGTGTTGCCGTTATGGATGACGTCGTTGCCGGAAGCATCCACCAGGTAGGTCTTTCCGTCGCCGTCGACGCGGTAGCGCGCCACATAGTAGCTCACCTGCGTTGCGGTGAAGATAAAGTTCAGGACGGTCGAGCCATCGGCAGCCACGACCTTGGTGCCGTCGGTTTCGGTGGGCATGCCCGTGCCGTAGTCGCCCACATTAGTGCCGGGAGCGATCCAGGTGTAGCCGATGACCTTGTAGGTGTCGCCTTCCATGTTGGCACCAGTCAGCGAACCATCATACGTGCCCACGGGGCTCTGTGCCGGGGAAACGGTCTCGTCGGCCACGCCGTCGTGGTAGACCTTCGTGCCCGTGTATTCCATGGTGCCGTCGCCCTTGATGCGATAGACGGCCACGGAGTAGTCGGTGTCATTGGTGGTCACCCAGACCGCATACAGCGTGTCGGCCTCCACGCCCATGGGGAACGTGGTGGTGTACAGCAGGCCCGCCGCAGAGAGCGCATCCTTCAACGCGTTGGCGCGATATCCCTTGGCATCGGCCACGGTAAGGGTCTCGCCAGCATACGTGCCGCTGGTGAACGTGTAGGTTGCCTCGGTGGTCCAGCCCGCCAGCCTATAGCCATCGCGCGTAACGTCGGCAGCCACGGGCAGCGTCACGGTGCTCTCGGCCTTCACGGTGGAGGGCATCGCGTACGTGGAAGTCGTGGCCTTGTTGCCGTACGTGCCAAGGTCGAAGTTGAGCTGCAGGTTATCGGCCTCGTACACCAGGACCAGCGTCAGGCTGCCATCGGCGGCGATAACGCCCGTGAAGACCGTCGCCTTGGTTACGCCGTTGGCGCCACGCTTGTTGAAGGAGGCGTTGAAGGTGTAGCCGACGAACGCGCTGTAGTCGATGGTGTAGCTGCCGGAAGGAGCGTAGCTCTCGCCCGCCGCGTAATTCAGGTGGCGGTACACCGAGCCCGTGCCCTCGCCGGCGACTTCGCTCTGACCGCGGTTCACGATGGCCGTGTAGCTGGTCAGGATGTCCTCGCCGGAAACGACGATCGTGTTGGTGGTAGAGCCGTTCACGGTGAAGGCATTCAGGGGAACGATGTTGCCGTCGCCCGTGTACTTCCAGTACTCCACGTTGAAGGTGGCCACGTCGGGCGCGTACAGGAGCACGAACTTGGCCAGGCCGTTGCCCGTGATGGTAACCGTGGTGGTAGCTGCCGTGGCGTAGGCCGTGCTGTACGTGCCAACCGTCAGGTCGTTCTTCATCTTGTAGCCGGCGATGACCGCATAGCCACCCGTGATCGAGTAGCCCGCATGGGATCCGGTCACGATGTCGCCTTCGGCATTCAGGGTAATCGAAGTGTCAGTGGTAGCCTGGCCCACGACGTCGGTGCCGATCTTGGTGGTGTACTGGCCCGTGGGATCGAGATACCAGCGCTCGATGGTGAATGTCGTGGTGTCGTTGGCCACGTAGAACAGCTTCAGCACCAGAGGCTCGGCCTTGCTGATGTTGCCAGACAGGTGCGTAGTGTACGCCGCCGCCGTGGGCGAAGCATCAACCGTGCCGTTCACCTTCACCGTGTAGCCAGCGAAGTCGGCATCCGCGAAGCCGTAGATAGAGGCATTGTCCCCCACCAGCGTATAGCCAGCCCAAGCCGCTTCGGTGTTCACGTTGTGGGCGGTTGCGGTAGCGGTGGTGTCGGTGGTGCCGGTCAGGTTATCCGTGTTCACCTTCGTAATGATGATGTTGCCATTGGCATCCTTGACAACCTTATAGTGCTCGACCACGTACGGCGTGTCGGCGATGGGCTTGTACACCGCATACAGCGTGATGGCGTTCTCGGCATTGGCGGGAAGCTTGTAGATGGAACCCGGTGCAAGCAGCAGGTCGCCCAGGCTATCGGCGTAGGTAATCGCCGCCTGGCCCGCACGCTCGGTTGCCGCAGCGGCATCGGTGGTCCAACCCACCAGCGTGTAGCCGGGACGATCGACCGCGGTGGTGCCAGGAAGCGTGGCATTGTATTCAGTGGCATGGTCGGTATCGACCTTGTTGCCCGTGGTGCCGTCGGTCCACGTTGCGGGAAGCGTCGACCAGGCCGTGCCCGCATCCAGCGTGAACGTGTAGCCGTTGGGCGCGTAGTAGAGCGTGATGATCAGCTTCGGGTTGCCAGCCACGATCTTGCCGGTGCCCGGAGCCCACGTGCCAGACTGGTTGTTGCCGCTGGTCTTGGTAACGCCAGCAACGGTGACCACGTCGCCGTACGTCCATCCCACGAAGGACGGGTAGTTGGCGGCGGTAGTGCCCGAATTGCTCGTGTAGACTTCCGCAACGGCGGTGTCGTCGGTGATGCCCGTGAAGGTATCGACGATGACCGTCTTCTCGTTACCGTTGCCATCGACACGCACGTGGCGCACGGTGTAAGGCGTCGTGTCAAGCGCGTACCAGACCGCATAGAGCGTCGTGTTCTCGGTACCCAGGTTGAAAGTGCCAGTGATAATGGCACCAGCAGCGTTCAGGGCCTCGTAGACCGCGCGGGAAATGCTGCCCTCCGCCGTATTCACGGTGAAGGTCTGGGCAGCATAGTTAGCCGCGTCGGCAGCAAACGTGTAGTCGGAAACTGCCGTCCAGCCCTTGAATTCGTAGCCAGCGCGCTCGAGCACGTCGGATCCGGGAAGCGGGTAGTTCGGGTAGTCGGCACGCACGTTCTGCGAAGCGTACGACGGGTTGTACCAGCTGCCCGCGCCAATCTCCAGCGTAAGCGTGATTTCCTGAGAGACGTAGTACAGGGCCAGCTCGGTGTAGTAGTCAACATCTACGCCGTTCACCGTGACGGAGCCCAGAGGCGTGGTGCCCACGGTGGCCGAAAGGATGTTCTTCGACGTCACGCCATCTTCGTCGGTGTACGTGAAGGTAGAGCTCCACGCATATGACGTGAAGTCATAGCCCTTGTCGACGTCCTTCGTGAGCGTCTTGTCGCCGGGCAGCACGTCTACCTGGCTGTCCACCTTGCCGCTGCGCACTTCCTGGTACTCGCGAACCAACGTTTCGGCGCCCGTCCACTTGTACCAACGCACTACGTAGTGCACCAAGTCGGCTTCGTAGAAGAGCTTCAGGGCCAGCGTAGTGGTGGCCGAGATGTTGCCCTCCAGGATCTGCTGGTACGGGTTGGTGCCATCGGTGATGCGCGCGCCCGTGGTGTCGAGCACGTAGCCATCGGCATCCAGCTTGTAGCCCTCTTCGTCGGGCGTGGTGGAGTACTGATGGTAGCCATCGTACTTGTTGGCGGCAGTGCTCGGGTCGAACGTGGCCGTGGTGTCGGTGTAGCCGTAGTACGTCTCGGTGTCGACCTTCACCATCGTACCGTCGCCCTTGTGCTTGTAGTACTCAACCACGTAGGACGTGCGCTGGTTGGGCTCCCATGCGGCGTACATCGTGGTGGGAACCGTAGGCATGCTAATCACGGAAGCGGCCGTGTAGTACGGCAGATTCACGGAAGCACCGCCATAGGTGAACACCAGGTACTGGCCATTATCGCCGCTCTGAACGAGCTTCAGGAACTCGATGGCCCAATTGCCCATGAGCGAGGTGATATCGGACGCCTTGAAAGTACGCGTCTCGGAGCCGTAGGTCACCTGGATGGTGTAGTCATCGGGGTTGGCCGCCGTAGGCAGCTCCACCCAACCGCGCAGCGTGTAGCCCGTGCGACGCGTCTGGTTGGCGGTGGGCAGCGTCACCGAGTCGCCAGCCATATGGTCGCCCGAGGGATCTTCGTTCGGATACCACGAGTACGCATCGCCCGTGCCCTTGTCGAACGTCAGGCGCATGCTGATGGCGCGGTAGTACAGCTTCAGCACCAGCGGGTCGCCCGTAGCGGAAATGGTGCCAATGGCCTCGGTGTAGTACTTGGTCTCGGCCGCGTCGCCCTTCGAGACGTACGTGCCATGAGGCGCGAACTCGTAACCGGTAATGGCCACGTCGTCGGCCGTGTAGTAGGTATGCGTGGCGGCATCCCAGCCAACCGTGGCGGAATCGTTGTTCGCCTGCGCGTTGGCGTTGGCATCGGTGTAGCTGGAGTGGCTCATCCAGTAGGAGCTCACGTCATCGGTGCCGTTCCAGTTGTAATCAACGGTGCCGTCGGCCTTCACGGGAAGCAGCGTGCCATCGCCCGTGACGACCCAGCGCTCCACCGTGTAGGCGGTACTCGAAGCGGTGTAGTACAGCTTCACGTGCAGCACGCCCGTGGTGGCGTTGGCCGAGTGGCCGGTAATGATGCCGTCGTCGGTATTGCCCGGCTCGCCGTAGGAGTACAGCGTGGAGCCGTTGTAGGAAATGCTCGCGGCGTATTCATAGCCGGCGATGACATGCGCGGTGTAGTCGACGGGCGATTTCACGTTCGCCGTGGTGCCGGTCGTGCCCGTAGCCGTGGCATCCTCGGACGTCACATGCTCCAGCGTGCCGTCGCCGCGCAGCTTCCAGTACTCCACGACGTAGGTGGAATCGGAAGGCGCCCACACCGCGTAGAGCGTGGTGGTTTCAGCGGTGGGCATGGTGAAAGAAAGCGTGCCCGTGGCCAGCAGGTCGTCATCGGCCGTGGTGGCGCCGGAGGTGCGCGACCAGCCCATGAACGTGTAGCCGTAGCGGTACACGTCGTTGCTGCCGGCGAGGGTAATCACGGCTTCGGAATTCGGGCCCGGGGTGGGCGTCTTGTCGCCGTCGGTCCACTGGCCGTCGCTACCCAGGTCGTACACGAGCGAACGGGACATGGCCTCGTAATACAGATTCAGCACGAGCGTGCCAGCGGCGTTCACGATGCCCTCGTAGCGCGTGGCGTACGTGCCGTCGTTGTAGCTCTTGCTGAACTTGTAGCCCAGCGTGCCATACGTGGCGGAGTCGTCGGCAACCACCTGGTTGTCGTAGTAGTACGTAGCGGTATTGGTGCCGTCCTCGGAAACATTCACCGTGGTGTCGGCGTAACCCGTGCGCACCAGCGCATTGCCCCACGTGCCCGTGGCGGAATCGTAGACGACGTTCAGCGCCTCACGCGTGCCCTCGCCCGTAATCTTCCAATACATGATGGTGTAGGCCGTATCGGCATCCTGCGTGAAGAAGAGCTTCAGGGCATCCGTGCCCGTGCCGCCCGCGTTCACCTGAATCTGCGTAACGTTCAGGCTGAACGGATCGGTAAGGTTGTTCTCGTAGTAATGGTAGCCACTGTACGTGGTGTCGGTGCCCGTGGCGCTCACCCAGGTATCCACGCGTGCCTGGCGCGTTTCCTGCGTGAGCGTGCTGGCAATGCCAGTCTTCTCGGCATTGAGTGCGTAACGGTAAATCGTGTAATTGACCAGGTTGGGCATCCAGACCGCATAGAGCGTGGTGTCGGCATGCGGCATGGTGAACTGGCCGCCCACCGCATAGAAGCCATACGTTGCGGCATCGCCGGAGAGCAGCGCGTAGATGGCCAGCGCCTCGTCGCCCGAAGCGGTGTTCGTGGTAACCGCCTTGGTAACGCTCGCACCCGTCTTCGAGCTGGTATAGGTCACGCTCGCAGACTCCGTAGTGGTCCAGCCCACCAGCGTGTAGCCGGAACGCGTGGCATCGTTTGCCACGGGGAGCGGCGTGACGGTGTAGCCATACTGGACTTCAGGCACGCGCGCGCCCGCACCCGTCCACGTGCCGCTGCCGGGATCGTACGTCAGATCGTACACGATGGCGTGCAGGTAGATCTCCAGCACCAGGTTGCCATCGCCCGTAACCGTGCCGCGTGCCACGGTGGTGAACGACCTGCCGCTCTGGCTCGTTACCGCCACCAGGTTGCCCAGGTACTCATAGCCATCGGGCAGGCTGGTGGTCAGGTTGTAGTACACATAGCCCGTGGGGGCCACGGCACCCGCCGCGGCGTCGGCCACGATATGCGTGCCCGTGGCGGCCGTGGTGTTGATGGTGTTGATGTTGGTAAGCGTGCCGTCGCCAGCCAACGTGTACACGTAGATCTTGTAGGCAACTTCCTTGGCGGTGAACACGTGCACCAGCTCGAGCGAGCCGTCGCCCGCGATGGTGCCCGTCTCGACGGTCTTGTAGGTCGTGCCGTTGTACGTAATCTCCATGCTGCTGTTCAGCTCGAAGCCCGTAGGCGGAACCGGCGTCGGGGTAACGCTCGTGCCCGTGGTGCCCTTGTAGGTCAGGGTCTCGAGCTGCGTGATGGTGCCATCGCCGTTCACCTGGAAGCGCACCACGCTATACGGCGTTTGGGTATTGGCCTGCCATACCGCGTACAGCTTCGTTTCCGCGGCCGTACCAACCGTGTACTCCACACCCGGGTTGTACACCGCAGTGGTGGCGGCTTCGCTGGTGTCCCAACCCAGGAAGGTGTAGCCAGGATAGCTCACGTTCACGGCGGTGGGCAGGTACGTCTTGGTGTCACTACGATAGCTCGTGGAAGCCAGGTGCGCGTAGCCACTCGCCCACTCAGCGCCGGGAGCATTGGTGGGATTGACCACCAGCACTAGCTTGCGGCCCGTATTGGCTTCGTAGTACAGGTTCAGCACCAGGCTACCGTCACCTGCAACCGTGCCGGTGATAACGCTGGGATAGGCTTCCTTGATCTCGGGAGGCACGTAGGTGTAACCAGCGATGGTAATGGGCGAAGCCGTTACCTTGGCGCCCGTAAGGGCCGTGGGCGTATCGGTCTGCACCAGCGTGGCATACGAGAACGGATTGGCCACATCGTGATACTGACCGGGAATCCTCCAGTAGTTGATGGTGTAGGTGACCTCTTCGGCCGTGAAGAGCTGCACCAGCACCAGCTTCGAGCCGTGGGCGATGGTCACGCCATCTTCGTTCAGCACGAAGCCGGTAACCGTGCCCGTGAGGTCGGCCGTGTACGTGGTGGTCACGCCCGAGACCTTGCCCGTGATGGTGCCGCCGTTAGCAACGGCAACGTAGCCGGTAGGAATGTCATCGGTCGGGGCGGTTACGACGCTATCAGTGGGCGCCGCAAGATTCAGCGGATCGAGAATGGTAATGGTGCCATCGCCATTCAGCTGGTAACGCAGAACGGTGTATGCCATGTCGGTGGCGGTGTAGAACAGACGCAGCACCGTAGAGCCGTCGCCCGCAACGGTGCCCTCGGCAATCTCGCCGATGCCGTCGCCCTTGTACTTGGGAGCGTATTCGTAACCTTCCCAGCCAAGCGCGGTCGCGGTGTCAATCGGGGTTGCGGTGACAGCGCGCCCCGTCGTGCCCGTCAGGTGCTCGGTCGCATATACGGTCACGTTGCCCTGGCCGTCCACCTTGTAGTGCTCGACGGCGTAGGCCACGTCGGAGAGGGCGCCGAAGACGGCCTGGTAGGTGATGTTTTCAAATACGCCGGTCGTCGGGTTCTTCTGCGGCGTGATGTGCTCGGGCGCGCGGTTGCCATCGGCGTAGAGCACGATCTGCTTGGTAGCCGCATTAATCCAGTACAGGAATTCGTAGCCCTCATCGGCGGTGGCCAGCGAGCCGGTGGGCGTGCCCGATGCCGGGGCAACGGTCTCGCTCGCCTTGCTCACGGTACCACCCATGCCAGCCGTGTAATTGATGGTCACGTTGCCCAGCTCGGCAAAGACGGCGGTGAATGCCTGTACCTGATTCCACTGCGTGATGGAAAGGCCACTGAACGTGGGAGCCCAGGTTTCCGTGGAACCCACCGTAACGCCCGAGGCGTCCTTCCAGCCCACGAAGTAGTAGCCCGGAAGCGGCGTGGCGGTAGCGCCCTGCGCATTGTCGTCGTTCACCGTGGTGAGCGTCTCGGAGCCCGGCGTGACGGTGCCACCCACGCCAGCCTGGTACACGATGGTGACCAGGTTGGAATTGCTCACATAGTACAGCGTGAGCACCAGGCTGCCATCAGCGGCGATGACGCCCGTTGCGCTCGACGCGGAAAGCGTGGGCGAATACGTCCAGCCGCTACGCGTGTAGAGCACCGTGCTCTGGCCGGAAGGCGTCCACGTGGTGGAGTCGCCGGAGTTGGCAACCACGTAGTTGCTGCCGCTGGAAACCACCGTCACGGTCCAGCCGGTCGTGCCGGTGGCGGCCATGTCGGCGTATCCGCTAGCAGCCGAGAAGGTGCCGTCGGAATTCTGGAACACGTGCTTGATGGTGTAACCCGTATCGGTGGCGGGCTTGGTCTTCAGCGTGTAGGTATGCGATTCGAACATGCCGTTGGCGGCGTTGCGCGAAGGCACGAACGTCAGGTCGGTGGAGACCAACGTACCGTTCTCGTCATACCATCCAAGGATGGTATAGCCATCGGAGATGTGGCCTTCACTGCCAGCGGGCGTGCCAGAAAGCGGGTTGATGCTTTCCGTGGAACGATTGACCCATGCCGTCTGGGAATTCTCGACGCCGTAAGTGAAGGTTACCTTATCTTCCTCGGCGAATACCGCGTAGTAGGTGGCCGTATGGTAGCGAGCATCCTCGCTGCTGGGCGACACGCGCCAGGAAGCGCTGCGAGAAACCACGTTGCCGTTCTCGTCCACCCAGTACAGGAACTTATAGCCCGTAAACGGAGTGGCTGTGATGATGTACGGATAGCCAACGCCCGTCTGCACGTACACGCCGTTGGCGGCATCCCAAACCAGCACTTCACCGTAGATGGAGCTCACCCACTGGCTTGCGCCCTGGTGCACCGTGTAGGTGTCGTTGAAGGAAGGTACGTAGTAGTTACGCGGGTCGGTAACCGTGTTGTCCGTCCAGGTAAGGCCCGTGGCGCCTTCCGCACCCTCCAGCTTGCCGTACGACCAGCTGCCAATAGTGCGCACGCCATAGTTGATCTGCACGGCGTCCTGCGCCCAGTGAGCGAACAGCGTCACGTTCGCGGTAGGCATCGGAATGGAAGCGCCCGCAGCATAGGCCACCGCACCATCCGCCGTGAGCGACCAGCCGTCGAGCACGTAGCCCGCGCGCACCGCATCGCCCGAGGCGGGCAGAACCACGGTGGAACCAGTGCGCTGCGTAACCGGATTCGTTACGCTGCCATTGATGGTGCCGTTATTGCCATCAAACGTGATGGTGTGATACCACGCGGTCCACGTGGCCGTGAGCACCAGGCCGCCCGCCGGAATGGTCAGGGTGGAAAGGTCGCTCACGCTATAGACGGTGCCGTCGCCTGCGCGCCAGCCAAGGAAGAGCCACTGCTCGGTGCCCGTGCCCTTGGGCAGGTCCACGCCATCAACGGTGATGGTCGCACCCGTGAATGCGGGAACCGCAGCGCCCACGCGCTGGCCGGGAACCGTCTGAGTGGCGAAGTCGCCATGGTCGCCGGGGTTGTACACAACGCTTACGAGCTGTTCCCAAATGGCCGTCGCAGTAGATGCGCCATAGGGAATGAGCTGCGCCAAGCCGTAATCGGCATCGGTGCCGTTCCAGGTAATGGTGCCGGAAAGCGTGGTGCCGTCATCCTTCACGCTCGTCCACTTCCAGCCCTTCAGGCGCCAGCCAGCATTCTCGGTCACGCCGATGATCTGCGAAACGCCCTGACCGTACGTAACGGTGGCAACGTAGATGTCCTGCGTCACCGAACCACTCGTACGCGTATCATGCGTGAAGCCCGTACCCTCGCCGAGCGTGCCACCCGTTTCGTCGCCGCCATCCACGATCAGGTCGTAGGTCTTGGCAACCCACTTCGCATACAACGTGAAGGAGGCAGTCGGACTGGCCAGCGTGATGGCCTGCATGTCGCTATAGTCGGTGCCCGTGCCATCGGCCTTGGTGTTCCAGCCATCGAAGCGATAGCCGTTCACCTCGTAGGCGTTCGGAGCAAGCTGCATGCCATAGCCGTACTGGAATCCCTGAACGGGCATCGTGCCGGTATGGGCATCGGCGCCCGTGGGCTCGTTCGCATCGAAGGTGATGCTGAAGTCCAGGTTGACCCAGCGCGCGATGAAGATGAGCGCGGAATCGACCGTCAGGCCATCAACCTTCGAAAGGTCGACCTGCTTGTAAATGACGCCCGTGCCGTTACCGTTCTCGTCGGCAAGCTCCCAACCGCCGAACGTCTTGGTGGCGTCGGTGGAGGCGGGATAGCCACCGAACGTGGGAACCTTGTCGCCAGGCTGCACGTGGCCAAAGTAGCTCGTGCCTTCCACGCCCTCTTCGAAGTCACCGTAATCGCCCGTGCGGTAGCTCACCGTGTAGCCGGCAGCCCACTTGGCCAGGAAGACCGTAGGACCGATGACCGTCCAGGCCTTCGCCTCTTCGATCGTCAAGTCGCGGCTCGTCGTGGTGCCCTGGCTCTCGTAGTAGACGGTCCAGCCAGCCAGGAAGTAGTCGTTGGCAGGCGTAATGACCACGCTGTCGTAATCGGCGGTGTCGCCATACCAGACGGTCTGGCTATCGCTGCCGCTGATGGTGCCCTTCGCCATATCGCTGCTGGCGAACGTAACCGTCACGCGCTCGGCTTCCCACACCGCGTAGAAGTGCACGGTTGCGCCGTCATGGTAATTCAGGTTCTCCATGTAACCCTGGGAAGTGGTGCTGGTGAGCGTGCTGTCGGAAGCGCCCTCGATGATCCAGCCTACCCAGTGGTTGCCCTCGCGCTTGAAGCGGTTGGCGATGTTCACCTGCTCGCCATAGGAAACGGTGACGCTCTGCGGCAGGCCGCTCGAGGTGTCGTAATAGGCATCCCACACGTTGCCATGGAATTCCACGGTGTAGGTGTAGGGCGTCCAATGCGCATAGAGCGTCACGTCGTAGTTGGGCATCACGAAGGTATCGCCGAAGCCATACACCTTCGCGCCGTTGGGCGTGAGCGCCCAACCGTCGAACGCGTAGCCGTAGCGCCACAGATTGGTGGTGTCGCTCGAGCTGGCGGTGGTCACCGTCTCGCCCGTCTTGTACAGTGCGCCGGAAGGAGGCGTGTTCACGCTACCGCGAATGGTATTGTTCGGATCGTACGTGACCACGTGGCCAATCTCGGTCCACATGGCATACAGGGGAACCACGGTGCCGTCGACGTTGGCCAGGTTGATGACCGTTTCGGCATCAGCGTAGGTGGTGCCCGTGCCGGAAGCCGACGTATTCCAACCAGAGAACGTGTAGCCCTCGCGCTCAAAGCCACCCGCCACCGGCGTAAGGGCCACGGGCTCATCGTAGGTCGCATCGAGCGGCTGAATGCCCGCAGACACGCTATCGGCGCCATTGCCGTTGAAGGTAATGGTGTAGCTGATGGGCACGAAGTATGCGTACCAGGTAGTACCCGTGAACCACACGTCATCAGCGTGCTTCGTGGGAGCAAACACCTCGTTGCGGCTCACCAGGACGCCGGAAGCATCGCGCCAGCCAGCGAACTTATAGCCAGCACGCGCGCTTGCGGTGGCGCCCAGCGGCTTGCCGTCGCCCGCGTTAACCGTTTCGGAATCGGGCTCGATGGTGCCGCTGCCTTCCTTCACGGCGTAATGGAGCACGGCCTCTTCGGGCGTGAACCATGCATACAGGATGAGGGTCGTGATCTCGTCGTAGCCATAGCCCATGGCGGTGGCCAGCGTAGAGAAGCTATCGCCCTCGCGTGCACGATACTTCGACAGATCGCTCTGGTCGAACTCGTTGGAGTAGTACCAGCCAATGAAGTAGTAGCCCACATGCTCGGGGTCATCGGTGGGAACGATATCGTTGCTATCCCACGTCACGTCGTAGCGGGTGGGAACGTAGGTGCCCTCGCCCGTATCGTAGATCACGGTGTAGTGCAGCTGCGTCCAGCGCGCGTAGAGCGTGACGTTCGCATCGAAGAGCTCGATTTCCTCGCCCGGCGCGTAGCTTACGGTACCCGCCTGGTCGAGCGCCCAGCCGTCGAAGCGATAGCCCGCGCGCTCCACATCGGCCGTGCCGCGCAGCGTGTAGGGATTGTCGTTCTGCGTGTAGTTGGTGCGCGTTTCGACGTCGGCCATGGAGGCGTCGCTCCATCCACCCTGCACCGTACCCGTGGCATCCTCGAAGGAGTACGTGATGACGATGTCGCGCATCCAATGGGCCGTGTATACCACGCTCGAGTCGCCGAACGTGTAATCCAGGCCCGTCATGGTGTTGCCATTGCCGTCGACCCATGCCACGAAGGTCCAGCGCACGCCATCGGCATCCACCACGGAACGCGGCGCGCCGCCCTCAACGGGGCCAGCGAAGGTCACGTCAGTGCCCACCGTCTTGCTCTCGAAGTAGGTGCCCTCATCGCGGTACGCCCAGTCGCCATGTTCGCCAGGCAGGAACGTCACGGAAAGCACCTTGGTCCACTGGGCGGTGAATACCGTGTCGCCCAGGATGGCGATCTGTGCGGGGTTGGGCGTTTCGCCCGAGGCGATTTCCACGCCGTTGCGCGTCATCACGTAGGTCCAGACATCGAGCGTGTAATCGGGAGCCGCATTCACGGTAACCGCAGCCGTGGACACCTTGTCGCCGTAGAGCACCGTTAGCGCGTCAGCGGAAACCGTGCCCTTGCCCGTGTCGCTCGTGCCGAACGACACCGAGTAACCAACCGGGGTCCACTGTGCATACAGCAGCACGTCGGCGCCAGCCTGAGACGTCAGGTTGGAAAGCGAGGCGCGGTCGCCGTAGACCGTGGTGCCCGTAGCCGTCTTCCAACCGGCGAAGTCGTATCCCACGCGCGAGAAGCCGTTGCCGGGAAGCGCCTGCTCCACGTCGTAGGTGAAGGTCACGCTCGTCATGGAGCCCGTCGTGTCATTGGAATTCGGGCTGAAGCTCACGGTGTAGGTGATGGGCGTCCAGTGAGCGTACAGCGTAGCGTTGCCCGTGGGCATGGTGTACGTTGCGCCGGGAATGTAGGTAACGGCGCCCTCGGCCAGCTCCGACCAGCCATCGAGCACGTAGCCCGTGCGCAGGAACGCATTGGCCGCCGGCAGGTGCATGGTGGCGAAGGCGTTCAGCGGGAACTGCAGCGTGCCGTCGGGCTTCAGGTTGGAACCATAGGCGGAAGCGGTGTTGTAGGCGCCGCCGTTGCCGTTGATGGTCAGCGTGTATGCCGCAACCTCCCAGTATGCGTACAGGGTCACCTTGCCGCCGGCAGCACCCGTGAGGTTCTTCACGCTTTCACCGTCGCCGATGAGCGTACCCGAGCCATCGCTACCGGTGGTCCAGCCGCCGAACGTGTAGCCCGCGCGCGTAATGCCGCCAGCCGCAGCCGTGGGGATGTTCTGAGGCACGTCGTAGGTGAACACGATGTCATCCAGCGCACCCGTGCCGCCATTCACGTCGAAGCTCACGGTGAAGTCATGCGCCGTGAAGACCGCGTAGAATGCCGTCGGGTTACCCCAGATCGAGTACACGCCGTTGGCGGCATCGTAGGCATCCTTGGTGGGCTTGAACGACGAGGTAGTTGCCACGATATTGCCCGCGGCATCCATCCAGTACAGGAAGCTATAGCCCGTGCGCGAGTACGCCGCGGAGCCCGTAGCCTCGTTGTCGGAAACGGCCGCGATCGTCTCGGACGTACGGTTGACATAGCCACCCGTGGTAACGGTCATCGCACCCGTAGTCGCATTGCGCGTAACTGCCGTATAGGTAATCTTGCCAACGTCCTCACGCCACCATGCGTAGATGGTGCCGATGGATCCATTGGCACTGCCGCTGGCCACAGCCGAGAACTGCGTGGTGGAGCTTACCAGCGAGGAATCCTCGGAAGTGCCAACGTACCAGCCCACGAACGAGAAGCCAGGCTTGGTGGGATCGGCAATACCATTGAGCAGGTCGGACTGTGTCCAGCCAACGCCCGTGCGGTTCGCGATGACGCTACCGCCCTGGGTGTCGTACACGAGCGTATAGGTGTTGGCTTCCCAAATGGCGTACAGCGTCATGTTGCCCGTAATCGACGTGGCGGTTGCGCCAGGAGCGTAGGCCGCTGCGCCCGTAGAGGACAAGCCCCAACCAGCGAGCGTGTAACCCGCGCGCGCAACGTCGGTTGCGTCGGGGAGCACGACGCTATCGCTCGTGGTAACGGCGCGTGCCGACAGGTTCGAGGTAAGCGCGGTGCCGCCGTTGGCATCGAACGTGAGCACCTGCTGGCTCTGTTCCCACTGAGCCGAGAAGTTCAGGTCGGAGGTAACGATGGTGGGCAGCTCGGAAACCGTCCAGCCATTGGAATTGGCGTAGGTGGCGTAGGTCACGCCATCCACGGTCCACTTCCAACCCAGGAACTTCCAGCCGGGATCGGCTGCGGGGTTGCCAAAGTTACGCGGATTCGTCTCGATGGTGTCGATGTAGATGCTGGTGCCCGTATTGCCGGGGAACGGATAGTCGCTCATGCTGGCGCCATTTGCCACGCCCGTCCAATACGTCACGTTCTCCACTTCGCCAAACGCGCCATGGTCGCCCGGCGAGTAGCGCACCAGGTAGGTGCTCGTGGAAAGCCAGACGGCCGTGAACACCGTATTGCCCCACACATGCACGCGCGTAGGATCCTGCGTGATGTCAACCTTCACGGGAGTGCCGTCCACGGTCATCACGTATGCCCAATGCGAGAACTTGTATCCGGCAGCCGGCGAGGTGGAGGGAACGAGCGATCCATCAAGCACATCGCCATAAGCCACGGAATACGGACCAGTGTACCCGCTCATGGATCCATGATCGCCCGCGACGAACGTCACGGCGTACTGCGTGGGCACCCACGTCGCATAAAGCGTAACCGTGGTGCCATCGCTGGAAAGGTTCATGACGGTGATCTTGCCATCCACCGTACCGTCCGCAGCGTCGGTGTACACCGCTTCGCCACCGGGAGTAATCGCCCAACCGGCGAAGGTATGGCCCGCATAGGCGAATGCGTTGTCGGAAAGCGCCTTGGCGCTGTCGTAGGTGTGCGTCTGGTTCGCCATGGTGCCCGTGGCTTCCGCAGCACCCGAGCGGAAAGCAACCTGATACGTAGTGGGAATCCACTTGGCATACAGCGTAGCCACTGCATCCTGCTCGTACGCCAGGTTATCTTCCACCAGGTCGCCATCAGCATACAGCGTGCCCGTGCCGTTGGGGCCGGTGGTCCAGCCGCCGAACGTATAGCCCGTACGCGATGCATTGGTAGCCATGGGCAGGCGGAACGCCGTGCCGTACGTGGCGGTCAGGTCGTCTACGCTACCCGCGCCCTCGCCCATGTCGAAGCTCACCGTATAAGTGTTCGGGGCAAACGTGGCAATGAAGCTCATGGTCGCGGGCCAGAAGTTGCCCGTGCGCGTAGGCGTGAACTCGGCCTCCGAGCTCACCTGGGCACCCGAAGCGGCGTCGAGCCATGCCACGAAGTGGTATCCGTTTGCAGCCACTGCGGTGACCGTGGGAGCTTCGCCCGTAACGCGCGCGATGGTGGTGGTCCACGAGGTGGCGCCCGTGTCATCATGCGTGAACGAGCCGCCGGTCTGCACGCCGAAGCTTACCTTGGTTTCCAGCTCCTGCCAGTTGGCGAACAGGGTAATGGGAATGCCATTGCTCGCGGCGAAGTCGTTCACCAGGTCGCCCGAGTAGAACCTACGGCCAGAACCGTCGGCGTTGAGCGTCCAATACAGGAAGCTATAGCCGGGACGGTAAATGCCCGTGGTCGTGCCGCCGCTTGCAATCTGGTAGTAAACGCCACGCGTGGCCTGGCCATTGGCGATGGAGCCCTGCGCCTGCACGATATCGGCCGCCGTGGTGTTGCCCACGTAGGCGATGGTGTTGGAATTGGGCTCGAAGATGGCCGTGAAGGTAACCGCATGGTACGTGCCATCCCAGAACGCGATGTTGTACAGGTCGTTCGCACCAATGTAATCCTGGTTGCTGATGATCGTGTCATTCACGTTGTTGATCCAGTACGCTACGTGATAGCCCGTATCGGGAATGGCCATGCCGCCAATGCCCTGGCCATCCTCGCTATGCGTGGGATTCAGCGCGTAGATGCTCTCGGAAACCGACGTACCCGATTCCGCACCCGTGTAGTTGCGAGCCACCTGGCCGTTGGTGCCTGCCACGTAGGTGATGTCAACGTAGCCGGCAACCCACTTGGCAATGAGTTTCACGGCAACGGCGTTGTCGTCGTAACCTTCGCCCTCGTCGACGTCCAGCAGGAAGGCGCGCAGTGCCATGTACTGCGTATCCTCTTCCAGCTTCACATCGTAGTTGGTGCCATCGATGGTGTAGTACCAGCCCTGGAACACGTAACCAGGTTTGCTGGGCTCCACCACGGTGCCATCAACCTTGGGGAACAGGTTGTCCTGATCCCACTTGATGCCCGTGCCAGCCGCGATGGCGGGCGTGCCGCCGTCGGTGTCGTAGTTGATGATGAAGTTGCCGCGCGGCGCCCAGTGGGCATACAGCGTCTGAACGGCGGTGGTGTAGATGTTGCCGCCCGACTCGTACGTCTCGCCTTCGGTGCAGGCGGGGCTAATGCCATCGTTCAGCCAACGCAGACGATAGATCGTCCCAGCCTCGTAGTAGTCGCCCGTGCCGTCGGGCTTGGTGTACCAACCCACGATGTCGTAGCCACGTGCGTAGTACCAGTCATTGAGCGCCGGAATCTCGATATCGTCACCCGCGTCGCCCAGGTAGCTGTTATAGCTATCGTGGCCGCTGCGCAGATGCGCGGAGGGATTGTTCGGGTCGTAGATGATCTTCGAATGCTGGATGGGGGCCCACTGAGCATACAGCGTAGTGTACTCGCCAAACATCTCGTCGGTAGGCGTATAGGTCTTGCCCGCCTCGTATTCGTCGCCCGTGCCGTTGGCCGCGGTGTTCCACCAACGCAGACGATAGCCCGTCCACTCGAACACCTTCACCACGGCATCCTGCGAATACACCGGCATGGTGTACTCGAAGCCGAAGGGCAGGAACACGTCGGCCATCTCGCCAGTCGCGGCGGAGCTGTTCTTCTTGAAGGTCACGACGGTGCCCGGATACCAGTGGTAGTGCACCGTGCGGTAGTTGCTGCGAGAAGCATCGGGGTACAGCGCCTTCAGTTCGCTGGTGGTGAAGTAGTCGCCCACCGCAAACGTCTTGTCCGACGTTTCGGTTGCCACGAAGTCCTCAACGCGCCAACGCGCGGCCTGGGCATCCTTGAAGACGGTGGGATCCAGACCAGCGTCTGCCAGCAACGTACCCTCATCGATGGTCAGGTCGTTGAGGGCCGTAGCGCCCGCCAGCATATTGGCGCGCGTGGAAGCGGCGCTCATATACCAGCCCGTGAAGTTCAGGGTGGTCAGATTATCGCAGTTGCGGAACATGTTGTCGAAGCTCGTGGTGGTCGCGGTCACCTGCAGGTTGGTGCCATCGAAAGTCTCCAGGTTGTCGTAGAAGCCATCGGTGTTGTAGAACCAGCTGGTAAAGTTGGTGGGGTTCACCTTGCCATTGGTGGCATCGGCGGTTACGTAACGCACGCTGCCCGGCTCGAGCACGTCGCGCCACGGCATATCAGTGCCGCTGTCGGTTACCACGCACGTGGTCTGGTTGGCGAAGCCATCCATGCCGAACATCAACGTACCCGCCTTCACCGGCGTGCCGTTGAAGGTCGTGTCTTCGTCGAAGTAACGCCACCAGGCATTGTCGTTGCTCGGGAAGCGGCCACCGATGACGCTGGTATCCCACACGTAGGTCTGGTTGGTGAAGGTGTTCCCCTTTGCGTCCTGGGCCTTCGGGTAACGGTCAATCAGATTCTGGTTAGTACCGAACCAGCCCTCATCGGCACTACCAGGAGTCACGTTCACCCAGGATCCCAGCTCGTCCTTCTGCGGAAGCTGGCTCGTCTCCAAGATGGAGCCGCTATTCAAGGTGATGGTGGTGACGCCCTCGCATCCGTCGAGCATGTAGGAAACATCGGCCGTGGTGGAGAGCTCCCAATTGCTCATATCCACCGTCTCAAGCGCATGATCTGCCCTGAACATGCCGGCAGCCGTAGCCGTGCCAGACACATCCAAGTTCGACCCATTGAAGCTCACCAGGCTGTCATATGACTTGCCCGATGCGGAAACGATCAGGTTATCGAGCGTCAGACGAGCAGTGTGGCCATCGTTGACCTCATTGCAGTGCAACGAGAGGTAATAGGTACCCGCGGTAGTGATGGTGAACGAGAAGGAAGCGGGCCCGCTGCTCGCGGCGGGAAGGAAGACGTAGCCGAGGTCGTAACCGGAAGTGCCCGATGCGGTTTCCGCACGACGCGTGGCCATGGTCAGCCACAGGCCACGATTGACATACCAACTCGTGCAGTCAGACAACGTGTAATCGGTGGACAGGGTATAGGTTCCGGGAAGCAGGTACACCGGCGTGGTAACCAAGCCATTGCCACTACCACCCGTAATGCTCATGGTATTGCCGCTGACCTTGTAGTTATTGCCCTGAACGCCACCGGAGGGAGTCCACGTGCTGTAGTCCAAATTCGTAGACGTGAGCTCGTTGCTGGCGAACCAGCCACGCAGCGTAGTCGGGGCGAGCTGGCCGCGCGTCTCGATGTGACGCACCTCATCGGTATCGATAATCTTCGCCCACGGCACTGCAGCACCGTCCACGCTCACAACTTTCTTCTGGTTGCGCGCGGAACCAATCCACAGCGTATTGGTGGCTTCCTCGTACGCCCACCAGGCATCTTCGGCGTCCCCGCTCGTACCGAACAAGCCGCCCTTGCCCGGAACCCACGTGAAGGTTGTCTCAGAGCCAATGTCATTGCCACTGGCGGTGTAACGACCAGCCAGATGCGCCGTGGTGTCGAACCACTCTTCGTTCTCGACGGTGGCGGTGCCATCCTTCTCGGGGTCAGTCATCCACATGCCATCGGCAGTGGTGCGATCGTTCAAGTTGGCGGCGAAGCCCGTGCCATCGAGCACCGTCTCGTTGCCCAGCGTGATCATGGTGAGGCCCGTACCCGTGAACATGTCGTCAAGCACGGGAGCACCGCTTCCGGAACCGCCATCGCGGCTTGCGTTGGGAAGCATGTTCCAGGTGTGGATATCTACGGCCTCGAGCGAAGCGTCATCACGGAACATGTCGGCGAAGCTCGAGGTGGCGGTCACGTTCGCGCCCTCATGCACGACACCGTTGTCGTCGGTGTAGCCGGCGGCGTTGAAGGACTTCAGATTGTCGTAGGTGAGCGTTTCCTCAAAGGTCGCGCTGTCATAGCCGCTGAACCATGCGGAGAGATTTGCAGGAGCAATGCCATCCTGCATCACGATATGCTCCACACGAGAGGGATTCAGGGAGTCACGCCACGGCAGGTCGCTTGCATGGCCGTCGTAGTCGCCATATTCGGTGACTACCTTGTCAGCGCCATTCGCGCCCACATACAGGGTCTTGGTATCGGCGTCGTAGCGCCACCACGCATTGGGATTGCTGTCGAAAACGCCCTCGAGCGACCATGTGTAGGTCACTACGCCGGAAACGCTGCCGCCAGAAGCGGGATAGAGCGATACGAACGACGACGTGTCGCCGGCTTCGTTGGAGGAAGTCGCTGCGGGAACGATGGTGCCGTTGGCTTTCCAAACGCCTGCATGCAGAGCGAAGGAGGGAACATCCTCAAGGCCAGCGCCCTGAAGCACGGCATCGCTTTCGAGCGTGATGGTGTAGAGCGAAGCCGCGCCTGCAAACATGTTGGCTACGTTGTCGCCGCGCATATGCCAACCGGTAAGGTCGAGCTCCTCGAGCTTGCGGGCGCCGCTGAACATGTTGCTGAAATCGGTCACCTTCGCGGGATTCCAGTTCTCGGTACCCTCGATGGTGGTCAGGCTGGTGCAACCCTGGAACATGGATGCAAGGGAGGTAGCTTCGGAAACATCCAGGTACGTTGCTTCCACATCCTGGAGCGCCGTGTGACCCGCAAACCAGCTAGCCGGGTTGTCCACGCGCACCGTGTTCTGGAACACGACATGCTCCATGACGTTGGTGTAGCCTTCTTCTCCCTCATGGCCAGCGGGTGGGGCAAGCGCACGCCAGGGCAGATCGCCAGCCAGCTCGGTAACGTTGTAGTCGCCGCCGTTGGGGCCGTCGTAGCCAATGGTGAGCGTCTTGGTCTGTACGTTGTATTCCCACCAAACGTTGTCGTTGCTGTTGAAGCGGCCGCGGATGATCTCTTCCCAGTTGTAGGTGAAGGCGCCCGCGTTGTTAGTGAGCGTGTAGAGCTCGGCCAGCTTCGAGGAGCTGTCGGCCCACGTTGCGCCACCAGCGGACGTATCGCGGCTCCAACTACCATTGTCGGGCGTGCGGTTCGCCAGCGTGTCATCCAGACCCGTGCCGGCAAGCACCGTGCCCGTGCCCGTGGTTACGTGCAGAAGCGCCGAATCACCCGCAAGCATATCGGTAACGGTGCCATTCATCGTCCACTTGCTGAAGTCGACCGTTTCCAGCGCGCTGCATGCGGCGAACATCTCGGTCAGGTCGGCACCCGTCACATCCCAGTTGCGGATGCCGCTCTGGTCGGTCAGCGACGTGCAGCCGTAGAACATGCGCGCGAACGAGGTCACGTCGCTGGTGTCCCACTTGCGCAGCGCGGTGAGGGTGGTAATTCCCTCGCACCCCTCGAACATGCTCGCCATGGTGACGCCCTCGCTGGTATCCCAGTTGAGCATGCACGCAAGGTCGTCATCTTCCATGGCCACGTCGCCCATGAACATGCAGCTGAAGTCCTGCACCTTCGAGGTGTTCCACGCGTCGGCACCCGTGAAGCTCGAAAGCTGCTCGTTGCCGGCGAACATGTGCGACATGCTCGTGGCCTGCTGCACGTCCATGCCACTACCATCGAAGGCGGTCAGATTGTCGTAATCCTCGAACCAGTGAGCCGGGTTGTGCACGATGATGCCACCCTGCGAGCTGATGGTGGTAATGCGATCCTTGGCGGCCTTCAGGCTGGCAGCCGTGGCCTCTTCATCGCCGTCAACCTCCGCATAGCCCAGAGCGGGAATCCAGGGCAGGTCGTCGGCAAGCACGTCGACCGTGTTGTCGGTGGTGCTGCTGGCGCCGATGATGAGTTCCTCGTCGGCCTTCACGTACTTCCACCAGGTGCCACTATCGGGCGTGAAGCAACCACCCAGGATGGTGTCATCCCATACGTAGGTAAGCACGCCCGGATGCGTATTGTTGTTGGTTACGGGATAGCGCATTGCCAGGCGGCTCGAGCTGTCGAACCACGTGCCGTTCTGCAGCACCCAGCAGCCATCCTGCGGCTTGCGGTCGACCAGGTCATCATCCATGCCGCTGTTCAGCAACACCGAAGTGGGGCTTGCGATGATGGTGGTCAGCGAATTGGTGTCGCCCTCGTCGACGCCGATCATGTCGGTCAGGTCGGTAGCGGCCTGCATGTTCCACTTGCTCACGTCGAGCGTCTCGAGCGCAGTGTCGCCATAGAACATGTGGCTGAAGTTCCGCACGCTGCTGGTATCCCAACCGGCGATGCCCGCATTGTCAACGAGCGACGTGCAGCCCGCGAACGCGTAGCTCATGTCGGTAACGCCCGAGGTATCCCAATTGCGCATAAGCGTAATGTTCGCGAGGCTCTCATCATCCTGGAACATGCCGCTCATGTTCTCGAAATTGCTCGTATTCCAGCCGATAACGCCCTTTACGGTGGCAAGCCTGCCATCTTCGGCGAACATCTTCGAGGCGTTTTCCACGCGCGACGTATCGATGCCGCTACCATCAAACGACGAGAGAATGATGTAGCCGGGATTCTTCACCAGCTGGACGTTGCGGAACAGCGCCGTCATGCTTGCGGAGTCGCTCAGGCCATCCAACTGGAAAATGAGATAGTACGTACCAGGAGTCGTAATGGAGAATCCAACCGCAGCCTTGGTGATGGAGCTCGCGCCAATTGCGAACTGGATGAATGCAAGGCGATAACCGCCGCCACTGTTTCCGGAAGGAGCATGGTAAAGGGCGGTATCCAATTCCAGACCCATGTACGACTGATTGCCGCTATAGTAGGGCACCTGGTAATCCAGGCTCATGGCATAGTCGCCTTCATCCAGGTACACGGGCATGTACACGGTACCGTTGCCACCGCCACCGTGGAAGGTAAGGTTGCCCGTCTTGGGATCGTACACGCAGCTATCAAGCGCGTTCTTCGACCAGGTATTCAGGTCATGATTGTCGGGGATCATATCCCTGTTTTCAAACGGACTGCTGGCAAACCACTGGTTGGAATCAGCGGGAAGCACCAACTGCCCATGGCTGGTGATCGTGGTCACTGCATACAGCGGAACGATGTTAATCCACGGGAGGATATCGTAGGTTTCGGAAACCTCGATGCGATCGTCGTCCTGCGTGCCAAGGTCGAGCGTCGTCGTGGCAATCACGTACGTCCACCAAGCGCGCTCGTCGCTTTCGAAGCGGCCGCCTAGCGTCGTGCCATCCCACGTGTACAGCATCGCGTCGCCGCGCGTGTTGCCACCCAGCTTGTACATGGCGGAAAGCTGCGGGCTACCGCCCCACCAGGTATTGGCCGTGTCGTGCGTGGCATCGATGGCCGTGCGACCGTAATTCCACACGCCGTTGACCTTCTGGCCCAGCACCCAGCGGCCATCGCGCGAAGAACGATTGGCCAGCGTGTCGTCCAGGCCACTGCCCGCGAGCACGCTCTGCTTGTCGAGCAGCAGGCTCGTAAGCGCCTTGCATCCCGAAAGCATGCCATCCACGGTGGTGGCATTCGTCATATCCCAACCCGTAAGGTCCAGGCTGGTGAGCTGCGTGGTGAAGGACGTGCTCGTAGCCATGCTGAACATGTTGCTGAAGTCTTCCACGTTACTGGTGTTCCAGCTGGTGAGCGCATCGTTGTTCTGCAGGCCGTAATCATTGGCAAACATGCCCGACATATTGGTGGCACTGCTGGTGTCCCAACCGGCCACGTTCGTGATGCTCGTAAGGCGCGGGTTGTCCGCGAACATATCCGAAAGGTCCTCGGCGCCCGTCACGGAAAGGTACGTGCCGTCGAAGCTCGTCAGATACGCATAGCCCTGGAACCAACCAGCAGGGCTTTCCAGAATGGGAGCGCCGTCGGTGTTGATGGACTGGATGAGCGCGCGTCCCACATACGAGCTGTTGTACACGCGCAGGTCATCCCACGGCAGGTCGTCGGAGGTTTCAGTGATGACCTTGTCGTCGCCCGAATCGCTGCCGATGGTCAGCAGGTGGCTGGAAATGGTGTACACCCACCAGGTATTTTCGTTCTCGAAGCGGCCACCCAGGTGCAGGCCATCCCACGTATACGTCAGCGGGTCGGCCAGGCTGTTGCCCGCCTTCGGATAGCGAGCCAACAGCGCCGAGGTGTTGCCGAACCACGTATCGCTCGGCAGGCACCAACGACCATAGCTGTCGGGATGCAGGCTGATCAGGTAGCTGCCATCCAGGCACGACTGATTGCCCAGCGTGATGCGAACGACACCCGTGCCGTAGAAGAAGTTCGTGAGATCCAGGCTCGTGCGCGTCACGCCATCGCCACTGGTGCGCATATCCCAATCTTGGAAGTCCACGTCGGTAAGCAGCGAATCGTAGCAGAACATGTGCGACATGCTCGTAGCCGAAGAGGTATCCCAATCGCTGATCGCGGTAGCATCGGTAAGAGCGCTCGCATGATAGAACATGTAGCTGAAGTTGGTGACGTTACCCGTCTGCCAGCCAGCCAGGCCAGAGAGATCGGTCAGCGCATTATCGTCGTAGAACATGTAGCTCATGTTCGTAGCGCTGCTCACGTCCCAGCCAACCACGCCCGTGAGCGTGCCCAGCTTGTAGCAATTGTAGAACATCGAGTTGAAGTCCTTGGCATGGCTGGCATCCATAGCCGAGCCCGTGAAGCCCAACAGCTCGCCATACCCGCTGAACCAGCTTGCGGGATTGAGCACGATGATGTTGTTGCGGGCCACCACGTACCTGGTGTTGGAAGGCGTTGCCACCGTCAGCCACGGAAGCACGTACGTGCTCGTGCCATTCAGCAGCGTATCGCCCTTCAGCACGGTACCCGTGGTGTCGTTGACCCACGTCTGCGCGGTGCGCGTCTCGCTCACCTGCATGTTCGCCTCGCCCGTGGTGCCCTCGTCCAGACCGAAGGTCAGCGTGTAGGTGGTCGGGTCGTACGTCCACCATGCATTCTGGTTACTGCTGAAGTGGCCACCCGGCTTACCGCCCTGCCAATCGTACGTGGAAACCTCGGAAGGCTGCACGCCCGCCGCATAGCGCTCGGCCAAGCGGTCGGTACCGTCGTACCACAGGCCACCACGCAGCTGCCAACGACCCCGCGATGCCTGGCGCGTGGAAATGCCCGTGGTGTTCGAGGTGGTTCCCGCGAAGCCCGCAGACGTCAGAACGACCTTTTCACCCAGCGTGATCGTGCCCAGCTGGGTAAGGCCAGCGAACATGTAGGCGCGGTTAGTGCTCGACGTCATATCCCACGTATTGATATCCATCGTGGTCACGCCGCTGTCGCCGTAGAACATGTAGCTGAAGTCGGTGACGTTGCTTACGTCCCAACCGGTAAGGTCAACGCTGGTCAAGCTCGTATCGCCGCGGAACATGCCCGACATCGTGGTGGCGGAAGCGGTGTTCCAACCGCGGATGTAATCCAGATTGCCCAGGCTCGTCGCGCCATTAAACATGTTGTCGAAGTGCTCGACGTTGCTCACGTCCCAGTTAAGCAGGAACGACAGGCTGGAAATCTGAGATACGCCCTGGAACAGGCCCGACATGTCGGTGATGTTGCCCACCGTCCAGTAGCGTATGCCGTCGATGGTAGACAGGCTGCCGTCGTTGGCAAACAGGTTCTTGAGCGAGACGATGTTCGGCTTCAGCCAGTTGGCCACACCGGAAACCGTCGTCAGGTTGGAGCAATCCTGCAGGAAGCCCTCCAGGGTACCCGTTGCGGTCTTCGTGGTGCCGTCAGCCGCCACGTACGTCGTCAAGGGATCGGCACCGCTGAAGTCGATGCCCGAGCCATCGAAGGTAACCACATACTGGTAACCCTTGAACCAGTCCTTCGGATTGATGATCTTCACGCCGCCATTGAAGGAGATGGCGGTGATCTTCAGGCCATTGGTAACCAGCGGCAGCCAAGGCAGCTCGTCATAGGCATTGATGACGGTAAGGTCGGGGGTCGCACCTTCGTAATCGGTACCAATGGCCAGCGTGCCGCCGGTCGTGGGGTCTTCGTTGGGAAGGTAGCGCCACCACACGTAGTCGTTATCGACATCGGTAACCACGGTGGAGCCATCCACGGTAGTGACCGTGCGCTCCTTGATGAGGCGACCACCAGGCAGGTCGGCCTGCCAGGTATACGCCCAAGTGCCGCTGTAGCGGGTCGAATCGCTCTGATACAGCTTGGCAAGCTTGGTGGTGCTGTCGAACCAAGCGCGATCCTCGCGCATCCACATGCCATCGGCGATGTCGCGATCATTCAGGCTATTGGTAAGGCCCGTGCCATACAGGATGGTGTTATCGCCCGCACGCACGGTTACCAGCGAGCACGTCTTATTGGAATCGATGAGCAGCATGTTCGTATACACGGTGCCCGCCGCCTTCATGTTCCACTCGCTGAAGTCAACGTCTTCCAGACTCGTGCAGTTGTAGAACAGATAGCTCAGGTCGGCACCATCGATAGCCCAGTTCGTGCCGCTGGCGCCAATGGCCATCGCATGGGCCAGGGCGGTGTTCGTGGCGAACATGTAGCTGAAGGAAGTGACCTTCGAGGTATCCCAACCGGCGATGCGGTCAAGCGACGTGAAACGCGTGCCGTAGAACATGTACTGCATATCCACGTCGTCGGTAGTGTTGATGGTCCACAACTGCAGGTCATCCAAGCTGGTAAGGCCATCCACGTTGTAGAACATATGGGCGAACGAGGTGGAAGCCTCCACGTCCCAACCGGAAAGCGATGTGATGGTATCCAAGCCGGAATCGCCATAGAAGCAGCGCTCGAAGGTTACCACGCTATCGGTGTCCCAATTGGAGATGCCCGTCACGCTGGTAAGGCCGGTATGCGTAACCGTATTGCCGCTCTTCACTTCACCATTATTCGCGAACAGGTTCTTGAAGCGCGTCGCATAGCTGGTGTCGATGCCACTGCCGTCGAAGCTAGTAAGCAGGCCGTAGCCGTTAAACCAGCTCTCCATATTCTCGGGGGCGATGTTGCCATCGGTAACGATGGAATCGATGTACGTCTGGCCTCCGTAGCTGCGAGTCACCCACAAACGCAGGAACTCAAACGGGAAGATTTCGGTGCCAGCAACCCGATCGGCAGCATCAATCAGATTGGTATTCGCGGTTTCGGTTACGCGACTGTTAGCGGCAACGCCCGTACCATGAAGACCCAGCTCGCCCGTGTCGTAGGTCCACCACGTCTTCAGGTTGCTCGGGAAACGGCCACCGAACGATCCAGCGCTCCAGGTGTAGGTGCCCGCCATGCTAGCGCCACCGAATTCGTCGTAGCTCGCCATGAGCTCTTCCCACGAGCCCAGCCAACCATCGGTTGCGCGCGTCCAATAGCCCGAACTCTGCACGCCCGTCGAGGCCGTTGCCGCATCTGCGGAAGAACGACCCAGGAAGTAGATGGGGCTATCGCTGTAGGCAATGCCCTTGATGTTGCCCGAATGATAGCCCGAGCCAGAGTCGCACCAATTAATAACGATACGCAGGAAACCATCGTTCGAGGTCACATGAGCATTGCGCATATTGCCCCATGCAAGCTCGACTTCCTGGCCCGCATCGTTATACGCCTTGAGCACCTGGCCAGCGCCATTGTAGAGCGTCAGCGTGTCAGAATGCGCGCCATGGTAATAGGAAATACCGCCGTGATAGCCCAGGTACATCTCGCTGTCGAACACAAACGTAAGATAGGTAGAGCCCGGAGCGTAGAATTCGTATTCCTTGTTGGCATATTTATTGTCGGCGTACGTGTAATAGCCACTGTCGTACTCGAGCTTACGCGTGGGAGCCGCCTCGTCGGGAGCTTCCTTGCTATTGTCCAACGTGGAATTGCCGAACTTGGCACCCAGCACCACAGTCTGCAGACTGCTGCAGCCAAACATCATATCCTGCGCATAATCATTGGCGAGGACTCCGCCGTAGGTGCGCTCATCAGCGCGCATATTCCAGTTGCTGAAGTCGAGCGACAGCAAGCTGCGCGCATCCTTGAACATATTCTTGAAGGTGGTGCCAGCCGTAGTCGTCCAGCCAGAGATGCCCGTGGCATACGTCAGGCTCGACGCACCTTCGAACATGCTGCTGAAATCGGTGACCTTCGAAACGTCGAAGTTGGAGAAGCTCGGCAGCGTCACGATGCTCGAGCACCCCTTGAACATGCTGGCCAAGCTGGTCACGTTGGAAGTGTTCCAGCTGGTGGTGCCCGTTACGCTGGAAAGCGACGAGCAACCCTCGAACATACGCGCCATGCTGGTCACGTTGTCGGTATCGAAGCCCGCACCAGCGAAGGTCTCCAGAGCAGTATGGTTGATAAACCACTGGGAAAGGTCCACGGGGGAAATGTGGCCCATGGAGGTAACGTCGGTGATAGCCGTATTGTCGAAGGTACCGTTCGTCTTCAGGATGACCGAACGCCAAGGCAGCGTGCCCCACGTCTCGCCATCATGCACATACCCGCCAGCAGCGGTCTCGTACACCCACTTGTCGCCCGAAGCACCACCATCGGCGCCCAGCTCGAGCAGGCCGAAGTTTTCGCTCTCGGGGTCCTTCGTATACTTCCACCAAGCATTCGGATTGCTGGGGAAGCGTCCACCCAGGCGGCTATCGTCCCAGGTCCATAGCTGATGGCCCGTGGGTCCAGCACGCGTGGGATTGGCCGGATCGTACAGCTTCGCAAGATTCGTAGTGGTATCGAACCACACCTCGTCACCGCTGGCATTCACGTTCAGCCACATGCCATCGGTGTCCGTCAGGCTCGTAAGCGTGTTGTTGAAGCCCGTGCTCACCAGGATCACGCCGTCATCGAGCGTCATGGAACGCAGGCCCGTGCAGCCAGCCAGCATGTTGGATACCTTCGAAAGGTCGCTCGAGACCTTCTGCATATTCCAGCTAGAAAGATCCAGGCTGGCCAACGTTTCATCGTTCTGGAACATGCCCGTGTAATCGCCCACGTTGGTGGTGTTCCACGTAGTCAGGTCGGTGAGCGTCTCCAGCAGCAGGTTGTTGTAGAACATGCCCGCCAGGCTGGTGTTCGTGGCGGAAGGGGCACCCGAAGTGCCAATGCCCGTTACCGATTCCAGCTTCTGGCAGTTGTAGAACATGTTCTCCAGCGTAACCGCTTCGCTGAAATTCAAGCCGTCGCCCACGAATGTGGTGAGCTCGGTGTAGTCCTTAAACCATCCCAGCAGATTCGTGGGAATGAGCACGCCGTCATCCACGGAGGAGCTGAAGGTGTACACCGGCGTGGCGCCCTCGCCCGTTGCCGTATTCGGGTCGACGATAAGGTCGCGCCACGGCAGCGACGACTCGACACCGTTGTACGTACCCTCGAATTCGCTCACGTGAGCCTCGCCCGTCTTGTCGGTAAGGCCAACAGTGATCAGGCCGTTGTCATAGCGCCACCACGCATTCGGGTTGCTGGCGAAGTTACCCACGAACACGCCGGGGAACCAGGTGTAGGTGGTGCGCCAATACTGGCCGATGTCGTCGTCGGCATAGCGGTTGGCCAAGCTGAGCGTGTTACCCACCAGGTTATCGGAGGAGCCAATGCCCCAGGAACCGGCGTTTGGCTTGTGGTAGTACATGTCGTTGTCAATGCCCGAGCCAATGAGCACCACGTTATCGTGCAGCACCAGCGTGGTCAGGTAACGCAGGTTCTCGAACATGCCCGTCAAGGTGGGCGTGCCGCGCTTGGCGTTGGTGCGCATGTTCCAGGAATTGGTGGTGGAAGCCAGCGTGATGGAGGTCAGACTGTTGTTGTCCTTGTATGCGTCGCTCATGCTGAACATGTGGCTGAAGTCGCTGGCCGCGGAAACATCCCACTTGGAAAGGTCCAGGCTGGAAAGCGACTTGCAGTTCGCGAAGGCATACGCGAAGCTCTCGACGCTACTCGTGTCGAAGTCGATATGCGTGATCGTGGTAAGGCTCGTGCAGTTGTAGAAGAGCTTTTCCATGGACGTCGCGTTGGTGGGATTCAGGCCATTGCCGTCGAAGCTCACCAGCGAGGTCATATCCTGGAACCAGCCATGCAGCGTGGTCGGAGCAAGGCGCCCCGTCGTGGTCACGGCCGTCACGCGATTCAGGTAGTTGCTGCCACCCAGGGGCGCAATCCACGGAAGCACGTAGGGGCTTGCCGTGGTGGCATCCTCGGTTACCTCGGCACCGGCGACGTCGGCGCCAATGGCCAGCGTGCCCTTCGTGGTAAGCGTGGCAACGTTACCCGACGTGGGAGTAAACGTCCACCAGGCATCCTGGTTGCTATAGAAGCGTCCGCCCAACTTCGAGCTATCCCATACATAGGTATAGGTATCGGCGGGGCGCGTCGTAATGGCGTTGTCTACGTAACGCGCGGTAACCGTGGCGATGGTGCCATAGCGATTCTCCAGCTCGGCGGAAGAGTCGAACCACAGCTCGTCTTCGCCGTCCATCAGCAGCCAACGGCCCTGCGTAATGCCGCGCGTGGACAGGCCGTCGATGCCGCTGCCTTCCAGCACCACGCCCTGGCCCAGCGTCAGACTGCCAACCGTGGGGTCGCCCAGGTTGACGCATCCCGCGAACATGCCCTCGCGGCTCGAAGCCTCGGGCATCTGCCACGTGGAGATATCCACGATGCGCAGGTAGTCATCGCCATTGAAGAGGTTTTCGAAGCTCGTCGTAGCCGAGACATCCATGCCCGTACCGTCGAAGCGTCCGTAATTCGACGAGGAATTGCCCGTGCCGTAGCCGAGCATCTTGTAATTCTGGAACCAGCCCTCGAGCGTCTGCGGGGCGACGCCATTCTGCGTGTAGATCGAGCGAATATTGAAGTACGCACGCAGCGCGGCACCGCTGGAAACCCTGCCGCTGTTGTACAGCGTGGGAATGGCCACGTGGGCATCGCCGGAAAGGCTGCTGCTCCACGGAAGCTCGGCTGCCGTCTCGTACACAATCTTGTTCACGCCATCATCGGCGCCGATGGTAAGCGCGTAATTCGAATAGCTCCACCAGGTGTTGTCGTTGATGAAGCGCCCGGCTAGCTGGCCCTGCGCCCAGGTGTAGGTAATGGCCTGCGCGGGAAGCGTGGCGTTGGGAATGTCATTCACCGTGCCAGCCTTGCTCGTAGGATAACGGCAGGCGATGTTGTTCGTGCTGCCGAACCAACCCGTGTCGGCATTCCAAGAGCCATCGGCTGCCTCGCGCGTGTACGAATTGCCATGCTGCAGCGTATTGTCGAAGCCCGTGCCATCCAGCACCACCATCGGACCGAAGGTCACGGTTGCCAACGCGTAATCGCCGGCGAGCATGTTGGTGTATACAGCACTATCGGCGGTCATGTCCCACTCTTCCAGGCTCAACGTGGCCAGGCGATAGTCGTCGGCGAACGTCTCGCGGAAGTCGGTGACTTCAGACGTATCCCACGCGGAAACCGAAGTGAGCGTCTGCAGCTTGTAGCAATGATAGAAGGTGCGGTACAGGCTTTCCAGCGACTGGGTATCCCAGCTATTGGTGCCGCTTACCGTGACCAGGTTCTCGCAACCGCTGAACATCTCAGCCAAGGTGGTCACGCCCGTGACATCCCAGGCATCCACGCCCGTGAACGTCTGCAGGGCGGCGCAATTCTGGAACATGTTTGCCAAGCTGGTCAGATTCGAGGTGTCCATGCCCACGCCATTGAAGCTCGCAAGGGCGGTATAGCCGGCGAACCACGCCGTCGGGTCCTGCGCCTGGAACATGTACGAGGCGTCGGTCTCGACCTTGGTCACCTTGGCCTGTCCGCCAATGACGGGCAGCCACGGCATCGAGCGATCCGTGATATCTTCGACTTCCGTAATCAGCTTGTTGGTGCCACCGTCGGCGCCAATGGTAAGCGTGCCAGCCTTGTTGCTATTCGTCCAGGTGAACGTCCACCAGGCGTTATCGTTCAGGAAGCGACCGCGCAGCAGGCCCGCAGCCCACGTGTACTCGAGCTCAGCCGACGGAAGCGTGGCACCGGCAACGCCATTGACCGTACCCGACTTATCCGCGGGGTAGCGGCAATTGATGTTGCTCGTGGTGCCGAACCACACGCCATCGCTAGCATCCCACGATCCATCGGTGGGCTTGCGCGTGAGCAACGTGTCGTCGAAATCGGTATCCGCCAGAATGGCGTTCGGGCCAAGCTTCAGGCTCGTCAGCGCAACGGTGGTGAACGAAGAGCCATCGCACAGCTTCAGCATGTGGGCGCGCGAATAGGTTACGCCCGCCGCCGGCGATGCCGGCTCGACGCTCGCGCGCATATCCCAGTTATGCAAGTCCAGGGTGGTTAGGCTGCTGTTGTTGTAGAAGGCATTCGAGAAGTCAGTCACTGCGGACGTATTCCAGTTGCCCAGATCCACCAAGCGCAGCATGCTGTAGTCGTTGTAGCACAGGTCGGAAAGGTCGGTTACCGAGCTCGTATCCCATGCGCCCACGCCCGTAATCTCGGTGAGCTTACGATCCTCGGCGAACATGCGGGCAAGGCTCGTCGCGCCCGAAACGTCCAAACTGGCAAGACCACTGATGCTCGTCAGCTCGTAGCATCCCTCGAACAGGCTCTCCAGATTTTCGGTTCCCGCCAGCTTCAGGCCCGTCACGGTAATGGAGGTAACTGCCTCATAGTGGTGGAACCACTTATAAAGGTTAGTCGCGTAGAAGTTCGAGCCCGCCTTCACCACGATCGACTTCACGTTGAAGCGGCCATTGCCACCTTCGATGACATCCAGCCACGGCTGCTCGGTGGTGCCTTCGGGCACCTCATCCAAGAAGGCAGTGTATGCGGTCTCGGTTACCGTGGTGCTATGCGATGCATCCTGGAACGTCGTGCCAATAAGCAGCTGCTTGGTAGTGCTGTCGTAGGTCCACCACGCATTGTCGTTGCTGGGGAATCGACCGCGCTGGCTACCGTCGGCCCACACATAGGTGTGCACCGTGCCGGGAAGGGAATTGCCCGCCGCGGGATAACGATCAACCACATTCTTCGTTGTGCCGAACCACGGGTCGGCCTCTCCCCCATCGGTACGATCCCAGCTGCCGGAAACGGCGGCTCGGGAGCTCACGTTTTCAAAATCGGCGTCTTCCAGAATCACGCCCGGGCCAATGATGAGCGTACGCAGCGAGCCCATTTCGTGCATCATGTTCGTGCGCACCGCATCAGCAGGCATCTGCCAACCGCTCAAGTCGAGCGTAACCACGTAGCGCGCATTGTCGAACATGCTCTCGAAGGTGGTCGCCTTCGTGACATTCCAATTCGCCAAGGCGGAAATGTCGGTGAGGTCGGGGGTGTTGTAGAACATGAAGCTGAAGTCTTCCACCTCGCCCGTATCCCAATTCTGCACCTCGGGAACGAGCAGCAGCAGCGGGCAGTTGTAGAAGAAGTAGGCCAGCGAGGTGATGTCCTTCACATCCCAGTATTCCAGACCCTTCACGGAACCCAGGATGGAGCAGCCCTTGAAGAAGTTGGCCAGCGACTGATTGGCAGTCGCAGCGCTCACGTCCAGGCCAAGGCCATCATTCAGCGTGCCATCAGCGTTGATGGAGTCGGCGCTCTGGAAGGACGTCATCTTGGAGTAGCCCGCGAACCAGCCCTCGGGATTGGTGGGCTGCAAGCCACCCAGGACGATGACCTTCTGCACGCTCGTTACCGAGGAGAGCACGTTGAGCCAGGGAAGCAGCTTCGTGCGGTCACCGCTGGCTGGCAGCGTGGCCACCTCGGTCACTACCTTGCTGGAATTCTCAGCCGTGGTGGTAACGCCAATCGTCAGCGTGCCATCGTCGGCGTTAAATTTCCACCAGGCATTGTCGTTGGAAATGAAGCGGCCCGACTTCAATCCCGTGGACCAGACGTACACGAACGTACCGGTCGCATTGCCCGAGGTGGCCGAGCTGGCAGGGTAGCGCGCCGCAAGGTTTGCGGTGCTGCCGAACCACATACTATCGGAGGTTTGCCACGAGCCGTTGCTCGTCGTATGAGCAGCAAGCGTGTCGTCAAACCCCGTGCCAGCGAGAATAACGCCATCAGTGAGCGTAAGCGTTGCCAAGCCACTGCAGCCATAGAACATGTTGCCACGCGTCACATCAGGCATTTCCCAATCGGTCAGATTCATGGTGGTGAATTGGGTAAGGCTGCGGAACATGCCCGCGAAGGTCGTAACATGCGAGACGTCCATACCCGAGCCATCGAAGCTAATCAGGTTGGTGTAGCCATAGAACCAATCTTCCAGATTGGTGGGAGCGATGCCGTTGGTGGTAACCACGTAGCGAATCTTGCTCTTGGTTACGATGGTCGTGCCGCTTGCATCCTTCTGCCACGGCTGCTCGGCCGCAAGCTCGGTAACCGTCACGGTGCCCGTGGCGTCATCCACGCCCAGGGTGAGCGTATTATCCGCGAACTTCCACCATGCGTTGTCGTTGGCGAAGCGGCCGCCAATTTGATTGGCGTGCCAGACGTAGGTAATGGGGTCGGTGCCCAATTCGGCATCGAAGGTAGTGTCGGCGGGATAGCGCGTAACCACGTTGTCGGTGGTGCCGAACCACACGCCATTTTCGACATCCCACGAGCCAGCGCTTGCGGCGTGCTTGGTAAGCGTGTTGCCCAGCGAGGTATTCGCCAGGATTACTTTATTAGTAAGTACGAGGCGCGCCAGACCCGAGCAACCCGCGAACATATAGGTACGAGCAGAGCTGGCAGGCATCTCCCAGCCAGTCAGATTCACGTTGGCCAGATAGGTGGCTCCCTCGAACAAGCTCGCGAAGCTCGTGGTGGAGGAAACGTTGAAGCCCGAGCCGTCGAATGCGGTCAGGTCGACGTAATCCTTAAACCAAGCTTCCAGGGTGGCGGGGGCAATCTTGGCAACGCTGCCATCCACGGTCACGGTGGTGATCGCCTTGTAGTCTACGGAGGCGAGCCACGGAAGAGCGGCAGCCGTTTCGGTAACCGTCGTGCTCTTGCTCGCGTCAAGCACGGAAAGCGTAAGCGCGCCCGTGCTGGAGTCGAAGCTCCAAATAACATTGTGGTCGGCGTTGCTCGCGAAGTAAGACGTGTAGGCGAAGTTATATGTAGTGGTGTCCGTCGTGGCGGTGGTCGCCGTCGTGTAGAGGTCGACCAGATCCTGAGTGCTTCCGCTGAAGCTGCCGCCCGACCACGTACCGGCGGTGGTGCCGCGGCTGGGGGCAACCGTAAGGCCGGTGCCATCGAGCACCACGCTCTTGGGAACGATCAGCTGCACGATGGAGGAAAGACCATTAAACATGCCGCCGCGTGCCGTCGTCTCGTAGATGCTCCAGCCGGTCATGTCCAGCGCGCGCAGGCTCGAGCAGTTGTAGAACATATTAGTATAGGTAGCGGTAGCGCTCGTTGCCCAACCATTCGTTCCCGTGATCGTGGTCAGGTTGGTGCATCCGCTAAACATGCTCTCGAAGCTCGAGACGCCCGAGACATTGAAGGAGACGTTGCCGTTGGTGACGATTTCCACCGACACCAACTGATCGTAGCCAAGGAACCATTCCTTGAAATTAGTGGGAACGATGCGGGAGTCGATGACCACGCGCGTGATGGAGCTCTTGCCGTAGGAGCTCTTCCACGGAAGCGAGGTACCGAATTCCACGACCGTCCAATTGCCCGTGCCGGAAGCGGTGAGGGTCAGCGTGGTTCCGGAAACGCTCCAATAAACATCGCTGCCGGTTCCACTGAAGCTGCCACTCGTGGCCATCGGAATCAAACCGGTTATGCCGTCGTCGGATGCAATTCCCATGCCTGCCGCGCGGTCGGACTGAGCACCGCGAGTTTCATTCTGCTTCGCGGAGGAGTCGGTTCCGGTTGCGGCGTTAGTTCCGTTTTCGGCAACCGTCGAAGCGGTTCCGTTTTCCGTCGCGGAGCCGTCGGCATCCGTCGCGGTTCCGTTTTCGGCGGAGCCATTTTCGTCGGAGCCGTTGGTTTCGTTTTCGGTTCCGTTTTCACCATCGGAAGAATTCGAACCATCGGTTCCATTTTCGGCAGCGGAAGGATTGGCGTCCGCGGTTCCATTTTCAGAACCGGAAGCGTCGACGGCGTTGGTTCCATTTTCGTTGCCGGGAGCATCCACTCCGTCGGTTCCGTTTTCGGAAGCGGCGGCGGTTTCATTTTCGTTCGTTCCATTTTCGGCAGCGGCGGCGGTTGCATCGTCGGCACCGAGGGTGGAGAGTTCGGTTTCGTTTTCGCTCGCATCGGAAAGCGTAGCGGAGGCATCGGCGGCCGCGGCTTCGTCGGTGGCGCCCTGAGCGTTCATGCCGAAGGCGTTCGCGGCGGCGGTGGCGGTGACGCCACAGATGCTCTGCGCGTCGCTGCCCTCTACACTATTACTTATATAAGTAGTCGCTCCTTCGTTGCTTTCCGAAACGAACGAGCTCGCTGCGGCGGATGCCGAGCGAGCCTCAATGGTCTCTGCGGAGGTGTCGTCTTGACCGCTATCGGTCTGCTCGACCGAGGGCGCATCCTGTTCGATTCCCTCCCCTTGCGGAAGGTCTTCGTCATATGACGCGGTATCGGAAACGCCGTCAGTTTCGGCGGGATCATCCGCTTCGTCGGAAGCTTCCTCCTCGGTAGGCTCCTCGCTTTCGAGGGCCTGCTCGTCGGTAACCTCCGTTGCGGATGCATTCGCGTCATCCCCCTCCACGGGGGTTTCGACGCCTTCAAGTTCCACAGCCTCATCTGCGATTTCCTGCACAGAAGAAACGGCGGCGGGCTCATCGGAGGAAAGGGGATTGTTGGTTTCCTCGACTACAGCCTCGTCGTCGTTCACGACCTGGGCGGATACCGTAGCTGCGGCATCGTCTTGCGTATTGGATTCGATATCTGCGGCGAATGCCAGATTGGGGGCGGCGAAAGCCAGGAAGGCGCACAGCGTCACAAGGACAAGAGCCACCGCTACCTTAGCGGAGGTTTTCCTCTCGACCCCAGCGAATCGCATATTTGCAGTAGCGCACTCCACTGCAAACGCACTCCTCGTATAACAACCCCCGGGCAACATACCCTTGAATTGCCAGGTCAAGTGAGAATACGGTACTATCCGCGATACTTGGCCCGCTCAAGTTGATGCCCTCCAGGCGCGCAGCGCATAATTCACCCATTGCTACACTCCTGGTATCACTTGATACTATCAGCTATTTGCAACTTCCGCTATACCCTTTCTCCAAACAGTCTACATGCGTTACCTTGGGGTCATAATCCCTGTTCGTATGCGAAAAGATACGCGAAGGAGCAATTGCCCCTCACGGTGAATAATGTAGCGAGACCCTATATCTTGTGCACCCCAAGCGCGCATGCGCAAGCTCTACGTCGCGTGAATCGCCCACCGAAATGAGCGCAATCCAACCGTGCTCTCCATCGATGGCACCCAAGGAATCATCGGTCGCGCGGCCGTCACATCCGTCGCGCATCCGAGTCGCTTTCGAATGCACGCCAAAGCATCCGTCCAAGGATAGTCAGACGGAGCGATGTGGCGAAGATGAGCCCTCGGCGCCGAGGACGCTCCAGGCATCCTTCGCGCGGTGCCCGCCGCGCCCATCGACGGCCATCCACCAAGCCATCCAAAGCAGCCTTACACACGATTCGACAGCAACGCCAAAGCGAAAGGAGCCGCGCCCGCAGACGCGACTCCTCCATACCCTTGCGGCAACGAAATCTCATCCATTGCCGCGTTCATTTTTCACGCTCGCGGTTCAACTTTCACGAAATCTTCAGCCCTATGGGTTCAAGCCGCGAGGGCTCCCATGGTTCTCTTTTCGCGCTCGTGCGACCGCCAGAGTTTATTATTTAGCAGATACGAGGGAGCTGCTCCCCCACCAACATATCGAGGATGCGCATGCTTCCGAACCCGGTTCTAATGCTCACGCGCGGCGAACGGTCGTCGGGACACGGAAGAACCTCTCCGATAATCGCCGCATCGGTTCCGTACTCATTCGCACGCATGGCTTCCAACGCAAGTTCAGATTCTTCCGCGGGAACCACGCAAACCATCTTGCCCTCATTGGCAACCTGGAAGACATCGTAGCCCAACATTTCGCACGCACCACGAACGGCATCCTTCACCGGAACGTTCATTTCGTCGACAACCATATCGACGCCACTCTGCTCCGCAAGTTCATTGAGCGTGCTTGCCAAACCACCGCGCGTGGGGTCGCGGAAGCAACGCGTATGAGGCGCCGCTTCGAGCACTTCCGCGATCAAATGGTTCAAGGGAGCGGCATCGCTTTTCAGGTCGGCGCGGAAGCTCAGCTCCTCTCGACAGCTCATAATCGTGATGCCATGATCGCCCAACGTACCCGACACAAGCACCTTATCGCCCGGCTTGCAGTACTGACCGCCGAGCACTCGTCCGGCGGGAATGAAGCCCACACCGCTCGTGTTGATGTACACGCCATCGCCATGGCCGCGATTTACGACCTTCGTGTCGCCCGTTACGATGCGCACGCCAGCTTCCTTGGCTACATCCGCCATGCTTTGGCAAATGCGCTTCAGGTCTTCCATGGGGAAGCCTTCTTCCAAAATGAAGCCGCACGAAAGGTACTTCGGCGCGGCGCCACTGGTAGCCACATCGTTCACGGTACCGCACACGGCCAAATGCCCGATATCGCCGCCCGGGAAGAAATGAGGGGTCACCACGAAGCTGTCGGTAGAATACGCCAGGCGTTCGCCCTCTGCGGGAAGCGGCAAATCGGCCGCATCATTGCCAGCTGCAAGCTCTTCCCCACCATAGGCATCGAAGAATACCTCGTCGATAATGCGGCGCATCATCGTGCCGCCGCTACCATGACCTAGCAGGACCTTTTCGTCCATAGTGTTCCCTTTCGCAAATAAGGCGCCTGTGCGGCGCCTTACATATATATGTATAGTTGCCGGCGCTAGAAGCTAGTAGATGCGCCCACCTGTTGACGTGAGAACCAGGCGCCCCGTCTGCACGCCCTTCAACCCCAAAATGAGGTCGGCGATGCCTTGCACCAAGCCCGTCTCTCCCCGAATGATGATTACCTCCAGGCAGGCATGGTGATCGATATGCACATGAGTGCTCGAGATAACGTTCTCCAGGTACTCATGCTGTACGCCGTCGATCTTGTCACGCAGGTCGTTTACATGGTGATCGTACACGATGGTAAGCGTCCCCATGACTTCCATGCCCAACGTGCCGCATTGCTCGCTAATCAGCGCCTCGCGCACCAAATCGCGTATTACCTCGCTGCGATTCTTTGCCAAGCCACGGCGCGCCACCAGCTGATCGAACTCAATCAGCAGATCTTCCGGCATAGCCACTGAAAAGCGCATGAGATCGTTGGACATAACGCCTCTTTCTTACCAACTAGCGAATCTATACAAGCTTAACCGAAACGTTGGCCACGGCTTCGGCGTCTTCTTCCAAAGCATCCTGAGCGTCGGTGATAAGCGCACGGGCGTCATCGAGCAGATGCTGCACCTGATGCATCAGCTCGCAGGTCTTTTCGTAGCCCGCATCACCGGCAACATGACCCAGCTTGTGAGCCCACCTGCGATTCAAAGCGATCTGGTCGTCGATCTGCTCGAGCATCATCTTGTACTGACCCGTGTTGACACCATTCTGGCACATACCGTGCTCCTTTCGATTTGGCGTGTCCTTCCTCTTTGCTAACAGTGTAGCCCTGTTCCCCCACTCCGATGTGACGAATTAGTAAAAATGTGTGAGCATGCGTCAATTTAGCCGCAAGGAAGTCGCGAAATTCAAAAGACACCAGAACGGTTACATTTAGTTTCCAAACATCAACAATACCTGAATGACGTGCGCCCATGCTATGCCCCCGCAATAAAATACTTGCATAGCTGAACGACGGGTAGGGGTATCAGCATGGCACACGCAGCAATGGCTCAGCAGGCCGAACAGGCGGCATTTACATCAACGTATTTCATCCCGTTTTCCATGGAGCGCAATGCGCTACGCCAGGTTTTGGAAGCCGAAGGCGTACTGAGCGCAACGCAGTATCGCATGCTCATCGAGCTCTTCTTCGCGCATCCGGGAACCATTCCCCAATCGGAGCTCAGCACGCTGCTTCACGTGAAACCAAACGTGATAGCAAACGCGTTCCCCCAACTCGACACGCTCATGTTCACGCATCGCCGAGAAAGCGAGCAAGATGCGCGCGCACGCATTGCCGCCATCACGCCGCAGGGGATCGCCTACGTCAACGAAAGCGAGAAGACGCTCGTCACGCAATTCAGGATCACCTGGCCACCACGCAACGAGAATTACCAGCGACTCTTTCGGGCCATTACCCACGTAGGCCACTCCATCGACAAGAACATCCCGCCCGTGATTTCGGCGACGCACCCAACCACGCATCTCATTGCTGCGCTGGAATCCATCGCACGCCCCATTGAAGAGGAGACGAAGACCCAAAGCGGCTACCCCATCCCCGAATGCCGAGTCATGCAGCGCCTCTACGAAACGCATATGCCCATGCGCATTGGCGTTGTGGCCAATCAGCTCATGCTCACGAACGCAACGGCCACGCGCACTACGAAGGCCCTGCATGAAAAGGGGCTCATCCAGCGGCTTGCGCATCCCCACGACAACAAGGCGGTATACATCGCCCTTACCGAACGGGGCGAGCGCGAAGCTCTGCGCGTGGTGAATATCATCAACTATGCCGGGTCAAAGTTCTTCTGGGATAGGCTGGGCGAAGGACACATGATTACATTCACCCAGCTCAATCGCGTTATCGTAACGATCATGAAGATGCAGCGACAGGCGCAGGAAGCAGCAGAGCTTTCCAACCTGACATCCATCGACTAGCAGTCGACAATCACCAGATAGCATCCTCCTAATCGATGCCCCGCACGGTTTCTAACGTATAATCGTGCGGGCCATCAATTGCTATAGGGGTGTTGGATGCGCATACTATCTCGCGAAAAGACCGCTTTTGCCGCAGAGCATCTGCTCTGGGGCGCGTTCCTGGCGTCCTTTCTCACCATCATTGATTACCTGCCCGAATTACGAGGAGCCTCGCTTTCGTTCTCCTTCGCCTTCATTTGCGCGCTCGTCCTCGTATCGTGCGCGGCGATCGCACTGTGGCATCTCGCACCATCCGCGATTACGAAGGCATCCCCCATCGCACCCGTGATACTGCTTCCCTGTTGCCTTGCCATCTCGCACTTTGCGCCCACCACCACGCCTATCACCATCATCACCGCCGTAGGCTGCGCCATTGCCTTCTTCCCAAGCATATGCAAATGGGCCGCCAAATACGCTCGACACGACTTTCAAGACGCTGCGGTCGGGATATCCATTGGCGTTATCACTTCTTCCTGCCTGGAGCTCATCGCATTCGCCATCCCCGAAGCTCTGCTCTTCGCCTATACATCGCTCCTATTCGTCGTTGGCTGCTTTCCCATCCTCGCGAGCAACGACGAGACGCCGAAGGAAAGCGCCATTGCGCCCGCAAACGCGCATGACACACTGCCCCGCATCATTACGGCCATCGCCGACATCGCTTTCCCCATTGCGGGCCTGTTCATCTTCTATCTCATCACTGGTTCGGCCCGAGCATCCCAATTCGTTGATACGCCGATCGTTTCCGCAAACCACAGCCTCCTGGAAATCACGTTTCGAGCCGTCTGCGCCATTCCGCCCATTTTGCTTGCCCTGCATCCGCCTCGGCAATTCAGCCTGAATATCATCCTGCAAGCCGTCTTACCCGCTGGAGCTGCGCTTTTGCTGCTCCCCTGGATGCTCTTCCCCCAAAGTGGCAGCACGCCGGCAAACGCCTTCTTCGCCTTTGGCGGTGGAGCATGCTTTAGCAGCTGCATGATTACATCGTGGCTCTACGTGACCACCGCCATTCGTGCGGAACGCGATTTGGCCATACCCCTTTGCGGCATAACGCTTGCCGCCATCCTCATCAGCGTGCCGTTGGGGTTTGCGACCTTCACGTATCTGGGAGACGACATCGCCCGCAATGTCGCACCCCTCTGCACCATGCTGTTCTTGCTTGCCAACTACGCAATCCTCGTCTTGCGCCCCACCGCAAGCCAACCAGCGGCATTCAATGCCGGAATCGAAGAGCATTGCCTCGCCATCGCACAGCAGTACAATCTCACGCCCCGAGAAGGCGAAGTGCTGTCCTACATTGCGCGCGGCAGATCGTCCACGTACATAGCCGACACGCTCTGCATATCGCCCCACACCGTGAAAACCCACACCCGCCACATCCACGAAAAGCTGGGGATTGGCTCGCGGCAGGAAATCATCGACCTCATCGAAAACGAATAGCATCAACGCAAATGCCCCGCTTGCATGTATGACGCAAGCGGGGCACTCGAGCGATGCTCGACGGGGAGGGTGTCGTCGAGCCTAAGTGCTTCGAATTTACAGGTTAGCCACCGTCTTACCGCAGACGCGACCATGGGTCATCGCCATGCCGATGGAGACGCCAGCCGTAGGCGTGCTATATGCATTGCCGAAGCGCTGGCCAAGGCAATTGCCAACGGCATACAGGCCCTTGATGCGCGTGTAGTCAGGGCGAATGACATTCAGGTTCTCGTCAGTCATCAAGCCGGCAAGGGTAACCAAGCCCGCTACGCCCTTACCGCTATTGGAGGAAGGCGCCACGTAGAAGGGCGGCTCGTCGATGGGAATCATCACTTCCGCATCCTTGCCGAAGTCGGCATCGGACCCGGCATAGCACAGCTCGTTGTAACGCGCGACGGTTGCCAGCGCCTCCTTCAGTGCATCGCCCTCGTAGCCAGCGTACTTCAAAGCCGTTTCCAGATCGTCGGCGCCATAGACCGTCGACTGCATGCGCTCGGCAATGGTGCACGTACGGACCAATCCACCCTGCGCTCCCGCCGCAACCACAGTTGACATGTCGGTTACCAGGTCGTCGTAGTACTGCGGACGCGTATAGTTCGGGGCACCATGGTCGATGCTCGCGCGCTGAACGGTAGTGAGCCACTTCGAGTCGGTAATCGTGGCGATAGTGCCAATGGGCTGCCTAAGGGTGGCGGAAAACGCACCAACCGTAACGGCCTCGTTCATGTAGCGCTTACCCTCGGCATTCACCCACAGGAACGGAGCGGTACCCCATGGACCGCCGCCACCGCCACCCATGCTCATCGTGGGACGCGGGCCCGGCTCGATATAGCCACCAGCCCAGCAGCCCATCTTCAGGCCACTGCCGTCATTCATGGTCATGGCGGTTACGCTACCCGCTTCCACGCCCTGACGCTCGCACCATTCGGGAACTTCCGTAATGAGGTTCCAGATCATCTCGCCGTTCTGGCCCATGTCACCCGTAGCCAGAATGACGCCCTTGGCGGCCTCGAACTTGATGTACGAACCATCGTCAGCCTTGGCGATAACGCCCGTCACGTCCCCGTCGCTATTCTGCGTGCAGACGACCGCGGTGGTTCCGTAGTACCACTTGGCACCCAGGCGCTCGGCCTCGGCAACCTGGAAGCTCTCCGCCTCGCTGATATTGGACATGGCGCCAACGCCATTCACCGGCTCATCGCTGTACTTGCCCCAGAACATGGCATCGCCAACCCAGGTCTTATACCCACCCATTTCGATGGGATAGTCCTCAGGGTTGCGGCCGTAGGCAATATGCAGGCCCAACTCGCCCTTCGGGCCCATTTCAAGCATATGATTGTCAGAAGGAATCAGGCCGATGAAATGGTCGAATGCTTCGCCACAGTTATCCACGAACGCGCGGATGATCGCGGGGCTCACACGATTACCACCTCGACGGCAGAACTCAGTCACGATTTCGCCCGTGTCATACGGACCATATCCCTGGTTGATGAGCCACTGGCTGTTGAAATGCCCAAATTCCTGGCCATAGTAATGCAGGTAGCCCGTGTCGGAGTCAACGTTACGTGCCTCGAGCACAACGACGCTTGCGCCTTCCTCCGCAGCGGCAAGGGCAGCCTGCGTTCCGGAATGGCCACTGCCACATACCACCACATCTGCCTTAACGACATCGCTGATCTTGCTCTCGTCAATTGCGGGAGCCTCGCCCAGCCAATCTTCCGAGCACATATACCCCGAAGGATGCGTCGATGCCTGGGTGGCTTCGGCGCTCTGGCTCTGCGACTTAGGCGATGAGCAACCCGGCATGGCAGCTGCCGCGACGGCTGCGGCACCGGCAAGTGCCGCGCCCTTCAGGAAGCCCCTGCGCCCCATCGTCGTTTCCGGAGACTTGTTTTCGATTCCCATAAGAATCCTCCCTTTCACCTTCGGACGCCCTCCTGACGTCCGCTGAGTGAAACGTAGGGGTTTTGCGCGGGGCGCAGGAGACACGAAAGGGAGTATTGCAACGAAAAACCCTCCTAATCACTAAGTGATTAGGAGGGTCCCATCTGGGAGCATGTTACATGCGGCTACTTATTCTTGTTAGCCTTCTTGCGAGCCGTGGTATCCAGAATGCGCTTGCGCAGGCGGATGTTCTTGGGCGTAACCTCAACCAGCTCGTCGTCCTGAATGTACTCCAAAGCCTCTTCCAGCGTGAAGCGCACGGGGGGAGTGAGCTGAATAGCCTTGTCAGCGGAAGACGAACGCTGGTTGCCCAGGTTCTTGGTCTTCGCGATGTTCACGACCATATCGCCTTCCTTGGCGCTTTCGCCCACGATCATGCCCTCGTAGCAATCGTCGCCCGGAGACACGAACAGCGTGCCACGCTGCTGCAGCGTATCAAGAGCGTAGGCAACGGCTTTTTCGGTGCTCATGGAAATCATGCCGCCGTTCTTACGGCCAGCATACTCGCCACGATAGGCACCGTATTCCATGAAGCGATGGAACATGTTTGCCTCGCCGCGCGTAGCGTTCAGCAGCTTCGTGCGCAGACCCATGGTGCCGCGCGTGGGAATGCGGAACACCAGCTGCGTCTGGTCGCCCTTGCTGGCCATGTCGAGCATCTCGCCGCCGGCATTGCCGAAGACCTCGATGCACTTGCCTGCGTATTCGCTGGGTGTTTCCACCGTTGCTTCCTCGATGGGCTCGAGCTTGTGTCCGTTCTCATCGGTCTTGATGAGCACGCGGGGACGGCCAACCTGCAGCTCGAAGCCCTCGCGGCGCATGGTCTCGATGAGGACGGAGATCTGCAGAATGCCGCGACCGGCAACTTCGATGCCGCTCTTGTCTTCCAGCGGCTGAATGCGCATGGTCACGTTGCTTTCGGCTTCCGCTTCCAGGCGCTCGTTCAGCTGACGTGCGCCAACGATGTCGCCATCGGCGCCCACCAGGGGGCTGTCGGAAGGCTGGAACACAACGGCCATGGTAGGCTCGTCAATCTTGATGGGGTCGAGCTCGATGGGATGGTCGATGCTCGTGACCATATCTCCGATGTCGGCATCTTCCACGCCAACCACAGCGATGATGTCGCCAGCATGAGCTTCGGGAACTTCCACCTTACCCAGCTTGTCGAACGTGAAGACCTGCTTGATGTTGGCGTTGTAACGCACGCCGTCGCGCTTGATGACGAGCATCTGGTCGTTCTTGTGCAGCGTACCGCTGTACAGACGACCAACGCCAATGCGGCCAACGAAGCTGGAGTGGTCGACCGTGCACACCTGCAGGGCCACGGGGCCTTCGGGCTCGCAGTCGGGAGCCGGAATCTCCTTCAGGATGGTGTCGAGCAGCGGAATCATGTTGTCGTTGTCGTCGGTTGCCTCGTAGCGGGCGTAGCCGTTCATGGCGCTTGCATACACCACGGGGAAGTCGAGCTGCTCGTCGGATGCTTCAAGCTCAACCATGAGGTCGAACACTTCGTCGACGACCTCTTCGGGACGAGCGCCGGGACGGTCGATCTTGTTTACGACCACGACGATGCGCAGACCCAGGTCGAGCGCATGACGCAGCACGAAACGCGTCTGAGGCATGGGGCCTTCGAATGCATCCACGATGAGCAGCGCGCCATCGGCCATGTTGAGCACGCGCTCAACCTCGCCGCCGAAGTCGGCATGGCCCGGCGTGTCGATGACGTTGATCTTCGTATCGTTGTACGTGATGGAGATGTTCTTCGAGAGAATCGTGATGCCGCGCTCGCGCTCCTGATCGTTGCTGTCGAGCACGCGGTCTTCCACCTGCTGATTCTCGCGGAAGACGTTGGTTGCCTTCATCAGCTGGTCGACCAGGGTCGTTTTACCGTGGTCAACGTGCGCGATGATGGCAACGTTGCGGATGTGTTCCTGTTTCATGCCTCTGCCAATCCTTGCTTACTCAAGCTCTTCGAGCTCTGCCAGTATCTGCTTCTTCTCGTTGTTGAGGTTGTTGATTTGCTTGGTTAGGTCGCCTACGCTGCGATGCGCGGTAAAGGCATCGAAGCCACCCCAGAATGCAACGGCGCCACCCAGGCCAGCGAGCCAGGGAATGCGCCAGCGCGCGAAGAGCGCGGCCACGGCTCCGCCAATGAGCAGCATGAGCCCCGTGCGCCTGCGGTCGATGAAGGAATCGCGTTGCTGCTGCAGCTGAACGCGCGCAGCGGCGATGCCACGCAGCTTGGATTCCAGCTCCACCACGCGCGAACGGGAAGAGGATCGCGCCGAACTGCGCGCTTTCGAACCCGAGCCCCCACGCGAAAGCACCTCGTAGGCTTCCTGCAGGTTCTTGAATTGCTCTTCCGCTCGCTTCTGCAGCTTGCGGTTTCCCGCGAACTTATCGGGATGCAGAATCTGAGCCGTTTCCTTGTAGGCGGTCTTTATCTCGTCCAGAGTGGCATCGTCATCGAGCCCGAGCAAACGCAGCGCTTCAGCGCGATTCACAATGCACACCCCTTTCGAAAAGCCTAGAAAATAACGCGCGTTATCGTACCACGCGTCCGTGTGTATCGTATGGTGTCCCACACGTTCCGCACGAGTGAGCACACGCATGGAACACAAGGAGCGCGGCGCAGGTCGATACGCATGGCGAAACAGGGCGTAAGGAGTAAGCCCGGGTTACGTCCTATTGATGTCAGAAAGCTGCAGAGTGCCAACCCTGCGCAAGGCAACGATGGTCATGACCGCAGAGAGTATGGAGCTCACGGCAATACCGCAAACGCAAGCCACAAGATCGGGTGTCTTCACCAGGCTCACGTAGGAAACCTCGGTTGCGATTACGGACATAACGCCCGTGACGACGCCCAGCGCAACACCGAACACGATGCCAATGACGGTAAGCAGCACGTTATCGCGCCAGATGTAGCGCTTCGCATCGCCCAGCGAATAGCCGCATACCATGAGCGTGATAAGATCGCGCTTCTTCTCCTCCACGAACATGATGTTCAGATTGAGCAATACCACGATTGACATGGCAATAGAAAGCGCCAGGTATACCAATACGACGATTCGCGAAACTTGCCGGAAGGAATCGAATTGCTCCTGCTGGCTACCCCTATCATCCACAATCGAAAATACGCGCTCGTCATGTTGCAGGGAATTCACGCTTTCCCGCACTTCTCCCTGAGCCTGCACGAGCAACGCATTCGATACGACCTCTTCGCCGAAAACCGATTCGTACGTTTCGGCGTCCATGATGATCTGGTAGCCGATCAGATAATGACGGAAGAAACCGGCAATGGGGATATCAAACGATGACCCATCGCCAGCGACAACGCTTATGACATCGCCCACTTGGGCGCCGTAATGTTCCTGATACGAGCACGAGACCCACGCTCCCCCACTCCCCAGGTCTAATTGCTGCCCCTTGGTATCACCTGATGTGGAATAGAGCGTTACCGCACTGCCAAAGGACTGAGGCTCGGTTGGAACCATAATGTTTGCCGAAGAGGACGTACCATCAGACAGCGAAACAACAACGCCCTTCGAAATACGGGAACCGACGTATCGCATCCACAGTCGTTCACCTGCCGCTGGATATCCTGGACCGCATTATCTTTCGAGGTGTCGAGCGTGACAATCTCGTTGAAGTGATAGATATCGCGATACTGAATTCCAATGCCGGCGCCGACGTCATTATTCAACGTAACAGCACACACCACCAGCGCCGTGCATCCCGCAACGCCCACAATGGTACCTAGCACGCGCCTGCTATCGTGAAGGAGATTATTCACGGAAATCTGGGTGTAAATAGGCAGCTTGCCCACAACGTGCCTCAACAGAATCGACAGGCGCGACGTCCTGCTGGTAAGGGAGTCATTCAACAGATGAACGGCATCATGCTTCAGCACGAAGCGACAGGCAGCCCAAGCAGAAAATACGATGAGTAATAGCTCTCCCAGGCCAAACAAGGTGGCTCCCCACGGAGACCACCACCTTTCGGCCGTAACGTAAAACGTCGAGGTAAGCGTAGGAAGCACGATTTCTTCAACGACAAAGGCAGCGAGCACAATGCCCAGCGTGATGCCGATGGCAACGGAGAACACCGCGTACATGAGAATCATCATGGTGATCTCGCGCGATGTCATGCCCATTGCCTTTTTCACGCCAATCTGGCGCGTCGTTTCCAGCACCAAGCGCGAAATGGCTGAATAACAAACGAACAAGCCCACGAAAACAAAGAGAAGCGCCATGCTGATGCGGAGCCTACCGACTATGTCGACGTATTCGCGAATTGATATGACGCCTCCGTTTGCCGAACGCGTAAGCACGACCCAATCGTATTCGGCATCCTTCAGGTCTTGCAGCTTCTCCTTCGCCGAGGAAAGCTCTGCATCCTTTTCGGCAACCTGAGATTTCGCGTCTTCAAGCTCGGCCTTCTTCTGGTCGAGCTCAGCTTGACCCGAGGCAAGCTCGGAACGGCCGCTTTCCAACTGCGCGGTCGAAGAGTCGATCTTGGATTGAGCCGCCGCAATTTGAGACGCATATTCCTCTTCGCCCGCCTGGTACTGCTGCTCCCCCTCCTCTAATTCGAGAAGTGCCGCGTCCAACTGCGAAGAAGCCTCGTCAATCCCCTCGTCCATGGCAGCTAGCTGCTCCTTCATCGCAGCCAGCTCGATGAGCTCTTCCTGATAATCCGGGTCGGATGAATCTATTTCCTCTTCCATAGACTCCACTAGGGCGGCAAGCGCATCACGCGCCTCGAAGGCTTCGTCTAATTCCCCTGCCTTTTTCTCGTACTCGCCCCAGCCTGCATCGAGCTTTTCAGCAGCCTCATCCAACTCAGCGCGTCCCGAGCTCTTTTTGGCTGCATACAGAGATTTTGCGCTCACCAGTTGTGCTTCCCCGCTGGAGATGCGTTGCTGACCGCTTGCGAGCTGAGCCTCGGCATCCGCTATGGCCTGCTCGCCTTCTGCGATTTTGGCGTACCCATCATCAAGCGCACGCTGGCCTTCGTCCACCTTCGACTGACCCTCGTCAACAAGACTCTGATGACGGTCCTTCGCCAGCCTGGAACCTAGTTCCTCCACCTGCGTCTGCAGTTCCTTGGATGCGGTGGTGTAGTCTTCGGAAAACTCATTGTCCATGCGTAGGGCATTCGAACGCACCTTCACGACCGTGCTCCCATCGTGATACGCATCCGACGAGAACGCTTCGTAAGGAACCCAGGCGAGCAAGTCAATGGAGCCATCCCCAATAGGAGCGGAACCCCACGTAGTAGACATGATCGAGATTTCCGCAGGACATTCAACGAGGGCCGTGACGGTAAAATCGCTTTCCCTCAGATATCCCTTGTCCTCCTCAACTTGCACGTGAACGGTATCGCCGACAGATATACCTCTTTGAGCGGCGGCATGCGCCTCAAGAGCAATCTCTTTATCGCCTGTGGGCAGCGAACCGGAAACGAGCGTGAACGTATCAATGCGCTCGCCACATGAGGCAATGCGCGTGAGGTACGTCGTATCGCCATGTTTGACGAACTGGTAGGCAACCTGCCCCGCTTCCACATCGGTTACGCCCTCAAGCGAGCGCAGAGCATCAATGTCGCTTTCGGTAAGTCCATAGGGAAACTCAATTTCCAGGTCGTAGAGAGAATTGCTATTGAATTCCTCTTGTGCGGCATGCTTAAGAGCTTCGCCAGACCAGCCAATGCCCAAAAAGACCGCAACCGCCAACGCCACGAAGATGACGATAGAGACGAACGACACAATGGTCGAACGAATGGTAGTTAGCAAATCTATGAGCCGCGCGCGTTTCATGGCACCTACCACACGAGGTCAGCAGCCTGGGCACGATGCCTATTAATGGTGACTTCGTACGTCTTTCCAACGCGCAGGCGCACAATGCGATCGGCCATGCGCGCGATTTCCTCATTGTGAGTCACCATGACGAGCGTGGTTCCGTTTGCAATCACTCGCTCAAACACCTGCAAAACCTCGATACTCGTGGCGTAGTCAAGCGCCGCCGTTGGTTCGTCTGCAAGAATAAGTCGCGGGCGTTTCACCAACGCACGAGCAATGGACACGCGTTGTTGCTGGCCGCCAGAAAGCTGCGACGGATAATTATGCAGGCGCTCAGAAAGCCCAACCATGGCTAGCGCCTCTTCGGGGTCCATGGGGTCATCAACCAATTCCGCGATGAGCTGCACGTTTTGCAACGCCGTAAGGTTCGGCATAAGGTTGTACGCCTGAAAAACAAACCCCAAGTTCTCTCTACGATAAGCGGTGAGCTTACGGCGTGAAGCACCCGTAAGGTCCTGCTCGCCAAAAAAGACCTTTCCCGAGGTTGCGGTATCCAATCCTCCCACGATGTTGAGCAACGTCGTTTTTCCGCAGCCACTCTCACCAAGAAGCGCCAGAAATTCCCCTTCGTATACATCCAAGTTGACGCCATTCAAAACGTGCGTGATGGTATCGCCATTCTGGAATTCGCGCGTAATACCCTGCAGGGAAAGCAGCTTCTTGCCAGGCTTCCACTCCTGCGCGGCTATTTCCTGATTCTGGTCAATCGAAAGAGATGCCAGCGTAACGGCAATCTCAAATGTATCGGCATCATCTTCAGAAAACAGGGCTCCATCCGATTGGCCGATAAATTGAATGCAGCCCAAATCGCTGCGTATGCTTGAAAAGGGAACGACCACCATCGATCGAACGTCGAAGCCCAACGAATCAGATTCGGCTAGGGGGTGGGAAGCAGCGAATTCACCCGAATAATCGAGATAACGAGCCGCCTGCTGTTGCTCATACACCTTACCGACAACGCCCTGCCCCACTTCGCAAACCTGAGCAGAGATATCGCGATCGGCAATCCAGAACAGCGGTCGAAGCCGCGTTTCATCCAATTGGTCCACGCACCAAATAACAATCGACTCGACATTCGTGGCTTCCCGAATAAGGCGCATTGCCCCATGCAAGGCCTCTTCGAGCGTAGACGACTTCGATATCTGCGACTGAATCGACGAAATAAGCTTGTATTGTCGAATAAGAGCCTGGTCCATGGGTTGCCCTCCGTATCCCTGCGCCCCTATTGTACCGAAAAGGATTTACGGAAATGAGCCCCAAACAGGCTAAAGGTCCACTTCGCTTCAGGCATATGAAGGAAAATCAGGCTATACGGAGCTACGCGGACTCGACGTCGTTACTCCGCTTGATGACGATGAGCGCCGATACAAGCGACAGGATGAAGAAACTCACCAACGCAAGCATTGCATTTTGCACGCCCAGCGAATCGGCCATGAACCCCATCAGGGCCGTAAATGCCACGCCGCCAATGCCTGTAGCAGCCGTGATAATACCCGTTGCGGTGGCTGTTTGCTTCCCGGCGAACGGAAGCATGATGGTAAGCACGCAAGGATAGATCGCGCCACTTGCAAACCCCAGAGGGACGCACATGAACATGACCATCGCCGGATTGGTGCTCGCCGAGAGCAGCAGCATCGCGCATGGGATGGTGATGATGGCGGCGATGAGAATCTTCTTCGCGTGCTTATCGAATCGCCCAACCAGGAAGCGCGATGGAATCATGACCGCCCAGAAGATCGACAGGGCAATCTTCCCGTTTGACGACTGCAATACATCGGTGAACAGCGTGTCGACGAAATAGGTGAATCCATTTTCGAAGCCCACGTAAATGCACATGATGACGCTCAGCAAGAGGATTGCCGACAGCACGAAGCGCCCCGCAAACCCCTTGCCTTCAGCCTGCGCGGGCCTTGCCTCGCGCGGCTCCCCACCGCAACGAACAATTCCCACCAACACGCACACACTGCCAACGGCAAGAATGCCGAACAGCGTACGCCAATCAAGACCTTGCTGAAGATAGAAATCGACCACCAAGGGGGCAAGCAAGGCCCCAAGGGCGTACATCATCGTGATATACGCCACCTTTCTTCCGCCGGTAACAGGATACGCATCCGCGACGGCGGCGATGGAGATGAATTGCAAGGCACTTGTCGTGAGCCCCAAGAAGAAGATGCTGAAGAGGAAGAATGCGTCAGACGCCGCAAAGACGGCAATAAGGGCGGCGGCAATCTGTATGCCCAGCATAATGGTGATGCTCGTAGACTTCCGTACGCTATCCGCCCACTTGCCCAGCAGAATGGGCGCGAGCATGGTGGCGAAGAGCTCCATGGCAGCGAAGAGCCCCATTGACGTAAGGGAAAGGTCGAACTCTTCTCCGATGTGCCAGATGCTGGCCTGATAGCCGCCCGCTTCGAAGCCATTGATGAGCACAACGAGGAACAGGACTATCCAAAGGAAATCCCTCTTAGGCGCCTTGATAGCATCCATGGCCCGCTCCTTCGCATGATTCGAAGTGGAACAAAGCGATTGCCTATTATTATTTCGGGTTCGCATACGGCGCACAATGACCACGAGCAAGTCGTAACGATACTGCGACAAGCCCCATGAACAAGGGACGGAAGCTTGTTCACGCCGAGCAGATGCGTGGTGGATGGCCTCCGCTACGCGAGCTCTTTAATTACCTTTGCAGGAACGCCACCCACAACCGTGCGTGCGGGGACGTCTTTCGTCACAACCGCACCAGCGGCAACCACGGCGCCTTCGCCAATAGTTACACCCGGAAGCACCGTGACATTCGCGCCCAGCCATGCATCTGCTTCGATATGCACAGGCGCTGGCAGCAAATTTGCACGGAGAGCCGGATCCATATTGTGGTTAAGCGTGGTGATAACGCAGTTGTGCCCAATGAGCGCGCGATCTCCGATGTAGATACCGCCCTGATCCTGAAAGCGACATCCCGCGTTGATAAATACACCTTCGCCTACGTGCGTATTAAGCCCACAGTCAGTTGTAAAGGGCGGGAACAATCCCATGCTTTCAGGCAGGTCACACATCCACAGCTCCTCGAGCTGTTCTCGCACATGGGACAAACTGGTGAATTGCGCATTCATACGCGATGTAATGCGCATCGCTCGTTCTGACGCAGCCGTCATGAGGCGATGTACTTCGCTTCCCGCCTCGACTTCCTCACCCGAATTCATGCACTCCAGAAAGTAAGAAATCTGATCGGACGTCAATTCGCTGCCGTCTTCATAGAAACTCTCAGCCATGTCACACTCTTTTCCTCGGACCGCCCTAATGCGCTCAACGCCACAAGAGCCAGCCGTCTAGCTACCCCACCATCCAGTCTACGCTCATTTTGCAACCTGAACCCAAGGTGAGGTCAAGACGCATCCGCGAGGAGGAATCTGGGAATGAAGGCTAAAAGACGTCATCATCGATGATGTACCCTTCATCGTTGGCATGGAATTCGACAAGGAGCACGGATGCGTCCGAAGATTCACACCCAAAGGACCCCTTGGGTGGTTGGTGGAGCATAGGGGGATGCGGCAGCCGCGGCGCTTCGCTTGCGTCTGCGGACGTCGCGCTTCGCGCTCCTTTGCGAAACGTCCACTGGACTGTTCGCCCCCTCTCGGGGTTCGATCCCCTCAGCCTAATTCTGCTCAGGGTGCCCCAGATAGCCCCGCCGCGAGGCCGTAGCGTACTAACGCTACGTAAGGCCGAGCACAAGGGACTAGATGGGGTGCACTGTGCAGAATAATGAAAAAGAGGCCTATGGCCTCTTTTAAATGGTTGGTGGAGCATAGGGGGATGCGCATGCTGCGCCTGCGGCGCAGCATCCCGGCTCCGCGCTTACGCGCTCCGCCCGAAAGCCTACATTCGCCCCACTGGGGCGAATGCTTAACGGCTTTCGCCCTCTCGGGGTTCGATCCCCCTATGCTCCTAATCGCAACCAGGAAGATAAAAGAAAAAGGCCCATTTCTGGACCTAATAAATTTGGTGGAGCATAGGGGGATCGAACCCCTGACCTCAGGCTTGCAAAGCCCGCGCTCTCCCAGCTGAGCTAATGCCCCAAATATGTAAGTCGTTTTCGCTGCTAGATATTAATAAACGCTCCACCGGCAAACTCGGCTCACGGTGGAGCGTTTATCGACAAAATGGTGGGCCCGAATGGATTTGAACCAGCGACCTCACGCTTATCAGGCGTGCGCTCTAACCAACTGAGCTACGGGCCCGCGAAAACGCGCTTGATTAGAATACCCTCCCCACCCCTTTTGTGCAAGATAAATCTGATAGTATGGAGAAAGTTCACAATTGATTATAACATGCTGGGATTATGAGGGGGTAAACCGTAATGATTCAGATGTCTGTACAGACTTTAGTGGTTACGAACGCTCCAAATCCTTCGATTTTGGTCCTCTGTCCCACTGAAGATTTCGAGAAGCATCGCGACTGCCGCATTGTCCCCATTTGGTTGGGCGTAGTGGAAGCATCGCAGCTTGGCATGTCTTTGGAGAATGCACATTTCGCACGCCCCATGACGCATGACCTCATGATGAACGCACTCACAAGCTTGGATGCAACTATTTTGCGGGTAGAAATCGTAGCGCAGAAGGAACAGACCTTCTACGCCCACCTTATCCTGCATCAGGGGGATCGCACCATCGAACTCGATGCGCGCCCCAGCGATGCCATCTCGCTCGCGGTACGCCAAGGCGCGCCCATTTTCATGGACGAGGACGTTCTGCAGAAGACGTCGTTCCCCTTCCTCTTCCACAGCGATAAAGACGACCAAGAGGAAATCAAGGAATTCCACTCGTTCGTGAAGAACCTTCACCCCGACGATTTCCTCGAATAGCAAGCTCTCAATCAGACAATCCAACAGCGCATAGAAAAGGAGCCGGCACGAAGCCGGCTCCTTAATGTTTCATGTGAAACACCGGGGTTAGAGGCTATTCCTCAGCGCCTTCCTCGGTAACCGGCTCAGCGGATTCCTGGCTTTTGACAGCTTCCTGGCTTATACCTTCGCCATCTTCTTCCCCGCCAGCGAGCTGCTGATGACGTTCCTCGGAATCGTCCGCAATGCCCACGGCCGTTACCTTGTCCTTTTCGGCAACGTCCATGACGCGCACGCCCTGCGTATTGCGGCCGAGCTGCGAGATGCCCGCAACGGCGGTACGCACGAGGATGCCCTCTTCGGTGATGATGATGACTTCCTCTTCCTCGTTCACGACCTTGGCAGCAGCAAGCTGGCCCTTCTTGTCGGTCATAGCGATGGTGAACACGCCCTGACCGCCACGGTGGTGATTCGGATACTCGCTCATGGGAGTACGCTTACCATAGCCACGCTCGGTGATGACGAACAGGTCGCTCTCACCGCGCACGATCGACATGCTCAGCAAGCGGGCACCGTCGGCAAGCGTCATGCCGCGCACGCCCATGGTGTCGCGACCCATGGCGCGAACCTCGCCCTCATCCCAGCAGATAGCCTTACCGGCGCTGGAAACCATGACGACGCTCTGGCCAGGAGCCACGCGCTTCACGTCGATGAGCTCGTCTTCCTCCTTCAGGTTGATGGCAATCAGGCCGTCGCGACGCGTACGGTCGTACAGGCTCATCGAAGTCTTCTTCACCATGCCTTGAGCGGTGGCGAACATCAGATATTCCTCTTCGGGGAAGTCCTTCGTAGCGATAACACTGGCCACGGTCTCGCCTGCCTGCCTGTCGAGCTGCAGCAGGTTCACGATGGCGGTACCGCGCGCATGGCGGCCAGCCTCGGGAATCTCGTACACCTTCAGGCGATACACCCTACCGCGCGAGCTGAAGAACAGCATGTACGCATGGGTGCTGGCCACGAACAAGTGCTCGACGAAGTCGTCATCCTTCAGGTTCACACCCGACATGCCCTTGCCGCCACGCTTCTGCTGGCGATACGTGGCAAGCGGAATGCGCTTGATGTAGCCGCCCTTGGTAAGCGTAACGACCATGTCCTCGTCGGCGATGAGGTCTTCCACATTGATGTCGGTGGAGGAAGAAGCCGTGATAACCGTCTTGCGCTCGGTGTTGTATTTCTTCTTGATCTCCAGAAGCTCGTCACGGATGATTTCCTTCACCAGGTTTTCATCCTCGAGAACGCGCTTGTAGTAGGCAATCTTCTCTTCCAGTTCGTTCAACTCATCCTGGAGCTTTTCGTATTCCAAGCCGGTCAGACGACGCAGGCGCATCTCCAAGATGGCGTTAGCCTGAATCTCGTCGAGGCCGAACTGCTCGATCAAGCGTTCGCGCGCTTCCTTGTCGGTCTTGGAAGAGCGAATGGTCTTGATGACCTCGTCGATGTGGTCGAGGGCGATGAGCAGGCCGCGCACGATGTGGGCACGCTCTTCGGCCTTCTGCAGGTCGTAGCGCGTACGACGAGTGATGACGTCCATCTGGTGCTCGATGTAGTAGTGCAGCACTTCCTTCAGGGAAAGGGTATGCGGCACGTCATCGACCAGGGCCAGCATGTTCACGCCAAACGTAGTCTGCAGCTGGGTGTGCTTGAACAGCTTGTTCAGCACCACTTGAGGAATGGCATCCTTCTTCAGCTCGATGATGATGTCGATGCCATGGCGGTCGGCGCCATCGTGCACGTTCGAGATTTCGGGAAGCTTCTTGTCGCGAATGAGCTCGCCGATCTTCTGCAGAAGCTTGGCGCGGTTCACCATGTAGGGAATTTCCTTCACGATGATCATCTGGCGGCCATTCTTCTTTTCGTCGAACTCGCACTTCGCGCGCAGCGTCAGCGAGCCACGACCCGTTTCATACGCATCGCGAATGCCCTTGCGACCCATGATGACAGCACCCGTGGGGAAATCGGGGCCGGGCATGACCTTCATGAGGTCCTCGGTGGTGACATCGGGGTTTTCCATCATGAGGTTCGTCGCGTCGATGACTTCGCCCAGGTTATGCGGCGGAATGTTCGTAGCCATGCCTACGGCGATGCCCTGGCTGCCGTTTACCAGCAGGTTGGGGAAACGCGAAGGCAGAACCTTCGGCTCACGCAGGCTCTCGTCGTAGTTGGGCTGCCAATCGACCGTTTCCTTATCGAGGTCGCGCAGCAGCTCCATAGCCGGCTTAGCCAGACGGGCTTCCGTATAACGCATGGCAGCGGCGCTGTCACCGTCGATGGAACCGAAGTTGCCATGGCCATCGACCAGCGGGACGCTCATCGAGAACGGCTGAGCCAAGCGCACCATGGTGTCATATACGGCAGAGTCGCCGTGGGGATGGTACTTACCGATAACGTCACCGACGGTACGAGCCGACTTGGCATGCGGACGCGTGGGCAAAATGCCGCTTTCGTTCATGGCGTACAGAATACGACGATGAACGGGCTTCAGGCCGTCGCGAACGTCGGGCAGGGCGCGCGCCACGATAACGCTCATCGAATACTCGATAAACGACTGGCGCATCTGCTCGCTCAGATCGGCGGGAACAACCTGGGCCGCCATGGCAATTTCCTCGGCGGAGCGGTCTTCTTCCGCTACCTCGGTTTCGGTTGCTTCGTTATTCTCTTCCTCGTTCGAGGCGGTGTCTTTGGTTTCGTCTGCCACCGTGTAACTCCTTTTTCAGATTAGCTGCGTTCGGGGCTTAGATATCCAGGAAGCGCACGTCCTTGGCGTGACGCTGGATGTATTCCTTGCGGGGCTCTACCTGGTCACCCATGAGCTCGCTGACCGCGCGTTCGGCAGCGGCGGCATCCTCGATGCTCACCTGCTTCAGCATGCGCAGATTGGGTTCCATGGTGGTTTCCCACAGCTGATCGGGGTCCATTTCGCCCAGACCCTTGTAACGCTGAACGGTAGGCTTCTTGTCTGCCGGGTAATCCTTCATGGCCTCGGCGAGAGCGTCATCGTTGTAGCAGTAGCGAATCTTCTTCTTGCCATCCTTGATGCCATACAGCGGAGGCATGGCAATGTAGATGTAGCCACGATTGATGAGCTCGGGCATGTAGCGATAGAAGAACGTGAGCAGCAGAATCTGAATGTGCGCACCGTCGACATCAGCATCGGTCATGATGATGATGCGATGGTAACGGGCCTTTTCAGCGTCGAACTCCTCGCCGATGTTCGTGCCAATGGCGGTAATGAGCGAGGAAATGGTGTCGCTGGAAAGCGCACGATGAAGGCCGGCACGTTCCACGTTCAGGATCTTGCCGCGCAGCGGAAGGATTGCCTGGTACTTGCGATCGCGGGCCTGCTTGGCCGAACCACCTGCGGAATCGCCCTCCACAATGAACATTTCGCACTCGGCAGCATCCTTGCTGCTACAGTCGGCCAGCTTGCCAGGCAGGGCGAAGGATTCCAGAACGCCTTTGCGGCGCGTCATCTCGCGAGCCTTGCGGGCCGCTTCGCGGGCTTTCAGAGCCTGAGAAGCCTTGTTGATGATCTGCTTGCCCGGCCCCGGGTTTTCCTCCAGGTATTCACCCAGGCCCTTGGTGACGGCATTGCTCACCAGAGCGCGCATCTCGGAATTGCCGAGCTTGGTCTTTGTCTGGCCCTCGAACTGGGGCTCGTGCAGCTTAACGGAAATGACGGCAGCCAGACCCTCACGGCAGTCGTCGCCGGTGAGGTTGCTGTCCTTCTCCTTCAGCAAGCCCTTTGCGCGGGCGTAGTCGTTCAGCGTACGCGTGACGGCCTGCTTGAAGCCGTCGAGGTGCGTACCACCTTCGATGGTGTTGATGTTATTGGCGAACGAGAATACCGAGTTAGCGGAATAGGAACCCGTCCACTGCATGGCGATTTCCACTTCGCCGGCAGGACCCTGCGCGTCGAAGTAGATGGGCTGCGGGTTCATGATCTCGCTCTTGCCCTCGTTCAGGTAACGCACGAAGTCCTTGATTCCGTCGGCATACTGGAACGTCTCTTCCAACATGTTGCCATCAGCATCCTTTTCACGTTCGTCGTGCAGCGTGATCTTCAGACCCTTATTCAGAAAGGCCATCTCGCGGAAGCGATCGGAAAGCGTGGTGTAGCTGAAGACGGTGGTCTCGGTGAAGATTTCGGCATCGGGCCAGAACTGCACGGTAGTACCGGTTTGGTCGGCAGTTCCGATCTCGTGAAGCTTCTCGACGGTCTTGCCGCGGCTGAACGAGATTTCGTATTCCTTGCCATCGCGGCAAACCTGCACGATCATCTTGGTGGAAAGGGCGTTTACAACCGAGACGCCTACGCCATGAAGACCGCCGGATACCTTATAGCCGTCACCGCCGAACTTACCGCCTGCATGCAGGATGGTAAGAACAACTTCGACCGTGGGGATCTTTTCCTTCGGATGCTCGTCGACGGGAATGCCACGACCGTTGTCGCGCACCTTCACGCTGCCATCTTCGCAGATCCAGACCTGAATGTCGGTACAATATCCGGCAAGTGCCTCGTCGACGGCATTGTCGACAACCTCGTATACCAGGTGATGGAGGCCGCGGACGCTCGTGGAGCCAATGTACATGCCAGGGCGCTTGCGAACAGGCTCAAGACCCTCCAGAACCTGAATATCTTTTCCATCGTAATGCGATGGTTTGTTATCTGCCACGCTCTTCTCCTTTGCACAACGATTTTGGATGGAGCAACCTTGCGGTAAACAGTAGAATTCTACCATACATATATGGGAATAGAGCGATTTGTACGATTTAAGGGCATTCAGAGCGCGTCTCAGCCCTATCTTGCCTCTTTTTTGGGAAAAATCCCGTTACTCCGACTTCTTCCACTCCAAATCGGAAATCATCGCCTTTTTGAATTTCTCTTTCAGCACGGGGTCGGGAATGGAGGCGCAGGCCTCTTCTACGCGCTGGCGTTCTTCTTCCGTAAGGGGCACCACAGGCGCAGCAGCCTTCGCGGCACGCTGCACATCGGCGTCCTCGGCATAGGGATGGTTCCGCTTGCTGCGCCCATGCGAAATGTGAATGTCGAAGAGATCGATTTCCTCGCCAAACTTCTCGCGGCATTGCCACTTCAGCAATTCGCGACGGTTGTTCAGCTCGGCGGCATAAATGCTTTCGTCCACATACACGTGCATTTCGCGACGGCCGTCCTTGGTGAACACGTACACGTTGTTGGTGTGCTGGAGAATGATGGGCTCCACGAGGTCCTTCCACATGTCGCGCACCTGTGCGATGCGCTGGGCCTTGCGGATTTCGCCCTCGTCAAATTCGGGGATGTTAGAAAGGAACCCCGACATCCCACCACGATAGGGAGCGGAACCCCTGCTGCCGGAATTAATCTTCACGGGCACCTCCCACAAACGCTTCGGATCCATCCAATGTAATGATATCGGCTCGGGCGAGCATGTCATCCGTGAAATAGTCGGTATGCGTGGTGGTGATGAACGCCTGCATGTCGCCCGCAATGAAATTCATGAAGTACGAGCGGCGTGCATCGTCGAGTTCGCTCATGACATCGTCGAGCAGCAGCAAGGGAGCATTGCCAGTTGCCGCAGCTATCACCGCCGCCTCAGCAAGCTTCCACGCAAGCACGATTGAACGCTGCTGCCCCTGGCTGGCAAAATGCGCCGCATCGTGGCCATCCACCGTAAACGTGACGGCATCGGCATGCGGGCCCACCAGACAACGCTTGCGAGCGCGTTCGGCAATGGCGCGGGAGCCCATGTAGGACGTTAGCTGAGCAAGGGCATCATCGCGCGTAAGAGACCCGGGCTCCAGAGGAGCATCCTTCGCCCAGCAAGGGGCATACAGAACGCTCGCTTCCTCTCCCCCACCCGTTATCTCGCGATAGTACGACTGGAAATGAGGGCGCAGACGGTCGAGCACCTGCAGTCGGTGAATGAGCACCTGCACGCCCACACGTACGAGCACATCATTCAGACTTTCAATATACGCATCGGGAAGCTCGTCCTTCAGTGCCTGGTTCTTTTGCTTCACGAGCTTGCGATAGTCCACACACACGCTGTAGAAGTTCCTAGAGAGCTGAACGCCCACGCTGTCGATGGCGTCACGGCGCGCGGAAGCGGCACCCTTCGCAAGATGCAAGTCATCGGGCGTGAAGGATACGGCAGGCACAAGCCCCCGCACATCCGCAGCCTTGCGCGGCTTTCCATTCATGCGATATGAACGGCGACCAGCGGAAATGGTAAGGCCCATGTCGACTTCGCGCGAAGAGCTTTGAAACTTCGCTTCCAGCTGTGCGGTTTCGCAACCCCACTTGATCATTTGGGCGGCCTGCGTCGTACGGAAAGACGAGCATGCCGTAAGCAGGCTGATTCCTTCCACGGCACTTGTCTTCCCCACTGCATTGGGGCCCACCAAGATGGTAAGAGCCCCAATGTTGGAAAGCTCGAAGGAACGATAGTTCCTGAAATCGCGCAGGGAAAGACAGCTCAGCCTCATGCCAGGCGTTTGCGATGGGGAGTATTCGGCTTGCGCCATGCGTTACCTACAGGCGAACGGGCATGATGAGGTACAGGAAACGCTCGGTTTCCTCCGACTTGAAGATGCCGGGCCTCTGGGAGCCCTGCAATTCCAAGTACACCTTGTCGGTTTCCACGCTCGACAGACCATCGATAACATAGCCAAAGTTGAAGGCGATAACGGCGTCGCCACCCTCCATGGAGGAAACAATGGTCTCACTTGCCGCGCCAATGTCCTTGCTTGCCGTGGAAATCTGCGTGGTCTGGGAAGCGCCATTGAGGTCGAACTTCACCGGAGCCGTCTTATTGCTAAGTACCGACGTGCGCTTAACGGCTTCCATGAGCTGCTTGGTGTCGTATACCGCACGCGTTTCGTGCGTATCGGGAATGAGCTGGTTGTAACGCGGGAAGTTGCCTTCGATACGGCGATTCACGAATGTCGTATTGCCATACGTGGCAATGATCTGATTCTCGGCGAGCGCGAGGTCGATGGTTTCGTTGCCTTCGGGCAGCGATGCAAGCTCCGAAAGGAACGAACTTGCAATGACGGCATTGAAATCGACAATCCCCTCGAAGTCGGTATCGGTTACGGCAAGACGATACGAGTCGGTTGCCACCATGCGCAGAATGTTATCCCCCGCTTCGATAAGCACGCCCGTAAGAATGGCACGCGATTCATCCTTCGAGACGATACGTGCCACGCGACGCACCATATGAGAGAACGTGGAAAAGGGAATGGTAATGCGATCTTCGCCGTTTACCTCTGGGAAGCCAGGGAAGTCTTCTGCGTTGAGCGTCTTGATGGAGAAGGAGGACGTATCGCAGAGAACCTTCGCCTCTTCCGTGTCTTCCTTCGTTTCGATATGCACCGCTGAATCGGGAAGGCTCTTTACGACGTCGGTAATAAGCTTAGAGGGGATAACGGTAGAACCCTCTTCTTCAATGAGTGCCGGCAAAGAGCAACGCACGGATAGTTCCATGTTGGTTGCTTCCAGCGTAAGCGTATCTTCGTATGCCTTCAGGAGAATGCCTGAGAGGATGGGAAGCGTTGAGCGCGTAGTAGCGCCTTTTGCAACGACTCCCAATGCAGTTTGGAGTTCGTTCTTGTTGATGCTTAGCTTCACGTTCTCTTCCCTTCCTCTTTTATATATTTAATTAATACTAATAATAGTAATAAGCACGGTGGATTGGTGGATAACTCGGGAAATACCAGGTCAAGCGCTAGAAATTATTTCAAATCCATCGTTGATAACCTGCTATCGTTTTCCCCATATTTTATTGATTACGTTATCTTTCCTTTTTCATCCTTTGTTTTCCACTACGTTTCCCACGGCTTTCGTCGCGGTTTCCCACCTACTGATCAAGGATCATTTGGCGGAGCAATTCGAGCTCTTCGTTAACCGGGCGGCTTTCCTTTACCTTCTCGTCGACGCAACGGTACGAGTACATGATCGTGGAGTGATCGCGGTTGAATTCCTCGCCAATGGTCTTGAATGGGATGTCAATCATGGTTCTGCATAGGTAAATGGCTATCTGGCGTGCATGCGTGATGTTCGCGGAACGCTTCTTGCCCACCAAATCGGAATGGCTTACGTTGTAGAACCGCTCGACGCATGCCTGCACTTCCCCAATGGTGAGCTTTTTCATGGCGCCACCGCTGAAATGGTCGGAAAGCAAGCGCGAAGCTTCTTCGATGGTGATTTCCTCGCATCCACCGTTGCGGAGCTCGAAGAGGACCTTCGTAACGGCGCTTTTCAGCTCGCGAACGTTGGAACTGGAGTTTTTGGCGATGTACTCCTGCACGTCGTTGGGAATGTCGAAGTTCCCGCCACCCGCCATTTTGCATTCTTCGATGAACTTGCGAATGATGCCCATCTTCGTTTCCAGCTCGGGAGGCTGGATATCGCACGTGCCGCCCATGTTGAAACGGCTCTTGTAGCGTTCGTCGATGTCGATGTTCTTCGGCGCGCGGTCGGCCGAAAGGACGACTTGCTTTCCGCTGTCGATCATGCGGTTCATGATCTGGAACACCATGTTCAGCGTTTCCTTGCGGCCTTGCAGACCCTGAACGTCGTCGATGAGCAGCACGTCGGCGTTTTCGTAACGCTGTTTGAATTCGGTGAATGCCTTCGGGTTGTTGCTGATAGCGGCGTCGGTGTAATCGTTGACGAGTTCCATCGTGTCTACGTAGACCGAGCGCATGTGAGGGTAGTTGCCCTGAACGTAGTTTTGGATAGAGCGCAGTAAGTGCGTTTTGCCCAAACCGGATTTGCCATAGATGAACAGGGGGTTTAGCTGATTTGAGCCGGGGGTTTCCGCAACGGCGATGGCCATGGAATAGGCCATGCGATTCGAGGTTCCGCGTACGAAGTTATCGAACAAGTACGAAGAGACCGAGAACATGCCGTCGCTTGCAGTGGGCTGTGCCGGTGCGGATTCTGCCTGCATGGGTGCGCTTGGCTGCGCCACGGGAGCGGCGGCCACGGGTGCGGGAGCGGGCTGCACGGGCTGCGCAGCGGGAGCCGGGGCGGGCACGGCAGGAGCTGCGGCGGGAACGATGGGCGACTTCGACGTGGGGTCCACTTCGATTTGAATGGTGAACGGTACACGATAGATTTCCTCGAGCGCCTGCTTGATAACTTGCATGTAGTGGGATTCGATCCACTTGCGGATGAAATCGGTATCCGCCGTGAGCATCAGATACCCCTCGCTGAATGCCTGGGGCTGCAAACGGGTGAAGAACGCATCGATCTGCGATGAGTCCATGTTGTCGTATGTCTTTATATGCGCTGTGATCGATTGCCACACCGCATCGATGTTTTCGCCTTGCATATTGTATTAGTACCTCGGTGTTGAGTTTT